>NZ_CP021109.1:4200000-4500000 GCF_002119725.1 Bordetella genomosp. 9
CTGCGGCGTAGCGGCATCCGGGAAAACCGTTTTATGCCCGAACTGGTTCATGGGCGCCTTCCCGTCCAGCGGCGACGCCACATTGGTCGTATTGCGGCGGGTAAGCTCCATCAGCACCATCGGGTAGGCATAGACGTAGGCGTCGATGGCCGTGTCGTGCAATTCCTGCGCGCTCATCGGCGCGGCAGGAACCGTCGGGGCGGGGACAGGCGTCTGCGAAACCAGGCGCAGCGTCGGCTGCGGGGATTGCGCGACGGCCATGCCGCTGACGCCTAAAACGCAAGCCAGGGCGGCCAGCCGCCATTTGCCGGAATGGGGAACAGTACGCATGGAGGGCTCCTTTGTTGTTGCCGGACCGCCCCCATCAGCAACCGCCGCGCCTGCTCATCCGCGCGGCGGACAGCCGTGAGGGCGACCCTATTTCGTGGAACCCAAAGGATAGGTCGCGCCCTTGATACAAACGCTGCAGCTACGTATCCATAAGAAACCGCGTGCTTACCGGTGGTGGAAGTTCGGCTTGCGCTTCTCGACAAACGCGGCCATGCCCTCTTTCTGGTCCGGAGTGCCGAACAGCGAATGGAACACGCGCCGCTCGAACAGCATGCCTTCGGCCAGGGGCGACTCGTAGGCGCGGTTCACGCATTCCTTCGCCATCATGGCGGCCGGCAGCGACATGGACGCAATGACGGTACCCACCTCGACCGCCTCGTCAAGCAGCTTGTCCGCCGGCACCACGCGCGACACCAGACCGGCGCGTTCGGCCTCTTCCGCACCCATCATGCGTCCGGTCAGCACCAGGTCCATGGCCTTGGCCTTGCCTACGGCGCGCGGCAGGCGCTGCGTGCCGCCCGCGCCGGGGATGACGCCAAGCTTGATTTCAGGCTGCCCGAACTTGGCCGTATCGGCGGCCACCACAATGTCGCACATCATGGCCAATTCGCAGCCGCCGCCCAATGCATAGCCGGCAACCGCCGCGATCACCGGCTTGCGTACGCGCTTGAGCGTTTCCCAATTGCGCGTGATGTACTCGCTGCCGTAGACATCCATGTACGTCCAGTCCTTCATCGCGCCGATGTCCGCGCCCGCGGCGAAGGCCTTCTCGCTGCCTGTGATGACGATGGCGCCGATGGAGCTGTCGTCCTCGAAAGCCAGCAGGGCCCGGCCCAGTTCGTCCATCAAGGCATCGTTCAAGGCGTTCAAGGCTTTGGGCCGGTTCAACGTCAACAAACCGACGCGACCGCGCGTCTCGACCAGAACCAGCGATTCCGATTCACTCATGGATGCCTCCTTTCGTTGTGGAATGATGACGGCCGGAGAATAACGCCCCGCGGTCGTTTTCTCCATGCCAACCGCATACAGTTGCCGCCGCCTCGCGCCTGTGGCAGCGTGCAGGGCCGGGGGACGGCCGGACCTCGGCGCGGATGGCGCCTGTGCAGGGTGGGTAGAATCGCCCTTATTCGATCACGCCCGCGCAACAATGGACCCCCAACCCATAATTTACCGCTTGCAACCCCACGACCCGGCGGGTCATCGCTTTCGAATCGTCCTTACGGTCGAAGCGCCCGACCCGCAGGGCCAGACGCTCACCCTGCCGGCGTGGATACCGGGCAGCTACCTGATCCGGGATTTCTCCCGCAACATCGAAACGTTGCGCGCGCGCGCCGGCGGGCGCGCCGTGCCGGTCGTCAAGACCGACAACCACAGCTGGAAAGCGGCGCCCGCCGATGGGCCGTTGACCGTCGAATACACGGTTTATGCGTGGGACCTGTCGGTACGCGGCGCGCACCTGGATGAAAGTCACGCCTTCTTCAATGGCACCAGCGTGTTCCTCTGCGTCGCCGGACAGTCCCATCTGCCATGCCTGGTGGAACTGCAACCGCCCCCTGGCATCGATGGCTGGAAGGTCTACACCAGCCTGCCCGAAGCGCGCGGCGTGCCAGGCGCCGCGCGGCGCCACGGTTTCGGCCTGTACCGGGCGCCGGATTACGACGCGCTCATCGACCATCCGGTGGAGATGGGCACGCCGCAGGTCGCCCGCTTTTTCGCGCACGGCGCCGAACACGAACTGGTGTTCACCGGCGTCGCGCCCCGGCTGGACCTTGTCCGCATCGCGAGCGACGTGCAACGGATCTGCGAAACGCAGATCGCCTTCTTCGAACCGCAATCCCGCCGCGCGCCTTTCCTGGACAGCAGCGACCGCTACGTGTTCATGACGATGGTGACGGGCGACGGCTATGGCGGGCTGGAGCACCGCGCTTCCACGGCCCTGATGGCCGCCCGCAAGGACCTGCCGGTCAAGGGGCAGACCGGACAGGGCGAAGGGTATCGCGGCTTCCTAGGACTGGTCAGCCATGAGTATTTCCATACCTGGAACGTCAAGCGGATCAAGCCCGCCGCCTTCGCGCCCTATGACCTGACGCGGCCCGCCCTGACGCGGCTGCTGTGGGTATTCGAAGGCTTCACTTCCTACTACGACGATCTTTTCCTGCTGCGATCCGGCGTCATCACGCAAACCGACTATCTGCGTCTGCTGGCCAAGACGATCACATCGGTGGCGCGCACGCCGGGCCGCGCGAAGCAATCGGTGGCGGACAGCTCCTTCGATGCGTGGACGCGCTATTACAAGCAGGATGAGAACTCGCCCAACGCGATCGTCAGCTACTACACCAAGGGCGCCCTGATCGCGCTGGCGCTGGACCTGACCTTGCGCCGGCAGAGCGGCGGCGCGCGTTCGCTGGACGACGTCATGCGCTTGCTCTGGCGTCGCTATGGCCGCGATTTCTACCGCGGCGCGGCGCAAGGCGTGCCGGAAGACGCCCTGCCGGCGCTGGTGCACGAGGCCACGGGCGTGGACGTACGCGGCTTCATCGACCGTTGGGTCAACGGCCGCACGGACCCGCCGCTGGCCGACCTGCTCGCGGACCAGGGCATCTCGCTGCAATGGAAGCCGACATCGAACCTGCCCTCGCTGGACGCGCGAACCCGCAAGCAAGGGGAAAGCATCGCGCTCGCCACCGTGCTGGAAGGCGGCGCCGCGCACAAAGGCGGTTTGTCGGCGGGCGACGTGCTGGTGGCGATCGACGGTTTGCGCGTCGATGCGCCGGCCGGCCTGGAAATCCTGCTTTCGCAGTATCGTCCCGGGGATACCGTGACGGTGCACGTATTCCGGCGCGACGAATTGCGCGCGTTCCGCGTGCGGTTGAATGCCCAGCCGGCGCTGGATTGCGTACTGACCGCCGCCTGATTCCCTTTACACCGGTTTCGCGGCCGGCAGCGGCCGCTACGCCATCGAAACTGTCATGTCTACCGCCTTGCACACCGCCGGCGTCCGTCCGGACGCCGAGTCCTACCGCGAACTATTCCTGTCCGGCGTGCCCTTGCTCGACGTTCGCGCGCCGGTGGAGTTCGCCCGCGGGGCCTTCCCCACGGCCGTGAATCTGCCGCTGATGGACGACCGCGAACGTGAACAGGTCGGGTTGCGCTACAAGGAACAGGGCCAGCAGGCGGCCATCGCGCTGGGTACCCGGCTCGTTTCCGGCGCCATCAAGCAGCAGCGCGTCGAAGCCTGGGCCGCGTTCGCGCGCGCCCATCCCGAAGGCTATCTCTATTGCTTCCGCGGCGGACTGCGCTCGCAGATCACGCAGCAATGGCTCAGGGAAGAAGCGGGCATCGCCTATCCACGTGTGATCGGCGGCTATAAGGCGATGCGCACCTACCTGGCCGAAGTCATCCGCGTCAGCGCCTTGACCCCCGGGCATCTGGTGCTCGGCGGACTCACCGGCAGCGGCAAGACGGAGGTCCTGCACGCCGTGGACAACGGGGTGGACCTGGAAGGCCACGCCAACCATCGCGGGTCGGGCTTCGGCAAGCGCGTCACGCCGCAACCGTCGCAAATCGATTTCGAGCACCGCCTGGCGATCGACCTGCTGCGCAAGCAGGCGCAAGGCTGGAATACCGTGGTCCTGGAAGACGAAAGCCGGCTGATCGGCGCCAATGCGCTGCCCCTGGAATTGCAGCAGACGATCCGCAATGCGCCGCTGGTCTGGCTGGAGGCGGGCCTGGACGAACGCATCGAACGCATTCTCGATGACTACGTGGTGGGGCTGCGCGCGGAATTCGCCGCGGCGCACGGCGATGCCGGGGATGCCTTGTTCGCGCAGCGCCTGCAGGACAGCCTGACCGCGATCTCGCGCAAGCTCGGCGGCGAGCGCTATGCCCGCCTGATGAGCTTGATGCGCGGCGCGCTGTCGCGCCAGCTCGACCACGGGGAATGCGACGGCCACCGCGCGTGGATCCGGGCCCTGCTCGAGGAATACTACGACCCCATGTACGCGCGCCACATGGCGGAAAAGTCGGCTCGCATGGTGTTCCGGGGCGACCGTCCCGCGGTAACGGAATACCTTTGCGAGCGGGCGCGGCAGTCGCTGGGACAATGACGCGCACGGCGGCGATGGCAGACCGGATAAACCAAGCCGATGGAACCCCGGCCGGGACATGCACGGATCGCATCCTCGCGGGTCCGCCTGGCGTCTAGCCGCGGCGTTCGATCTCCGCCTGGATCGCCTTGGCGGCGACCACGCCGTCGGCCATCGACGTCACCACGCAGGGATGCATGCGATTGGCGACCTCGCCGATGGCGTACACCCCTGCGGCGCTGGTGAGCGCCGTACGGCTGTCCGTCATGATGTAGCCGCGCGCGTCGCGCGCCAGTTGCAGGCTGTCGGCAAAGGCCGCCTGAGGCTCCCAGCCATAGAACACCAGGATGAGGTCATAGCGCCGGCCGTTGACGCTGCGCGCCACCGGGTCCACGGCATAAGCGCCCACGTGCAGATCGCGCGTATCGGCAGCGGCGACCAGCTGCGGCCTGGCGCGCACCGTGCGGGAATAAAGGTGCACTTCCCGCGCGCCGCGGCCCCGCACGAAGGCATAGTTCTCGAAACCGTTGTCCCCGCCGCCCAGCACGGCCACGGAAAGTCCGCGGTAGTCCTGCTCATGAACCGCTACGCCGGGGCCGACAAGCACGCCGGGCCACGTCTGCCCCGGCTCGGCGCCCGGCAGATTGCGCGCCCGCACGCCGGATGCGATCACGAGAAAGCGTCCGTGTACGCGCGCCGGCGTACCGTAGGGCGTCAACAGCGATACGTCGAATCCACGGTCGCGCCGCGCCACCCGCAGCGCGCGATGCCCAGTCAGGGCCGGCACCCGCGCCGCCGCCACGCTCTGCGCGATATTGGCCGCCACCTGCTGGCCCGTCACGCCGGGCAGCACCGCAATCCAGTCGTCGCGAAAAGGGTTGTCGTTTTCCAGCCCGCCCAGGCGGGCAGCTGCATCGACGAGCAGCGGCGACAGGCCGAGCCGCGCCAGCCAGATCGCACACGAGGCGCCGGCCGGGCCGCCGCCTACAATGATGGCATCGCTGTCTTCCCGCATTCCTTCCGGGCTTTCCTTGTGGTTGGGTCGGGTATTCTGCATCCGGCGTCGATTGTAGCGACAGCGCCGGACGCCCGCGCCGGCAACGACCGATCGGCCTGGACGCCGCAAAGGCGCGGCACGGAGCCGCATACAATGCGGCACATCGAAACGTCCCCGCGCCGCCCCGGCGGCGCCGGCCCGCCGATACCGGTGGCCGGCACACAGGAATCCGCTTGACCATGCCTACCCGCCGCATCTTCTTTTCCCGCCTGGCACTGGACGCCCGCATCGGCATTCTGGAACATGAAAGACGCGCGACGCAGCCGCTGCACGTCGATGCCGAAATCGACGTGGACATCACCCGCGACGTCGACGACCATGACATCCACAGCGTGCTGGATTACCGCGCCTTGCGCGAAGCCATCGTCGCCGAATGCACCCACGCCCACGTCAACCTGATTGAAACGCTTACCGAACGCGTCGCCGACCGGCTGATGGCCGATTTCAAGGAGATCCGGGCGGTGCGCGTGCGCATCAGCAAGCCCATGGCCTTTTCGGATTGCGCCGCGGTTGGCGTGGAGATCTACACCTCGCGCTGATCCGGGATCGCGCGCAACCATGACCGCTTTCCAATCATGAACGCTCCCGACACTTCCATCGCGGTTGCCCCGGCATCCGTCCCATCCGCCTCTGCGGCCGGCCTCATGCCCGATGCGGCGCCTGCCGCCGGCCAGCCCGCCTTGGGGCCCACAGCGGCTGCTGCGCCGTCAGTCCCCCGCGGCGGCGCGCCCGCCGGCGGCCGCGCCGCGCACGATAAAGCCCGCGTGCAGGCCAACAAGCTGGCGAAGCGGCTGGCCCGCGAAACGACGCGCGCCATCTCCGACTACAACATGATCGAAGCCGGCGACCGCGTCATGGTCTGCATGTCGGGCGGCAAGGATTCCTACGGCCTGCTCGACATCCTGATGCGCCTGCGCGAACGCGCGCCCTTCCCTTTCGAGCTGATTGCCGTCAACCTGGACCAGAAGCAGCCCGGCTTCCCCGCGGACGTCCTGCCGAACTATCTGCGCAGTCTGGGCGTGCCTTTCCACATCGAGACGCAGGACACCTATTCCGTCGTCACTCGCGTCATCCCGCAGGGCAAGACGATGTGCTCGCTCTGTTCACGGCTGCGGCGCGGCATCCTGTATCGCGTCGCCGACGAACTGGGCGCCACCAAGATCGCGCTCGGCCACCATCGCGACGACATCCTGGGCACCTTCTTCCTGAACCTGTTCTATGGCGGCAAGCTCAAGGCCATGCCGCCCAAGCTGGTTTCCGACGACGGCCGCCACACCGTGATCCGCCCGTTGGCGTACATACCGGAAGCCGAGATGGCGGCCTACGCGGCGCACAAAGGCTTTCCCATCATCCCGTGCAACCTTTGCGGATCCCAGGAGAACCTGAAGCGCAAGGAAGTGGGGCGCATGGTGCAGGAATGGGATCGCAAACACCCGGGCCGCGCGTGGAATGTATTCAACGCGCTGGCCAACGTAGTGCCCTCGCACCTCATGGACCGGCGGCTGTTCGACTTCGCAGGCCTGCGGCCCAACGGCATCGCCGACGCCAACGGCGACACGGCGTTCGACCAGGAGGATCCGGGCGCGGACGCCTGCGGACATGACGATACGCCTGGCAATGCAGCCGGCCAGGACCGCGAACAGGTGCTGAGCTTCGTGCGGTTCGAGTAAGCGGCGGTCAGTCCGCGCCTTCCCAGCGCGGACCGGCCACCGGGATATCGAACATCTCAAGCACGCGGGCCACGGTATGGTCCACCATCTCTTCGATGGATTGGGGCCGGAAGTAAAAAGCCGGCAGCGGCGGGAACACGATGCCGCCCATTTCCGTCACCGCCGTCATGTTGCGCAGGTGCGCCAGGTTGTAGGGCGTTTCGCGCACCAGCATGACCAGGCGGCGCCGTTCCTTCAGGGTGACGTCGGCGGCGCGCGTGATGAGATTGTCAGAGAGCCCGTGCGCCACCGCGGCCAGCGTCCGCATGGAACAGGGCGCGATCACCATGCCGGCGGTCGGGAAGGCGCCGCTGGCCAGGGCCGCGCCGACGTCCCGCACGCTGTAGACGCGGTCCGCCATGTCGTGCAGCGCCTGCCGCGTCATGCCGAGCTCGTGCTTGATATTCAGCACGCCGGCAGACGATACGACCAGGTGCGATTCCACGTCGGGCACGCCGCGCAGGGCCTGCAGCAGGCGCACCGCGTACAGTGATCCCGTCGCACCCGTCACGCCGACGACCAGCCGGCGTGCATCCTGCGTCACGCAGTGACTCCGGCGTTGTCCAGCAGCGTCTTGAGCTCGCCGCTTTCGTGCATCTGGCCCATGATGTCCGATCCGCCGATGAATTCGCCGCCCACATACAGTTGCGGGATCGTCGGCCAGTTGGAGTATTCCTTGATGCCCTGGCGGACCTCATCGTCCTCCAGGACATTGACCGTGACCAGCTTTTTCACGCCACAGCTTTTCAGCAGCTGGATGGCTTTGCCCGAGAACCCGCACTGCGGAAACTGCGCCGTGCCTTTCATGAAAAGCACGACCGGGTGTTGCGTCACGGTCTCGCGGATGAATTCTTGAACGTCGCTCATGGTTCGCTCGCAAAGAGGAAAGTTCTTTCAATTATAGGTATCCGCCGGTTTTCAGAGATACCCGCCCGAAATGCGTTCGATGCCGGCCAGATCGCGGCGGCTGTCCACCCCCCGCAGGCCGGCTTCGGCCAGCAGCCGGCGTACCGCCTCGGCCTGGTCCCAGCCATGCTCGACCCACAGCACGCCGCCCGGCTTCAGGTGCGCCCTGGCGCCGCCGATGATGACCCGCAAGGCGTCCAGACCATCCGCATCGTCCGTCAGCGCCAGCCGCGGCTCGAAACGCAGATCGCCCTTTTCCAGGTGGGGGTCTTCGCGGGAGATATAAGGGGGATTGGACACGATCACGTCGAATTTCTGCTCCGCGGTCAGCGCCTCATACCAGTCGCCGGCGGCGAAATGCAGGTGCGCCCCCAGCCTGACGGCGTTCTCGGCGGCCACCTTCAGGGCCTTCACGCTTCGGTCCGTCGCCAGGACCGCCACATCGGGGCGCGCCAGCGCAATCGAGATGGCGATTGCCCCGCTGCCCGTTCCCAGGTCCAGCACGGACACGGACTCGAAGCCTTGCAGCCATTCCAGCGCGGCCTGCACCAGCAGCTCCGTCTCGGGCCGGGGAATCAGCACATCGGGCGTGACCTTGAACATATGCCCCATGAACTCGCGCTGGCCCACCAGGTAGGCCATGGGCTCGCCCGCCGCCCGGCGCGCCGCCAGCACCGTAAAGGCGCGCACCGCCTCGGACGGCAGCGGATCGGTGTCGTGAGCCAGGATCCATGCCCGCGGCTTCTCCAGCACGTGCTCCAGCAGCATGCGGGCTTCCAGCCGCGGCAGCCCCGAGGCGAACAGGATGTCCTTGGCGCAGGCCACTCAGACCTCTTCGCCCAGTGCCGCCAGCTGCTCGGCCTGGTGCTCGGCGACCAGCGCGTTGGTCAACTCGTCCAGGTCGCCTTCCATGATCTGCTGCAGCTTGTACAGCGTCAGATTGATGCGGTGGTCGGTCAACCGGCCCTGCGGAAAGTTGTAGGTGCGGATGCGTTCGGAGCGGTCTCCCGTGCCGACCAGGCTCTTGCGCTCGGCCGCTTCCTTGCTCTGCCGTTCACGCAACTGCTTGTCCTTCAGACGGGCGGCCAGCACCTGCATCGCCTTGTCCTTGTTCCGGTGCTGGGAGCGGTCGTCCTGGCACTCGACCACCAGTCCGGTCGGGATATGCGTGATGCGCACTGCGGAGTCCGTCTTGTTGATGTGCTGACCGCCTGCGCCGCTGGCGCGGAAGGTGTCGATGCGCAGATCGGCAGGGTTGATGACGATCTCGCTGACCTCGTCGGCCTCGGGCATCACCGCGACCGTGCAGGCCGACGTGTGGATGCGGCCCTGCGCTTCGGTCGCCGGCACGCGCTGTACGCGGTGCGCCCCGGACTCGAACTTGAGCCGGCCGTATACCCCGTCGCCTTCGATCCGGACGATGACTTCCTTGTACCCGCCCAGCTCCGAGGGGCTTTCCGACATCAATTCCACCCGCCATCCCTGCCGCTCGGCGTAGCGCGTATACATGCGCAGCAGGTCGCCGGAGAAAAGCGCACTCTCGTCGCCGCCGGTGCCGGCGCGGATTTCCAGGAAAACGCTGCGGGCGTCGTCGGGATCGCGCGGCAACAGCAGGCGCTGCAGCGACGCATCGAGTTCCTCGATCTTGCCCTTGGCAAGGCGGATTTCTTCTTCGGCCATGCTCTTCATTTCCGGATCGGAAAGCATTTCCTGCGCCGTCGCCAGGTCGTCTTCCGCGCTCCGATACGCCGCGAAGGCGGCCACGACGGGTTCGACTTCGGCCCGCTCGCGCGACAGCTTGCGAAAGCGGTCCATGTCGGCGGCCGTGTCGGGTTCGGCGAGCAAGGCGTCCACTTCGACCAGGCGGCGGGACAACTGCTCCAGCCGGTCACGCATGGATGGTTTCATAGGGCAGATCAGGGAAGAAAAGGGAAACGGACGGCGCGGCTCAGCCGGCGCCGGCGATTGAGGAGGCGGCGAGCGTCGCTAACGCCGCGTATCGCGGCCGGGAAACAGACGGGGCACCAGGGACAACAGCTGATCCCGCTCGGCGCCTTCGCTGCGGTTGAGCGCGGCCAGGGGACCGTGGAGGTACTTCTGCGTCAGGCCGTGCGCCAGTTGCTCCAGCACGGCTTCCGGCGACTCGCCGCGCGCGAGCAGCCGGCGCGCGCGTTCCAGCTCAGCGGCGCGCACGTCTTCCGCCCCGCGCTGCAGGTCCTGGATGACCGGCACGACTTCCCGCGTGGCCATCCACTGCATGAAATTGCGCACGCGGGTTTCGATGATGGCCTCGGCCTGCACCATGGCGGCCCGGCGGGCGTCGGTGCCGCTCTGCACCAGCCGGCCCAGATCGTCCACCGAATAAAGATAGACGTCGTCCAGCCTGCCGACTTCCGGCTCGATATCGCGCGGCACGGCCAGGTCGATCATGACCATGGGACGGTGGCGGCGCTGCAGGGTGGCGCGTTCGACCATCCCCAGCCCGAGGATGGGCAGGGAACTGGCCGTACAGGAAACGATGACGTCGAACTCCGCCAGCCGGTCGGTCAGATCGGCCAGCCGCATCGTCCCGGCGGAAAAGCGGTTGGCCAGCGTTTCCGCGCGTTCGATCGTACGGTTGGCCACGACCATCTCGCGGGGCTGCTGCGCGGCGAAGTGGGTGGCGCAAAGTTCGATCATTTCCCCGGCGCCGATGAACAGCGTGCGGGCATCGCCCAGGCTTCCGAATACGCGTTCGGCCAAGCGCACCGCCGCGGCCGCCATCGATACGGAATGGGCGCCGATGTCGGTGTTCGAGCGGACTTCCTTGGCGACGGAAAAGGTACGCTGGAACAACTGGTGCAACAGCGTCCCGAGCGAGCCTGCCTCGTCGGCGGCGCGCACGGCGTCTTTCATCTGCCCAAGGATCTGCGGCTCGCCCAGCACCATGGAATCGAGCCCGCTGGCCACCCGGAAAGCGTGGCGCACGGCGCCGTCGCGCTGATGCTGGTAAAGGTGGGGGCGCAGATCCACCGCTTCGACCTTGTTGACGTCGGCCAGCCAGGCAGGCAGATGTTCGGCCACCTGCGGCTCCGCCGCACAGTAGACCTCGGTGCGATTACAGGTGGAAAGAATGGCGGCTTCGCGCACTGCGCCGCCGAAGGCGGATCGCAGGCCTTCCAAAGCCGGACGCAGCAGGTCGATAGGCATGGCGACGCGTTCGCGCACGGAAACCGGCGCGGACGTGTGATTCAAGCCGAAAGTAAGAACGTCTACCGACATTTGCCTATCGTCTGCGCGGCTGCGCAGGCCATCGGGGTCAGGGTCAGAGGCCGCGTCACGCCGTACGGACAGGACAAAGTCAAACCGCCGAAGGCAGGACGCACCGTCTGGGATGCGCAAAATTATAGCGCTTTGCTACCAATCAACGCCCGCGCCATGCACGAGCTCGAAAAATTGTGTATAGTTGCGGGCTTCCGTTGGCCTGGTAGCTCAGTTGGTAGAGCAGAGGATTGAAAATCCTTGTGTCGGTGGTTCGATTCCGCCCCAGGCCACCAAGGATCCCAAATGCCCAGCTTTGTGCTGGGCATTTTCATTTGCGTTTGCAGTCGTGCGGCGATCTCATTGTCAGATCGCGCCGGTGGCCCCCGCCGAAGACAAAACCGTCATCTTCACCTGCTATAAGACCTGATACGCGTGCCCTGCATGGCGCGCGCCCGGTTTGTGGAGATATTCATGACTCAGGCCTGCGTGGTGGCCGTTGCCAGGGACGCTGAGCACCGCTTTTCCAAGCAGCCCGCACGAGAGATACGCATCATCCAGGGGCTTGGGGTTGAAGGCGACGCCCATCAAGGCGTCACGGTGCAGCATCGTTCGCGCGTGGCGGCCGATCCGACGCAGCCGAACCTGCGGCAGGTGCACCTGATCCATGCAGAGCTGTTCGAGGAACTGCGGGGCAAGGGATTCGACGTCCAGCCGGCGCAGCTCGGCGAGAACATCACCACTTCGGGCATCGATCTGCTGGGATTGCCCCGTGGCGCCTTGCTGCGCATCGGCGATTCGGTCGTCTTGGAAGTCACCGGGCTGCGCAACCCCTGCGCGCAAATCGACAAATTCCGCTCCGGCCTGCTCAAGGCGGTTGTGGATCGCCGGACGGACGGCGCATTGATCCGTAAGGCCGGGATCATGACGGTCGTCCGGGCGGGCGGCGTCGTGCGGCCGGGCGATTCCATCGGGTTCGAACTGCCTCCGCCGCCCCATCATCCCCTCGAACGGGTCTGACCCATCGGCCGACCGGCCGGTCGCCGGAATGGCCGCATATGCCCGCACGGAATGTCGAACGGCAGCGCAAGAATTGGAGTTTCGCGCAGCGCCGGTCCGCCTACACTGCCCCCAGGAATACGACCCACGCAACTTTTCTTCCAAGGGGGCGTTACATGGCTTACGTCTACAAAACCGTGCAGACACCGGTGGGCAAATTGACGCTGGTGGCGCGCGCGGCGAAACTCGTCGCGATCCTGTGGGAAAACGACAAACCGGGCCGCGTGCGGCTGGGACCGATGCGCGAGGATCCGCGGGACGCCACCTTGCTGGAGACAGAACGGCAGTTGAGGGAGTACTTCGCGGGCGAACGCGTTTGCTTCGATCTGCCCCTGGATTTCTGCGGTACCGAGTTCCAGAAGCGCGTCTGGCAGGCTCTGCTCGAGATCCCTTATGGCGAGACGCGCAGCTACCGGGACATTGCCCTGCGCATCGGTCATGCGACCGCCGTACGTGCCGTGGGCGCGGCGAACGGCAGGAACCCGATCTCCATCGTGGCGCCGTGTCATCGGGTAGTCGGGGCGTCCGGAGGCCTGACCGGATTCGCCGGCGGCCTTCCGGCCAAGGCGGCGCTGCTGGCCCTGGAAGGGGCGGGGACAACCGCGCGCGACAATCCGTCGCGCACCTTTGGGATGAATGGACTGACACAGCGATGAGTGCGGTGACGAAGGCGGACGAGACCGGTGAAGAGTACGAAAACAGCGGGCTGGTCATCGGTCCGGACGGACTGGCGCGGCCGCCGTGGGCCGCCGTGGATCCCCTGCTGCAGCAGTATTACGACACCGAATGGGGCATGCCGGTGCGCGACGAGCGCGGCATGTTCGAACGGCTGACCCTGGAATGTTTTCAATCCGGTTTGTCGTGGGCGACGATCCTGCGCAAGCGCGAAGCATTCCGGGCCGCCTTCCACCACTTCGATCCCGAAGCGGTCGCGGCCTATGGCCCTGCCGACGTCGACCGGCTGCTCGCGGATAGCGGCATCGTCCGCAACCGCGCGAAGATTTTGGCGACCATCGGCAACGCCGCGGCAACGCTGAAGCTGCGCGCCGAGGGCGGCCTCGCCGAATTCGTCTGGTCATTCCAGCCCGCCGCCACGCCAGCGCCACGCACGCTGGCCGAAATTCCCACCACGTCGGAAGCATCCATTGCCTTGAGCAAGGCCCTGCGCGCGCGTGGATTCGCTTTCGTCGGGCCGACGACCATGCACGCGCTGATGGAAGCGACGGGCATTATCGATACCCACTTGGTCGGCAGCCATCGCCGCGGCAGTTCGGGCGTCTGGCCGAAAGGCTGATTCCGGCACCGCAAGCCCGGCGATGACGCCCTTAGGGCACGCCTAGGTGCCGACGCGCAGCGGGCCGTTCAGCTTGCGCAAGGCGGCTAGTACGCTTTGCGCCGTGATGCGGCCCGTTTTCGGGTTTTCCGATGGGATGTTCTGAATTTCCATGGAAAACGAAGCGGAATCGGCATCCACTTCCACCCGGTGCACATTGCGCTCCAGGCGCGGGTCGGCCCAGATCTCCAGGGTGGTGCGGTCGGGCCCTATCCCGGCCAGCGACACGCTGACCGCCACGTTGAGATTCGCGGGAAAGCCAACGGCGGCTTCCCGCGGGCTGCCGCGGAAGATCAGTGTGGGCTCGGTGATGCTGGAAATGTCGATATTGTTCTCGGTCAGATAGGGCGCGCCCAGCAGGCCGCGCACGGGCTTGCGGGTGATCATCGTGACGGAATGGATGGTCCCTTCGGCCGCCGCCGTCAGGGCGTCCAGGCCGAGGATGGCGCCCGAAGGCACCAGGATCTGGCCCCCGTGCGCGCGCGCAAGCTCGATCAACTGGGGATGGGAGAGCAAAGCGCCGGAGCTCAACACCACAGCCTTCTTGCCCGCCTTCAGCGCGGGAGCGACCGCTTCTTCGAAAACCGACGCGGGCGCGCATTCGATCACCACATCGCACAGCGGCTCCAGTCCCGCCAAGGTCGTGAACACGGGCGCATCTCCACGCCATGCGAAGTCCGGCCGCCGCGCCAGATCGCGCACTGCGATCGCCGACAACGCCACGCCGGGCACCGCGCCGGCATCCAGGGATTTCGCCACCGACTGGCCAATTGCGCCAAAGCCGGCGATACCGATACGAATCGCGCTCATAGACATCCTTGTTCGGAACCCGCGCCAGGACAGCGGTGTGCTGGCGCCCGGTCATTGTTGTTGAGGGGATCGTCAGGCTCTTCCACCTGGACGGTGACATGGCCGATATTGAACCGTTCCTCCACGCGCCGGCGCACGGCCTCGATCACCTCCCGAGGTGCGACGCCCTTGCGGGGCACGACGTGCAAGGTCAGCAGATGCTGCTCGGCGGTGATCGACCACGCATGGATATGGTGCGCCACCGCGACCTGCGGCACGTTGCCCTCCAGATCCGCCTTGACGGTTTCCGGCTCGAGCCCATAGGGAGTGCCCTCTAGCAGGATGTGCGCGGTCGATCGCACCAGATGCCAGGCGCTTCTCAACACGATCAGCGCCACGAAAATGGACAGGATTGGGTCGATAGGCGTCCAGCCCGTGAACATGATCACGACGGCGGCGGCGATGGCGGCCACGGAGCCCAACAGATCGCCGAGCACGTGTAGCAAGGCGCCCCGCATGTTGAGGTTGCCACGGTCGCCGCCGTGCAGAATCAGGAACGCAACGATATTGGCCCCAAGGCCGGCGGCGGCCACCGCGAGCATGGTTCCTGGCAGCACCGGGACGGGCGCCTGGAAGCGGATGATCGCCTCCACCGTGATCCACACCGCAATCGCGAACAGGGCCAGACCGTTGACGAAGGCAGCCAGGATTTCCAGGCGGCGATACCCGTAGGACATGCGCGGGGTCGCAGACCGGCGTCCCATCCGCAGCGCCACGCAACTGAACGCCAGCGCCGCCGCGTCGCTGACCATATGGCCCGCATCGGCCAACAGGGCCAGGGAGCCGGAAAGCAGGCCGCCCGCGACCTCGACAAGCATGAAGAGGACGATGACGGCCAGCGCCCAGATCAACCGGCGCTCGTCCGTCGCGCCATGGTGATGGTCGTGACCAGCATGAGCATGCGAATGGTCTTGCTCCGCATCCTTGGCGTGCGGCATTGAAACCTCATTGGCGATCGATTGCGATGGCGCGACTATACCGCCTTGGCGGGGATAGCCGGCGGCATTCAAGGTCTCCGCGAACGCATGGCCCTGCATCGCGCGACGCCATATGCCTGCGCGCCAAGACCGCGGCGCCGGAACGCGCGGCACGGACACATGAAAATTCAGGCGTATCCGAGCTGGCAAGCCTCGAACCCGTGCCGCGGCCCGCGCCACCGACGTTGCGGCATGCGCATGGCCGCGTCATGCGCGCCATGTCTTTACCTTACTCAGCCCGAACGAAGGACTTGCAGCAGCACATGCGTGAAACCTCCACCGTCCGCCAGCCCAAGAACGTGGACAGCCTCAACGGCATGCCGGCCATGACAGGCAACACGAACCACCCTACATTCGAAGCCCGCAAGCGCGATGGCATTCCCCGGTCAGCGCTTTCCGACAAGCGTGAGCCGGCCCCTCCCGCCACGCATCTCAGGCTCGTCGACGGCTACCCTCGCGGGCACAATCCGTTCGGCGATGACGTCGACGCGGTCGTCGACAGCTACCCTCGTGATCGCAACCCCTTCCACAATGACGATACGGAGCTGGCCGACGATTATCCCCGGGGGCTCAATCCATTCGGCGAGGACGATACCGAGGCGTATGTCGGGCCGTATGTCGGACCGTATGTCGGGCCGTATGCCGGGCCGACATGCCGGGGTGCCGGACGCGATGCCGGCCCCCTTCCGGACACCGCGGACGATCCCGGCGCCAAGCACAATTTGCGCAAAGAGCGGCCCGTTGCGCCGCCGAGAGCGAGCCTGCGGCGGGGAACCGCGCACGTGGCGCGTGAACAGCAGCCGGACGCCAACGAAACGCCTTCGGACGAGCGCTCCGACAGGACCACGCCCGACGGACCGCCTTGCGCGGCGCAGCCGGTCCAGGCGGGACGCCAATCCAACGCCGGAACGTTGCACAAAGGGGCCGACCGGCAGGACGGGGCCGCGGCGCGACACCGGCAGACGCCGAGCGCGCCTCGGGTGCCGGAAATCCATTCCCAGCCACTCCACCAGCGCGCCGTCGCGCCCGCGGACGATGGCGAGGGCCTGTCAAGCGCGATCACGTCGCTGCAGAATGCCCTGCTCGGGTGCCCGGCGGCACCGGCAAAAGCCGGTGAACGGGTCGAACTGCCTCGGCCACGGCCCCACGGCGACGTGCGGTATCTCAGCCCGCCCACGCCGTTGCGGATCTACAGCGAGGATCTGTACCGTGCCCTGGTGCCATCCGTGGAAGGCATGGGCCACCCCGACGCCGCCAGGATCGCGAAAGCACTGGCGCCGCTGGCGCAGTGGGCCGCGGCCGACGGCTACGCCGCGCTCGATGCGGCACTGCTGCGGGACACACTGGACGGCCGTTTGCGCGGCCTTCCGCTGGAAACGTTGAGCCGCCTGTCGCGCCTCGCGGCCCTCGACGACAAGACCAGACAAAAAATCCTGCGCGATGTGGCAAGGCGGCTGGGCGCGAAGGTCCAGGCGGACAGCCCGAAGGCGCGCCGCGCGCAAGCCTGCCTGGACATCGCCTCGGCCTTGCTCGATGTGGTCGGAGAAAAATGCCTGGAGCATGCGAGGGCAATGGCATGGCAACGCCAGGTTCCGGTCGCGATCGACGCCGCCGGCCGGGATGCGGCGCCGGAACTCGAGGCGGCGCTGCGCGCCATGTGGGACGGAGACCTGATTCTGCGGGATCCGGCGGAATGCCGGGCCGACAGCCTTGTCCGGATCTTGTTCAGTATGCCGGATGCCCAGCGACGGGCCCTGTCCAAGGCATTCGAATCCGCGCGGGATGCGCAGCAAGGCGACAGTCCGCTTGAGCTTGCAGTACGCCGGCACCTCGCCAGGCTGGAACCCGATCTGGTTGTGCGCGAGCAGCTCCTGAAGTACGTAAGGCAGCTGCGCAACGCCGCGCGAGCGATGCAAGGCGAAGCTCCCGTTGCCGCGGCCCTGACGGCGCACGCATCGGATTATCTCCCTCCCCATGGATCGATACCGAAAAACGGCACATTCCTTGGACGCCTGTGGGGGCGCATTCGCTCCGCGTTCGGCGGAACGCCGAAAACCCGGGATGCGGTCAGGACGCAGACCAAGCAATTGATCCGGCACTTGGCCGGAGGCAACGGCCTGAACGCTGGCCAATTGGACGAATGGAATAACGCGACAAAGCGCCTGACCGCGAAGCGCGGAGATGAGGCCCAGGCGTTGGTGGACCAGCTGATCCAGGATCGGCTCGGCAAGCTCGATGGAGACGATTTGGTCGCGCTGAGCGCCACGTTGGAGGACTTGCGGCGTTCCACCGGTCGGGACGAGCCTCTTACCGACCTTGAACGGATCTCACGCGACTTCTACAGCAGGGTGCGATGCGCTTTGGAAAAGGAAAAGGCCGTTCGCCGCGCCAGCCGCGCCATCGCAACCTTGGCGGATGCGCTTTCCAGCCGTCCCAAGGATCTTTTGTCCGCCTTGGACGCACTGGCAGATGCCGAGATCGACATGCCCGGCCATCAAAGCGAGCTGGAACTCTATGCAGCCGGCTTACGCCGCCTGGATCCGGCGGTGAAGAGAAAGCTGGACAAGCGGCTGAATGGACGAAAAGGCATATCGAAGTATGTCGACGGCATTCGCAGGTTCATTGGATCCGGGCCGGCGACTTGGCATCACTACCGCGCGCGACAGCTTGACACGCTGGCCCGCGCCGCGCGCGCGTAGCGATTGCGGCGGCGGGCAGGCAGGCCGCTTCATCGCGGCCTAGGCTTGCTCCGCCGCCATTGCATGCTGGAACGTGAAACTGTCCGCGTACATGTGGTCCAGGCTGGCCCCCAGGGTGGCGAACACGGCCTTGGCCTCGGTGATCATGTTGGGAGACCCGCACAGATAGATCGCGTGCTCCGACAGGTCATGGAAGTCCTCGGCCACGGCATCCTGGACATGACCGCGACGGCCTTGCCACGACGCGCTGGCGCGCGACAGCACGGGGACGAACTCGAACTCGTACAGCCGGCCCTTCCAACTTTCGATAACGTCGCGCATATACAGGTCTGCTTCGGTGCGCATGCCCCAATACAGCGTGACGGGCGGGCAGTCGGGATTGTCCAGCAGCGATTCAAGGATCGCCTTGATGGGCGCCAGCCCAGTCCCAGTGGCGACCATGAGCAGCGGCCGGTAATCCTCTTCGTGATAGCAGAATGTGCCCAGGGGGACCTCGATTTCCAGCGGCATGCCCAGTTGCGCTTGCCGCAGCACCGTGTCGGTGAAATACCCGCCTGGAATGCGGCGGATATGAAATTCGATCGACGATCCGTCATCACGTAGCGGCGACGCCATGGAAAAGCTGCGCGTGCTGCCGTCGGGAAGCAGAATGTTGATGTACTGGCCAGGCAGGTACGCCGGCAAACTACCGGGCGGCACCGTCAGGGTGACGTGCAGCACGTCATCGCAGGCGGTACGAATACCGGCCAGCGAGGCGGTGATCCGGACCGGGTCCGGCAATGCCGGCCCGCGCGGCGGGACGGTGACCAACAGGTCCGTGAGCGGCCGGGCCTGGCACGCGAGCGCGTAGCCCTGGGCGTGTTCGGCCTCGGTCAGCGCCATGGGAAATTCCTCGTACGCGACCCGGCCTTCCGCCAGTTTTATGCGGCACGTGCCGCAGCCGCCGAACGTGCACTCATGCGGCAGGGCGACGCCGGCGCGCTGAGCGGCGTCCAGAATGGCTTCGCCGTCGCCGACTTCGAAACTGGCAGCGGATTCGAGCAGAATGACGCGATGGGCCATGACGGGACCTCCGTGGTTGCCTGTCTACTTCTTGATGTCCGCCGCGACTGTGACCTTCATGCCTTTTTCGCCCAGCATGTCGGCCAGGGCCTGCAGCGCGGCCAGGCCCGCCTTCGTGTCCTGCTCGCCATTGCCGCCGCTCAGGCCCACGCCGCCGATGACTTCATCATTGACGACGATGGGAAAACCGCCGACGAAAACCGCGAACTTGCCATCGAAGCTCCATTGGATGCCGAACGCCTCGTTGCCCGGCAGCGCGGGGCCATTGGGAGGCGTGTTGAACAGATGCGTCGAGCGCTTGTGGCCGGCGGCGGTGAAGGCCTTGTTCCAGGCGATCTGCGGCCCGGTCACGCGCGCGCCATCCATGCGCTCCATGGCGATGGGATAGCCGCCGTCGTCCACCACGCAGACGGTTTCCAATACGCCGATTTCGCGGGATTTGGCGATCGCAGCCGCGATCATGACCCGTGCTTCTTCCAGTTCCAGTCGGTATACCTGTTTCATGGCTGTCCTAGCTGATGTTGGCGGAGATAATGCGACGGCCGATGCGTCTCAAGCGGCCCGGTAGACGGTTTTGATCTGCGTATAGAACTCAAGGCCTACCCTGCCCGATTCCCGGAACGTCGAGGTACTGGACCGCTTCAAGCCGCCGAATGGCGCGTTGATGAGGTTGCCCGTCGTCGTGCGGTTGATCTTGACCGTCCCGGCCTGGATGTCCTTCGCGAAACGGTGGGCGTAGGCCGCGCTGGTCGTCGCGATGGCGGCGGACAAACCGTATTCGGTGTCATTGGCCTTGGCGATGGCGTCCTCATAGCCGTCCACTTCGATAATGGCGATGACCGGGCCGAAGATTTCCTCGCGGGCAATACGCATCTGCTGCGTCACGTCGGTGAAGATGGCCGGGGACACGTAATAGCCCTTGGCAAGGTCGCCGTCGGTCAGGCGGTCGCCCCCGTACAGATGGGTGGCTTCCTGCTTGCCGATGGCCACATAGGAGAGCACGGTGTCCAGCTGGCGCGCGGTTGCCAGGGGCCCCAGGTCGCAGCCCGGCTGCATCCCGCTGCCTATCTTCATGGTCTTGACCTTATCCAGCAGCTTTTCGGTATAGGCGCTTTTGACGCGCCGATCCACCAGGACCCGGCTCGTACCTGTGCACGCCTGCCCGGTCAGCGAGAACCCGCCCTTGATCGTCAGGTCCACCGCCTTGTCCAGGTCGGCATCGGCGAGCACGATAAGGGGGTTCTTTCCGCCCAGCTCCATCTGCGTCCGGGTGGTCATGCCCACCGACCGGTGGATCTGCTCGCCTGCAGCCGTCGACCCGGTGAACGAAATGGCGCGCACTTCCGGCGCCTGCGTGATGGAAGGCCCCACCGCCGAGGCCGAGCCGGTAACGAAATTGAGCACGCCTTCGGGGATTCCCGCTTCGACGAAGGCTTCCGTCAGGCGGTAGCCGCTCAGCGGCGCATCCGACGAGGGCTTGAACACGACGGTATTGCCCATGATGAGCGCCGGGGCGATCTTGCGCGCCGGAATCGACACGGGAAAGTTCCAGGGCGAGATCACGGTCACCACGCCCAGCGGTTCCAGCTGGCTGTAGACGACCATATCGGGATCGTCGTTGGGAAAGGTCTCGCCGGTGAAGGACTGCCCCTCGGCCGCGTAGAAGCGCAAGGTCTGCGCCGAACGCAGGACTTCGTCCCTGGCCTGGTTCACGGCCTTGCCCTCTTCCCGGGTGAGCTCCTCGGCGATCTGCGCCGCGTGGGCTTCCAGATGGTCCGCGGCCCGGAACAGGATCTGAGCCCGCTTGGAGATCGGCGTGTTCTTCCACCGTTCGAACGCATTCTGCGCGGCGGCCACGGCCGCCGCGCCATCGGCCGCATCGGAGGCCTGGAACAGGCCCACGATGTCGTCGGTGTCGGCCGGATTGACATTGGGCACCGTCTTGCCGGCGGCGCAGCGCGTCCATTTGCCGGCGATGTAGTTCAGGAATTCGCGATTTTTCAGGTCTTCCACGGGCGGCGCCTCGATGCAGTAGGGTAAGGGACCGGGCTGCGCGGCAGCCGGAGCGACATACTGCACATTGTATACTGTAATCCGAGACGCGCCGCGCCGCCTTGCCTAGGGAATACCCGACGCGATCCGCGGATGACGCGGCAAATCGGCGGGGGGTGAGGCGGAGCGCCGTCCAGGGCGGCGCTCTGCCTCGCTCATATCGGCGCCCCTCCCCAGGGGCGTTCCGTCACTGCCAGATCAGGATGGCGCAGATCGTCGATATGAACAGCGCCACGACGACCGGCAACAGAAGCGCGCGCACCATATCGAGCACGTGCACGCGCGCGAAGCCCGCAACGGCGATCAGGGATGACCAGGCGATGAGCGTGCCGCCGCCGGTCCACACCGCACCCATTTGCCCGACCGCGGCCAGCGTGGCGGGGTCGATGCCGACCACCGGTCCCAGCGCGCCGGACAACGTGCCGGTCAGCGGCAAACCGGCGAAGCCCGAGCCGTCGATGCCCGTCACCATGCCGACGAGCAGGACGCCAAAGGCGACCAGGAAATGGTTCGACGGAATCAGGTGCTGGGCCGAAGCGATGATTTCGAACAGCAGGCCGGGGGCCTGCGCGCTGTCCACGCCAAGAATCTGCGCGGCCGTGTCATGCGCCCCGATGAAGAAGAAGCCGGCGATCGGCAGCACCGAACCCATGGCCTTGAACGCGAACACGAATCCGTCGGTGATGTGATCCGGACAGACGTCCAGCATCCGCCGCGGCCCTTCCGCGGCCAGTGTCACCAGCATCATCAGCGCAACCGCGACGCCGCCCACCAGCGCCGCCGCATCGCCCCCACGCAGCGGCGGCAAGCCGGGGAAGATGCGCGGCAGCACCATCACGGCGATCACACCAAGAAAGGCCAGCGGAGTCACCACGGCGAATACCCGCGACCACTTGATGCGTCGTTGCTCCTCCGGCGTTTCCGCCACGCGGGGCGGCATGCCCGGCGGTTGCTCGTAGCTCGTGCCGCGGGCAATCTCCGCCTTGTCGAAACTGCCCTCCGATTCGATCGCGGCCAGCGTGCCGTCCTGCGCGCGCGCCTGCCAGGCGCTGAGCAGCGCCGGGCTGCCCGGGACGATATGACGCCGGATCAGCAGGTACGTGATGCCGAGCGCGATGAACCCGGTGATCAGTGAGAGCACCAGCGCACGGTCGGCGACCGCCGAGGCGCTGACCGCCGCCCCCGCCGCCTTGGCGCTGATCCCGGGCGCCACTCCGATGACATAGTCGGACGAAAGCGCCATGCCTTGTCCGGAGATCGCAATCGCCATGGCGCCTGCAAGCGGCGGCAGGCCCGCTGCGATGGCGGCCGGCAGCAGAATGGCCGAGACCAGCGGCACGGCGGGCGTCGGCCAGAAGAACAGCGAGATCACATAGGTGCACGCCGCGATGATGAAGTACGACACATGCCCCCCGCGCATGACCCGGCGCATGGGCTGCACCATGCGAACATCCGCCTGAATCGATTTGAGCGAGTTCAGCAGCGCGGTCATGAAGGTAATGACCAGGAAAATATTGAACAGCTCCTTCGCCGCGACGAAGCTGGCCGAGAAGATGCCGATAAGCGCGCTGATGGGACTGCCTGTAATGGCGAGCACGACAAGAAAGGTGCCGATCACCGAAGGCACCACCACATTGGCGCGCAGGATCATGGTCAAGATGATCGCCACCACGCTGGCCAGATACACCCAATGCGAGACATTGAGCACCACGTCCGTATGCATCCGGATTCCCCTTGTCGCCACTGCGGTGGCGGGTATTGTTGAGACCGAATGTATACTATATGTCGTCGTAGCCGACCGCCAGTATCAAAACCCCCCGCCTAGGGAATACGATAGGTTTCGCCGCAGCCTGGCGTGTCTACGGCGCACCCGCTGCGCCTCCATTCGGAATACGGTATACTGTTTGTGCGCCAAAACGACATACCGGCAAGGAGGCCCGCGACCGGCGGAGTAATACAATGACACTGGAGATAACCGCTCGTACGCCGACCGCCGCCATGCCCACATCCAATTCTTCGTCAACGGCAGCCCGCACGCCCCCGCCCCCCGCTTCGCTGAAGATCGGCGAGCAGCATCCCCAATTGTTTGCCGTGGTGCGGGACAAGCTGCGGGAACGCATTCTCAGCGGAGAGTTCACGCCGGGCGATCGCCTGGTGGAAGGACGGCTGTCGGACGAAATGGGGGTTTCCCGCATTCCTGTGCGTGAAGCGTTGCGGGCCCTCGCTGCCGAGGGCCTCGTTACCATCGAACCGCGGCGGGGCGCTTCCGTGGCGGTCCTGTCGGACGCCGTCGCACATGACATGATAGAAGTGCGCGCCACGCTGGAAGGCCTGAACGCGAAGCTCGCGGCCCAGCGGCGCGACCAGAGCACTGTCGCCCGGCTGCAGGCCTTTCTGGACGAGGGCAACAACGCCGCCCGCGCGGATAGCCTGGAGCGCTTCCTGGCGCTCAATTCCGAATTCCACGAGATGCTGGCCACGATCGCGGGCAACGTGGTGCTCACCGACCTGATGCGCTCACTGCGCGATCGTACGGCCCTGCTCTTCGCGCCCAGCAATATGCGGCGCGCCAAGCAGAACTGGGACGAACACGCGCAGATCCTGAATGCGGTCATCGCGGGCAACGGCGATCTCGCGGCCCTGCTGGCCAGCCAGCACGTTCACAATGCCGCCAAGGCCTACACCGAAGCGCAGCAGTCCAAGCCCTCTTCCACCTGAGAACCGCCATGCTGCATATTTCCGATGAGATGGTCGATGCGGCCGTCTCGCCCAGTGACGCCCAGAATATATTGCTCGACGCTTTTCGCCAGTTCGGCCAGGGGCAGGCGGCGATGCAGAAGCGCGAACGCACCGACAGCGGCGGCGTGAAACTATCCACGCTGGGCGCGGTCATTCCCGGCCAGGACGTTGTGGGCGCCAAGGTCTACACCACGATCCAGGGGCAGTTTTCCTTTGTCATCCTGCTGTTCTCCGCGCGCGACGGCCGCCCGCTGGCGACGTTCGATGCCGCCGCCCTGACGCGGCGGCGCACGGCGGCGTGCAGCGTGCTCGCCGCACGTGCGCTCGCCCGTCCCGACGCCGCCACGCTGGGGCTGTACGGCGCCGGCACCCAGGGCGCCGAGCATGCCGCCCAGATGACCGCAGCCTTCGGATTGAAGCAGGTGCTGGTGCACGACCCGCACGCGCCACGCGGCTACACCGACACGCTTTCCGCAAGGATCGGGGTGCCCGTCGTGGAAACGGATCCCCAGGAAATCGCGGCCGCCGCCGACATCGTGGTGACGGCCTCGCGCTCGACGACGCCGCTGTTCAGCGGCGGCGCCTTGAAAAACGGCGCTTTCGTGGCCGCCATCGGGTCGAGCCTGCCGCACACGCGCGAACTCGACGACGAGGCCCTGCGCCGCGCCGCGCGTCTGGTGGTGGAATGGAAACCCCAATCCCTGACCGAGGCCGGCGACATTGTGCTGGCCTCGCGGGATGCGTTGCCGCCGGAAAAGATCGTTGAGCTCGCCGAGGTGCTGTCGGACAAGGTCGTCCGCCAACACGCGGACCAGATATTCATCTACAAGTCGGTCGGCGTGGGGCTGGAGGACATCGCGGTGGCTGGCCTCGCCTACCGCCGCATCGCCGAAAGCCGCGGCTTGCCGCAACCCTGATCAAGTCCACGGCGCCCCGCTACGGCGGCGGCGCCGCAGAATCTAGATAGCCGGAAGAGGCGGCGGCCAATCGCCGCCGGCAAAGCGTCCGCTCAACGCCCGGGTTCCCAGGACACCTTGATATTGCCATTGACGAAGGTCTGGCAGGCCATGCGGTAGCCTTTCTCGAAGTCTTCGGGCGTCAGATGCCGGCGCTCCTTGGGCTTGACCGCGTCGGTGTTCTCCAGGCCCTCTTCGATCAGGCATTTGCAGGTGCCGCACAGGCCGCCGCCGCATTTGAACGGGATGCCGCCCTTTTCCTTGAGGGACACGCGCAGCAGATTGCTGTTGGGCGGCGCGGTGACGACCTTGCCGCCGTTCGTGAGAAAAGTGATTTCAACCATGATGGGATGCCGGTACGAAGAAGGAGCCTTGGTCCAGGTCTGAAGGCATGACCCGTATGCCGCCGGGGTCCATGGCCGATGTGGGACTTGCTGTCGGAATCGGGCGCGTCATCCCTCGCGCCGCACCAGGGCGGCGTCCAGCGTGCCGAAATTCGCCAGCTGACCGATGGCGCAGCGTGCCTCTTCCAGCGTCGCGAAGCGCTCCAGCACGCGCGTGGGAACGACGTTGACGGTGTGCGGAGGCGCATCTTCCACGATGCGCACGCGCGTGGGACCCGGCGCCCGGACAATCTGGAACACCGCCTTCGTTTTGCCGCAGAAGACGTAGTCGTAGGTCTCCACGACTTCCACGTCGGCGCCAGGTTCGCTGTGGTAGATGCCCGGCTTGCTGGTCAGGACTGCGTAAAAGGCCGGGCCGGTCGGCGTAGTCATGATGCCTCGTCGTCCTGCGCCAGCTCGATATCGGCGGTGAGCCACAGTTGGCACGCGAGCCGATACCCCTGCTCGACGCGCTCGCCAAGCTGCTTTTTTTCCTTCCAGTTGACCGGGGGCAGATGCTCGCCCCCCGCGATCACGCGGCATGCGCACTTCGCGCACTTTCCCATGCCGCATTCATAGCGCAGATGCGGATAGGGAAAGCGCTTGATGCCCGCACGGACCACCAGGTTGGCGTTGTCCTGGACGACGTCC
This sequence comes from Bordetella genomosp. 9, assembly GCF_002119725.1. NCBI lineage: Bacteria > Pseudomonadati > Pseudomonadota > Betaproteobacteria > Burkholderiales > Alcaligenaceae > Bordetella > Bordetella genomosp. 9. The sequence goes on from NZ_CP021109.1 coordinate 4,226,088, forward strand.
GTATAGGTTTCGCCGCCCTTGTGAAACACGACTGTCGGCATGTGCCCTCGCCGGCCTCAGGCGGCCATCTTGAGTTCGGGCAACGGGATGTCCTTCTCCACGTAGTCCGTATACAGCGCGGTCGTATAGAGCAGACGCATCTGCGCGCCGATTTCGCAGATCTTCAGGCAACGCTGCTGCAGTTCGGGCGTGTTGGCATGCTCCAGAACAATCTGGTAGCCCCGTTCGCCGTGAATTTCGTCCGAGACGATGTGCAGGTCGAAAAACTCCACTTCCTCATCGGTGAAACCGTACTTCTCCCGCAGCGTCGGGGTCTGCTTGCGGTAGATGGAAGGCACCTGCGATTCCAGCCCCACGACCAGGCCGGCCACTGCAACGATGGGATCCTCCCGCATCGCGACGCAATAGCACCAGCTTTGGAGCGCCCGGGTGGTGGGCGACATATTGTCCGGATTGGTCACCCGCTCCCGCGTGGTCCCGCACGCCTCTGCAAATCGGATCAGAAGATCCGTATGACGGTCGCCGCCGATCTCTTCCTCGTACATGTTGGCCAGCAGGAAATCCTTGGCTTCGGTGTAGTGGTCGGGCGTGCGGGCGTACAGATAACCCAGGTAGTCGGCGAAGGGACCGACGTAGTGATAGTGGTTTTCGGCCCAGCGGCACAAATGTTCACGGCTCAACTTGCCCGAAGCCCAGGCAATGCTGAAAGGCGAGGCATTGGCGCTTTTGCCTTTGATGGCGTTTTCCAGGGCGGTGCGAAATTCGTCTCGACTCATCAGTTCGGCCATGGCGGGCTCCTTGTTGCGAGTGGGGAAATGCCGCGCCATAGCGCCGGCATGAGTGCACATTGTATACCGTATGGTGTGACGAACACCCTGGGGTAAACACCGAGATGCTATCCCCGTAGCCGATGGGCCTACCGATAAGCACGGGCCGCTGCCGCAGATAACGGCCCTTCCGGTGGAGCCGCCCGCAGCGGCAGCCGGGGCGCCGCACCGCGCGAGCGCGTCGCCCTGACTGCGCGACGGCTGAATATTGCATACAGAAAAGCCCCGCCACGTGAGTTTCAAGCCCGAATGGGATTGAGCTGCCGCCCCTGACGCGCTATAATGTTTTCAGTCAAATAGCAATCAGTATTTACCATGAACACCCATCTTTCCCCGCAGGAAACCTATCTGGCTCGACCGATCGGCGAGCAAATGGCCGCCCACCTCGCCCGCCGCGCCGAAGTCCGCCGCATGGTGCCGCTGCTTCCCCGCAGCCTGGCTGAATTGTTTGCGGCCTGGCGCCGCCCGGCCACAAACGCATCCGCGCGCCCGCCACGCGAGAACCGCGCCGCGCATTCATGGGCATCGGAAACGAAGTAACGCAATAACGGGTTCAGCGCGGGAATCGGTCTTATATCTTATAGATTGAGCGGCAACGCCGCTTATGGAACCGGTGTCGGGGCACGGCGTTTGCTCCTCGGTGGGTTCGTTCAACTCCCCAAGGAGCAACACATGAAGCTTCGCCGTCTCACTCCCGCCCTGGCGTTTGCCGCCGTATTTGCCACGGGCGTCGCTACCGCGCAGTCGTCGGCCCCTACGACGCCCTCGACCACGCCAAACGACACCACCGCAACGCCGCCCAATAACGCCAAGGTTCCTCCCGGCACTGCTTCCCCGGCGCCCAATTCCACGGTGACGCCGCAATCCAATACCGGCAAGGGCACCGCCACCCACAAGAGCGGCACCAGCGGTCATGGTTCCCAGCACAGCGGCAGCATGAATAAAAGCCGCTCGGATAAAAGCCACTCGGGCAGCAGCTCGTCCAGTTCGACGCGGTCCGGAAACTCGGCCCAACCGTCCGAATCGGTTCCCGCCACGGGCGCGGGCAAGTAAGCCCGCCTGCGCGGCCGGCAAGACCGGCCCATCATCGCGCGGCCGCCTCGCAAGAGCTGGCCGCGCGTCTTTCGTGGTTCAGGCCTGCGGCGGGGAGGCCATGGCAGCTCCGCGCTTTACGGGCCGACCGTTATCCATCGCGCCAGGAGATGCAGGTATGGGCAATTTTGCAAATGAAACCCACGCGCGTGTGCAAGACGATGCAATCTTCTTCACCTTGACGCAAAACGGAGAAACGCGCCAATTCGAAATTTCCGGCGATGCGTTGCGCGAGTGCTTCGGGGCTGAAGACAGTTCGGGCAGCGCGCTGCTGCGGGGCTTCGAGCGGGGATGCGAAAAAATCCGGAGCGTGGCGCAAGCCGCTTTCAATACGCCGACCGACGGCATAACGACATTGGGCACCGGCGACTTCGACGGCTGACGCCGGAAGCCTTGCCTCCCCCCAGCAGACCATGGGGTGCGGCCTCAAGCCGCATGGGACCCTGCGCAATCGCGGCGCAGAGCCGCGATTGCGGCCGCAGAATCGGCGGCTTGGCTACGATGCACCGCAAAAAATTATTTCACGTTTGACAGGCCGCCAGCCCTATGCCCAGGAACATTGTGCAAAAATCGCGTGTCACATTGCATTCCGATAACCCTTTGGAGCCAGAGGCAATCCCACGTGTTTGCGCATTCTTCCCGCCGGCTGACCGGTGTATTGTCCGCCCTTTGCGTGTCGACCGCGGCGTTCGTCGGCATGGGCCTCGGGCAATCCGCCCAAGCTTTCTCATTCTTTGACGTCATGAAGCAGGCCCGCGACCTCGCCGGGCAAAGCTACAAGGCGCCGGAACCCAATCTTCCGGATTCCCTTCAGGAATTGAAATTCGCCGGTTACCAGCAGGTGCGCTTCAAGAACGACCATCTGCATTGGCGTAACGCGGGCACGAAATTCACCCTGAGCTTCTATCACGAAGGAATGCATTTCAATACGCCGGTCAAAATCAACGAGATCGACGCGGCGGGCGTCCATGAAATCAAATTCGATCCGGACGATTTCGATTACGGCAATCTCAAGCTGGACCCTGCCGCGCTGAAAAACCTCGGCTTCGCCGGATTCCGGGTTTTGTACCCGGTGAACAGCAAGGACAAAAAGGACGATGAACTGGCGTCCTTTTTGGGCGCCAGCTATTTCCGCGTCATCGGCAAGGGCCAGACCTACGGCTTGTCAGCCCGCGGCCTCGCGATCGACACGGCGCTTCCCTCCGGCGAAGAATTCCCGCGCTTTCGCGAATATTGGATTGCGCGCCCGGCCCCGGAAGATTCGACGCTGACGATTTACGCACTGCTCGATTCGCCGCGCGCCACCGGCGCATATCGCTTTATCTTGAAGCCCACGGACGACAGCACCGTGGTGGACGTCAAGGCGCGCATTTTCCTGCGCGACCAAGTCGGCCGGCTGGGTATCGCACCCATCACCAGCATGTTCCTGTACGGCTCCAACCAGCCGTCGCCGATTCCCAATTACCGGCCGGAGATGCATGATTCCGACGGCTTGGCCATACACACCGGCAACGATGAATGGCTGTGGCGGCCGCTGGTCAATCCGCGGCGTCTTGCGGTCAGCGCATTCAGCGTGGAGAACCCGCGCGGTTTCGGTCTGCTGCAACGCGGGCGGGAATTCAGCCGCTATGAAGACCTGGACGATCACTATGAAAAGCGCCCCAGCTTGTGGATCGAGCCGCAAGGCGATTGGGGCAAAGGCAGCGTCCAATTGGTCGAAATCCCGACCAAGGATGAAACCAACGACAACATCGTGGCGTTCTGGGTTCCTGAAAAGCAGCCGGCCAAGGGCGAACCGCTGGACGCCGACTACCGCATGACGTGGACCTTGAATGAAAACAAGACCCACACCACGCCGCTTGCTTGGGTCATGCAGACGCGCCGCTCCCGCGAAGAGGTGAAAGGCCCCGACCTGATTCGCCGCGCCGACGGCAGCATCGCCTACATCATCGATTTCGTCGGTCCTTCGCTGCAATCATTGCCCGCCGATGCCACCGTCACGGCCGACACCTGGGTCGATGGCAATGGGCAGATCGTCGAGAACACGGTTCGCCCCAACGGCGTCACGGGCGGGCGCCGCCTGATTTTGCGCGTCAACGTGAAGGATCCCACCAAGCCGGTGGAAATGCGGGCTTTCCTGACCAACGGCCAGACGCCGCTGTCGGAAACCTGGACTTATCGCATTCCGAATGAACCTGAAGCCAAATAACAGCGTGCCGGGCACCGACACGGTCGAAGACTACCTGGAACGCCTGGCGCTACCGCCGCAGGCCAGGCAACGCGCACTCGAACGCGCCGCGCAGGCCGCCGGCGAAGGACAGCCGGCGCTCGAGGCCATGCATCGCGCCCTGGCCGGCGATGATGCCGCGGCCGCCGAGCCGGAGCTCGCCTCCGGGCTGGCGCGCCTGCGGGCCGCCGAGGGCGACGACCCGGACATCGAGGCCATGGCGCGGCAGCTGCCGGACTCGGGTGTATGCCTGTCCTCGGCGCCGCCGCTGAACCGCACCCCGATGTCCCCGGAGCCGTGGATCACCAATCCGCTGGTGCGGGGATGGCGCCGGCTGCGGGGGCAAGCGCCAAGCACCGCCGAAGACTACAACGCCATCGCGCCTCGCATGGATCCGCGCTGGCGGCTGGCGGGCAGCCGCCGCCGGCTGGTGCTCCTGGTCATGGTGGCGCTGCAAACGGCCGTGGCCACCTATTACATGAAGGGAGTGCTGCCGTACCAGGGCAAGCAGGTCCTGGAAATCGGCATCCTCTTCCTGTTCGCGCTCCTGTTCTGCTGGGTGTCGGCGGGTTTCTGGACCGCCATGATGGGCTTTCTGCAGCTGCTGATCGGCCGCGACCGCTACAGTATTTCCGCTCGCGGAATGTCCGACGCGCCGCTCGACCCCTCGGCGCGCACGGCCATCGTCATGCCGATCTGCAATGAAGACGTGCCCCGCGTGTTCGCGGGCTTGCGGGCCACTTACGAATCCCTGGCGCAGACGGATGCGCTGGAGAACTTCGATATTTTCGTCCTGAGCGACAGCTACAAGGCGGATATCTGCGTGGCCGAACAGCGCGCCTGGGTGGACCTGTGCAAAACGGTCAAGGGCTTCGGGCGCATCTTCTATCGGCGCCGCCGCCGCAGGGTCAAGCGCAAGAGCGGGAACATCGACGATTTCTGCCGCCGCTGGGGCGCCAACTACCGCTACATGGTGGTGCTGGACGCCGACAGCGTGATGACCGGCGATTGCCTGAAACGGCTGGTGCAACTGATGGAAGCCAGCCCCGATGCCGGCATCATCCAGAGCGCGCCGCAGGCCAGCGGCATGGACAGCCTGTACGCACGCATCCAGCAGTTCGCCACGCGCGTGTACGGCCCCCTCTTCACGGCCGGCATGCACTATTGGCAGCTGGGCGAATCGCACTATTGGGGGCACAACGCCATCATCCGGCTGGCGCCTTTCATGCGACATTGCGTGCTCGCGCCTCTGCCCGGGAAGGGCGCTTTCGCGGGCGCCATTCTGTCGCACGACTTCGTCGAAGCCGCACTGATGCGGCGGGCCGGCTGGGGCGTATGGATCGCCTACGACCTGCCGGGCAGCTATGAGGAACTGCCGCCCAATCTGCTGGAAGAACTGCAGCGCGATCAGCGATGGTGCCACGGCAATTTGATGAATTTCCGGCTGTTCTTCATCGAGGGCTTCCATCCGGTGCACCGCGCGGTCTTCCTGACCGGCGTGATGTCCTACCTGTCCGCGCCGCTGTGGTTCCTGTTCCTGCTGCTGTCGACAGCGCTGCTGGCCGTGCATACCCTTACCGAGCCGCAGTACTTCATTGAGCCGCGCCAGCTCTTCCCCATCTGGCCGCAATGGCATCCGGACAAGGCGATCGCGCTGTTCTCCACCACGGCGGTGCTGTTGTTCCTGCCGAAGGTGCTGGGCGTGCTGCTGGTCTGGGCGCGCGGCGCCCGTTTGTTCGGCGGCCGGCAGAAGGTGCTTTCGAGCATGCTGCAGGAAGTGCTGTTCTCGATGCTGCTGGCGCCGGTGCGCATGTTGTTCCACACGCGCTTCGTGGTGGCGGCGTTCCTGGGCCTGTCCGCGAAGTGGATTTCGCCGGCGCGCGACAACAACGAAACCACCTGGGGCGACGCATTCAAACGGCACGGATCGCAGACCCTGCTGGGCCTATGCTGGGCGGCGCTGGTGGCCTGGCTGAACCCGGTGTTCCTGTTCTGGATGGCCCCGATCCTGGCGGCCCTGCTTCTGATCATCCCGCTGTCGGTCTATTCCAGCCGGGTGGACCTGGGACGGCGCGCATATCTGTCGCGTCTCTTCCGCATTCCGGAGGAAACGCACCCGCCGACCGAGCTGCAGGCGACACGGCGCTACACCGCCCAGAACCGCAGCGTGCCGCACATCCCCGATTTCGAGGACGCCATCGTCGACCCCGGCGTGAACGCCCTGGCGTGCGCCATGGCCACTGCCCGCCACAAACCCAACCCGCTGAACGAGGCCTACCGCCGCCAGCAGGTGGATCACGTGATGGAATATGGCGTAGACGCGCTGTCCGAGCCGCAGAAAATCAAGCTGCTGGACGACCCCGTCAGCCTGGGTCGTGTGCACGGCGCCATCTGGCGCAGCCGCGAGGAACACGCGGTGCAGCTGCGCGAGCGCACCGCGCCGCGCGAAGAAGCGGAACCCGACCTCGAAACCGCCGAGGCGGTGCTCTAAGACCGCGGCCCACCGCCACCCAAAGAAAAGGCGCCGGGAATTCCCGGCGCCTTTCGTTTCATTTGCCCCTCGAGCAGGAAGCGCGCCAGCGCCTCAAACGCGGTCACCCGAACCTAAGCCCAAGCCCAAGCCCCGGCCCCAGCCCCAGCCACAGCCACAGCACCAGCCCCAAAAACCCACAGGTGCCACCCGACCGGGGCGCCGCGGATCCGGCTTCGCCGGTCCGCAGGCGCGCCCCCTTGAGCGGGGAAGCGCGCCAGCGCTTCGGGGGTGGGCTTCCCTTCCGGTCCGCAGGCGCGCCCCCTTGAGCGGGAAGCGCGCCAGCGCTTCGGGGGTGGGCTTTCCTACAGCACCCGCAGCGGTGAGCCGGCGCCCCACGCCTTGATCGCTTCCAGTGCATTCGCATAGAAAGCCTTGAAGTTGTCCTCGCTGACGTAGCCCAGGTGCGGGGTCAGGACGACGTTGCGCAGCTGCCGGACCGGGTCGTCGGGCGGCAGCGGCTCGGCCGGGAACACGTCCAGGCCCGCGCCGGCGAGGCGCCCATTGCGCAGCGCATCCATCAAGGCGTCCTGGTCGACCAGACCCGCGCGCGATGTATTGACGAAAAAGGCCGTGGGTTTCATGGCCGCGATGCTGGCGGCGTCCACGACGTGCCGCGTGGACGCGGACAGGATCAAATGCACGCTCACCACGTCGGACGTCGCGAACAGCTCCTGCTTGCCGGCATAGCGGGCCCCACCCTGCTCCGCCCGCTCGGGCGTCAGATTCGGACTCCAGGCCACGACGTCCATATCGAAGGCTCGGCCCACCCGCGCCACGGCCGAGCCCAGCTTGCCAAGCCCGATCACGCCGAGCCGCTTGCCTTTCAGCGGCAGTGGCATCCCGGTCTGCCACTGGCCCTGGCGCATGTTCTGGTTTTCCGTGCAGAGGTTCTTGAACAAGGCCAGGATCAGCGCCCAACTCAATTCCGCCGTGGCGTTCACGGCATTGGGCGCGCCCGGTGCGCCGCTGACTACGATGCCGCGGGCCTTGCACGCCTCCATATCGATAGCGTTGTTGCGCAGGCCGGTGGTCACGAGCAGCTTCAGGGCCGGCAAGGCGTTGATCAGCTCGGCGGGAAACGGCGTGCGCTCCCGCATGATGACGATCACATCGAAAGGCTGCAGGGCGGCGATGCGCCCCGGGCCGTCGGGCAAATATTCGCGGAAGACCTGGACCGTGGCTTGCGGACCGAGCGAAGCCCAGTCGGCATAATCCGCCGCCACGCCGTGATAGTCGTCAAGAATGGCAATCTTCAATGCCTTCTCCTGGAGGGATGGAGGGAACACGTGGCCGCTTGCCCGCTCAGCCGCCCTTCTGCGAGGATTTATCCAGATACGTCATCAGCTCGTCGCGCGGCAGCGCACCGCTCACGCGCGACCCGTCGGCGAAGAACAGGGTGGGCGTGCCGCGCACCATCAGCCGCTGGCCCAGGGCCAGCACCTGATCGATGGGCGCATTGCAGGAGCCCGTGGGCGGCGTTTTGCCGCGCACCATCCAATCGTCCCAGGCCTGTCCGGGCTTGGGCGCACACCAGATGTCGCGCGCCTTGACACGCGAATCCGGGGCCAGGATGGGATAGATGAAGGTGTAGATCGTGAGGTTCGGGACGTCTTCCAGCGTCTGGCGCAACTGCTTGCAATAGCCGCAATTGGGGTCCTCGAAAATCGCGACGACCCGCGAGCCGTCGCCGTTGACGCGCTTGATTGCCAGGTCCAACGGCAATTGGCTGAAGGCAATCGAACCGATCTGCTCCTGGCGTTCGCGGGTGACGTCGCGGCGCGTGACGGCATCGATCAGCGGTCCTTCCATCACCCATCCCACCGAAGCGTCGGTGTAGATCAGATCCATGCCCACTTGCACTTCGAACAGGCCATACGGCGTGCGCCGCACCGCGGTGACGTTCAGGTCCGGAAAGCGTTCGTGAAAGCGTGCCGCCACGGCATCCGCGTCCGTGGGCGCTGCCTGTGTGGTGCTGACCACCTTCTCCCCGGGATTTGGCCCGTCCGTGCTGGTGGATTTGGCCGCCGGCGCCAGGCCGGACGTGTTCGTGACCGTTTCACCGGCGGCCGGCCGGCCCGCGGACTGCGTGGAGACGGACTTGTCGGCGGCGCTCGATGTCGCGGCCAGTGAAGCGGCCGCAACCGCCAGGCAGGCGGCGGAAAGCCAGGCTCGGATCGTCATTGCAAATACTCCTAGAACATACGGGCGCCTGGAACGGCCTTGCCTTGCGTCAACCCCGGGAAGCCTGCTCGATCAGCAGGCGTTTGATGGACGGCATCGCGTCCACCCATCGCATGCCGGCATTGCGCAGCCAGGCAGCCGGGGCCCCCCGGCTGGCGAACAGCCGGTGCAATCCGTCCGTGACCAGGCGCATGGCGAGCACCGGTTCGGCGCGGGCGCGCTGGTAGCGCCGCAATACCCGGAGATCGCCCGGTCCCCGGTAAGGTTCGCGTTGCGCAACGATTGTAGCCAGCGCCTCGGCATCGCCCAGCCCAAGGTTCAGGCCTTGTCCGGCCAAGGGGTGGACCCGGTGGGCGGCATCGCCTGCCAGCGCGACGCCGGGCGCAACCATCTGGGCATGCTCGACAAAAAGCGGAAACCCATGCAGACCGATATTCATGCGCACCTCGCCCAGCCGTCCGGCGGTTATGTGCGCCAGGTGACGCGACAGTTGCCGCGCCTGTTCTTCGGCAGGAAGGGCCTGCAGCGCCCGGGCCTGCGCAGCCGGCGCCGACCACACCATCGAAACCTGGGGACCGCGTTCGGTGTCCGGCAATGGCAGCAGCGCGAGCACGCCGTCGTCGCGGAACCACTGCATCGCCGTACCGTGATGGGGCAGATCCGCGTCCAGATGTGTGACAAGCCCTACCGCATCATAGGGGACGGACCGATGATCGAGGCCCGCGGCGCTGCGCAGCGGCGATGATGCGCCGTCCGCGCCCACGGCGAGCCCGGCGCGCAATTGGGCGCCGCCCTCGGTCAGCAGCATGCCGCGCTGGTAGCCGACGCAACGGTCGGTGATCCAGGGAATGCCGGATAAACGGACGGCCTGAGCCAGCACACGTTCGATTTCCGATGCTTCCACGATCCAGGCCAGATGGGGCTGGGCCGCCTGCCAGGCCGTCAAGGTGACGGCGCCGTCCGCGTCGCCATGGACCTCCATCGCATCCACCGGGGCCATCCGGGCCGCCGGCAGCGCATCCCAGATGCCGAGTTCCGCCAGGAAGCGCTGGCTGGCGGGAGACAAGGCGTAGACGCGCGGGTGGTAGTGCGCGGCCGGCGCCGGCGGCACCGCGGCCGCAGGCGCGAGCACCGACACAGGCTGGCGCCGGCGGGCGAGCGCCAGCGCGGTCGCCAGGCCCACGATCCCCGCCCCGCAAACGACGATACCCTCGCTCATCTGGCGCTCGGCTCCCCGGCCTGTTTAGGCCACAGTACCCACATTTGTCCGCGTTGCTTCATCCGGCCGGCCATCTGTCCGGCCGCGTCGCCGGTACCCCAGTAGAAGTCCGCCCGGGCGGCGCCGCGGATGGCGGTGCCCGTATCCTGCGCGAACACCAGCCGCTCCAGCGCGCGATCGGACCCCGGCCAGGTGGTCCCCAGGAAAACCGGCGTGCCCAGCGGCACGAAGGAAGCATCCACGGCCACCGACCGTCGCGGCGTCAGCGGCACCCCATAGGCGCCGCGCGGACCGGCTTCGGGATCGACCAGCGGCTCTTCCTTGAAGAACACCACCGCCGGATTGGCGTTCAGCATTTCCCGCACCCGTTGCGGATTGCGCTGGGCCCACGCGCGGATGCCCTGCATCGACGCCTGGTCGGCGCTCAATTCCCCCTTATCGATCAGCCAGCGGCCGATCGACACGTAAGGCTGACCGTTGTGGTCCGCATACACCACGCGGATCGTCTTGCCGGCGTCCGGGCCATCGGTCAGCAGGACCCGCCCGGAACCCTGGACCTGCAGAAAGAAATTGTCCACGGGGTCGTCGATGTAGACGAGCGCGGGCGGCCGCCGCCCGGGGTTTTCCAGTTCGGCCCGCGTGTCGTAGGGGACCACGCGCTTGCCTTCCAGTTTGCCGCGCACGCGCTTGCCCGCCAGCTCCGGGTAGATGGCACCCAGATCCACGGTGAGGAGGTCGTCCGGGGGGGAATAGAGCGGCCACTGATGCAGCCCGCCTTGGCGTCGCGAGCCTCGCACCAAGGGCTCGTAATAGCCCGTGACGAGATTCGCGGCGGGTTTGCCGTCCGCCGCCAGCAGGCGCCATGGCTGCAGATAGGTCTGCAGGAAGCGGCGCACGCTTTCGGGATCCGTAGCGACGGGACGCCGCGCCGGATCCACCGCCGCCGCGCAGACGGGCTGCCAGGCCCGTGGCGCGGCGCGGGCGGGGAGCGTCAGATTGCCGCTGGTCGGCCGCATCAGGCCCTTGCAATTGCGCAGGAACACGGGCCAGAACTGCGCCAGGTCGTCATCGCGCCAGCCGGGGATCTCGGCGTACGACACGCGCTGGAACCGCCCCGCCAGGGGGCGCGCCGGCGTATCGGGCAGCCGCGTCAGGGGCGGCACCGCCAGCGGCGCTTCGGCAGACGAAGGCTGCGGCGCGCCCGGCGCCGCAGCCGGGCTTTCTTCCGGGGGAACGTCAGGCGCAATGGTCGAACAGCCGGCCAGCGCCATGCTCAACAGCAGCGCGACCGGAAACAGGCGGGACAGGGATTGCTTCATCGACAAGGCAAGGGAGGACGGGAACAACGACGCCGGAGCGGGGCGGGGCCGGCTCAATGCAATATCCGCGGCATCGCCAGCAGGAATTCCGCGATCGGCACTTCGAAGGGGATGCCGTTTTCGCCCACGCAGTGATAGGTGCCGCGCATGGTTCCCACGGGCGTGGGAAGCGGGCAGCCGCTGGTGTACTCGAAGGTCTCGCCCGGAGCGAGCAGGGGCTGCTGCCCCACCACGCCCAGGCCGCGCACTTCCTGCACGCGCTGATTGCCGTCGGTGATGATCCAGTGCCGGCTGATGACCTGCGCGGGATGTTCGCCCGTGTTGGTGATGCGCACCGTGTACGCGAACACATACTGCTGTTCCGCGGGATCGGACTGCTCGGGCACGTAGCGCGGTTCGACCGCGACGGTGAGATCGTAGGGTTTCACTGGCTATTCCGGCCTTTTGCGAGACGGGTCAACGGCGGCGCGGGCGCGACAGCCCCTCGCCCCGGCAAACTACAATATTGGCACATTATCCCTTGAATGCCGCCGACCATGTCTTTCCTGTCCCCCGCCACCCGCATCGCGCCAAGCATCCTGTCCGCCGACTTCGCCCGCCTGGGGGAGGAAGTGCGCAACGTCGTCGCGGCGGGCGCCGATTGGATTCACTTCGACGTCATGGACAACCATTACGTTCCCAACCTGACCATCGGTCCCATGGTATGCGCGGCAATCCGGCCGCACGTCGACGTGCCCATCGACGTGCATTTGATGGTCGAGCCGGTGGACGAGCTGGTTCCCCAGTTCGCCAAGGCGGGCGCGAACATCATCTCGTTTCATCCCGAGGCGACGCGGCACGTGGATCGCACGCTATCGCTGATCCGCGACCACGGGTGCATGGCCGGCCTGGTGTTCAATCCCGCCACGCCGCTGGACTACATGGACTACGTGATGGACAAGCTGGATGTCGTTCTGATCATGTCGGTGAACCCCGGCTTCGGCGGCCAGTCCTTCCTGCCGTCCGCGCTGACGAAGCTGCGCGAAGCGCGCGGGCGCATCGACCGCTGGACGCAGTCGGGCGGGCAGCATATCGCGCTGGAGGTCGATGGCGGCGTGAAGGTCGACAACATCGGCGAGATCCGGGCCGCGGGCGCGGACACCTTCGTCGCGGGCAGCGCCATCTTCGGCCATCCTGACTATGCGGCCATCATCGGCGCCATGCGGCAACAGATCGCCAAGGCAACGACGCTGCCGGCCTGAACCCGATCGCGTCCGCCGCTTCCGGCGCCTGCCACCCGTCCATCCCGCGCGCCGCCGCAACCGCAACCGCTTTCGCGCCCATGACGGGCCGCCACTCCCCAGGGAAAACATCATGACGTCTATCAAAGCCGCGCTATTGGACCTGGACGGCACGCTGCTCGATTCGGTGCCTGATCTGGCCATGGCGGCCAACGGCATGCGGCTGGAGCTGGGCATGGGCCCCTTGCGCGAAGACGTCATCGCCACATTCGTAGGCAAGGGCGTGGACCGGCTGGTGCAGCGCGCCCTGGCCGGCGCGCAGGAACACGGCGAACTCGATCCCCAGCTGTTCGCCAGAGGCCGCGAGTCCTTTTATCGCCATTACCACCTGGTCAATGGCGACAAGGCCGTGGTTTTCGACGGCGTGCTGGAGGGCCTGAAAGCAATGCGCGACATGGGCCTGCGGCTGGCGGTCGTGACCAACAAGCCCACGGAATTCACACTGCCGCTGCTGCAGCGGACCGGGTTGGCGGGCTTTTTCGCGGCTGCGGTGTGCGGCGACACCTGCGCCCGCAAGAAGCCGGACCCGCAGCCGGTCCTGCATGCATGCACGCTGCTGGGCGTATCGCCCGCGCAGGCCGTGACGATCGGCGACTCGCTGAACGACACGCAGGCGGGCCGCGACGCCGGAACCCGCGTGCTAGTCGTGCCCTACGGCTACAACGAAGGCGTGGACGTGCGCACGCTGGAAGTCGATGGTATAGTGTCGTCCTTGGTCGAGGCCGCGCAGTGGATCGCCCGGGACGGCAACGTCCTTCCCGCCAGCGCCGCGCACGGTTGAACGCCCGGCCCCTTCCAGAGCCGTCGTTTCCAGACCATCCGACATCTCGTACATACGCAAATGATCGCCCCCATCCGAACGCAACTGCTTGGCGCCGCTTGGCGCTGGTGGCGTTTGTCTTCCGGGTGGCGATAAGCACTTCCCGGCGTCCGACGCACCCGCGCAACGGCGCCGACCGCAACAAATCTCCAAGCCCGGAACCAGAACACTGGCCGGGCTTTTTGCTGCATGCCCGGCTCGAATAAACCGAAACGAGACCGACATGACAGAACTGGAATTCAAAGCACTCGCCACACAGGGCTACAACCGTATCCCCCTCATCGCGGACACCTATGCCGATCTGGACACGCCGCTCGGCATCTACCTGAAGCTGGCCCATTCGGGGCCCGAAAACGGCCGCATGACCTGCCTGCTGGAGTCGGTGGTGGGCGGCGAACGTTTCGGCCGGTACTCCTTCATCGGCCTGCCCGCCCGCACCGTGATCCAGGCCCGCGGGACAGTGACCGAAGTGCTGCATGACGGCGAAGTCGTCGAAACCCATCACGGCGATCCCCTGGCCTTCATCGAGCAATACCAGTCCCGCTTCAAGGTCGCCCTGCGGCCGGGCATGCCGCGCTTCGCCGGCGGGCTGGCCGGCTACTTCGGCTACGACACCGTGCGCCACATCGAGCCGCGCCTGGGCCCGGCGGTCAAGCCCTTCCCGGCCGGCATGGAGGAAGGCACGCCCGACATCATGCTGCTGCATGTGGACGAACTGGTCATCGTCGACAACCTGGCGGGCCGCATCTACCTGGTGGTGTATGCGGATCCGGCGCAGCCTGAGGCCTACGCCCGCGCGCAACAGCGCCTGCGCGAGTTGCGCCAGAAGCTGCGCAAGCCCGTGGAAATCCCGTACAGCCACGCCAGCATGCAAACCGAGGAAAGGCGCGATTTCCAGAAGGAAGACTATCTGGCCGCGGTGCGCCGCGCGAAGGAATACATCGCGGCGGGCGACCTGATGCAGGTGCAGGTGGGCCAGGTCATCGCCAAACCGTTCCGGGACTCGCCGCTTTCGCTCTACCGGTCGCTGCGGTCGCTCAATCCCTCCCCCTACATGTACTTCTGGAATTTCGGCGACTTCCACGTAGTGGGTTCATCGCCCGAGATCCTGGTGCGGCAGGAACGCGTTGTCGACAACGGCCAGCCCAAATCGCGCATTACCATCCGGCCGCTGGCAGGCACGCGCAAACGCGGCGCCACGCCGGAAGAAGACGTCGCGCTGGCCGCGGAGCTGCAGGCCGACCCCAAGGAGATCGCCGAACACGTCATGCTGATCGACCTGGCCCGCAATGACGTCGGCCGCGTCGCCGAAACCGGATCGGTGAAGGTAACGGACACCATGTCCATCGAGCGCTATTCCCACGTGATGCACCTGGTCTCCAACGTCACGGGCGATCTGGATCCGCGTATGACCAGCATGGACGTGCTGCGCGCCGCCTTCCCGGCCGGGACGCTGACCGGCGCGCCCAAAGTGCGCGCCATGGAGATCATCGACGAACTCGAACCGGTGCGCCGCGGCATCTATGGCGGCGCGGCGGGCTACCTGAGCTACGGCGGCGAAATGGATGTAGCCATCGCCATCCGCACAGGCGTCATCAAGGACGGCACGCTGTACGTCCAGGCCGCCGCCGGCATCGTCGCGGATTCCAATCCCGAAGCCGAATGGGCCGAAACGGAAGCGAAGGCGCGGGCGGTGCTGCGCGCGGCCGAACAGGTGCAGAACGGGCTGGACCAGCCCATCTGAAGAACAACGGAACAAGCGAGGGCACGGCCATGAGCCTCCTGATGATCGACAACTACGACTCCTTCACCTACAACCTGGTGCAGTACTTCGGCGAGCTGGGCGAAGACGTGCGCGTGGCGCGCAACGACCAGATCACCCTTGAAGAAATCGCCGCCATGAAGCCGGACCGCATCTGCGTATCGCCGGGCCCCTGCTCGCCCGCCGAGGCCGGCATCTCGGTTTCCGTCATAAGGGAATTCGGCGGCAAGATTCCCATTCTCGGCGTCTGCCTGGGACATCAGGCAATCGGCGCGGCCTTCGGCGGCGATATCGTGCGGGCGCCGCGCATCATGCACGGCAAGACCGTCCGCATCGCCCACAAGGGCACCGACATCTTCGCCGGACTGCCCACGCCCTATACGGTCATCCGCTACAACTCGCTGACCATCGACCCCGGCACCCTGCCTGACTGCCTGGAAGCCACGGCCGTCGCCGAGGAAGATGGAGACATCATGGGCGTGCGTCACAAAACGCTGCCCATTTACGGAGTACAGTTCCACCCCGAATCCGTACTGAGCGAACACGGCCATGCCTTGATGCGCAATTTCCTGGCCATCCGATAAAAGACACCGCAAAGGGGACCACCATGACGATATCTCCGACCGAAGCGTTGACGCGCTGCATCGAACACCGGGAGATTTTTCACGACGAGATGCTGCACCTGATGCGCATGCTGATGCGCGGCGAGATGTCGCCCCAGATGGCGTCCGCCCTGCTGATGGGTCTGCGCGTGAAGAAGGAAACCATAGGCGAGATCACCGCCGCCGCGCAGGTGATGCGTGAGTTCGCCACGCCGGTCCAGACTCCCTATCCGGAACAGCTGCTCGATATGTGCGGCACGGGGGGCGACGGCAGCCACACCTTCAACATTTCCACCGCCGCAATGTTCGTGGCCGCAGCAGCGGGCGTAAAGGTCGCCAAGCACGGCGGGCGCAGCGCATCGTCGTCCTCGGGCAGCGCGGACGTGCTCGAGGCGCTGGGCGCCAATGTGCAGATCCCTTCGGAAGGCGTGGCGGAGTGCATCGATCGAGTGGGCATCGGTTTCATGTTCGCGCCTGCGCATCACAGCGCCATGAAAAATATCGCCGCCGTGCGCAAGGAGATGGGGGTGCGCACGATCTTCAACATCCTGGGCCCCCTGACCAATCCCGCCGGCGCGCTGAACCAATTGATGGGCGTGTTCCATCCGGACCTGGTCGGCATACAGGTGCGCGTGCTGCAGCGGCTGGGCTCGCGCCACGTGCTTATCGTTCATGGCAAGGACGGCATGGACGAAGCCTCCCTGGGCGCCGCGACCATGATCGGCGAATTGAAGAACGGCGAAGTGCTTGAATACGAGATCCACCCGGAGGACTACGGGCTATCCATGATGTCCAACCGCGGCATCAAGGTGTCCAATCGTGAGGAGTCGCGCGACCTCATCCTGGAAGCGCTGAACGACAAGCCGGGTCCCGCGCGCGACATCGTCGCGTTGAACGCCGGACTTGCCATCTATGCGGGCAATGCGGCGCCGTCCATCGATGCCGGATTGAAGCTGGCCGTCGAAACGATTGCTAACGGCGCGGCGCGCGGCAAGCTGGAAGAATTTTGCGCTTATACCCGGAAATTTTGAGATGAACGATATTCTTGCGAAGATCCTTGCTGTAAAGGCCGAGGAAGTCGCTACCGCGCGCCAGATGCGCAGCGAATCGGAACTGCTGCGCGAAGCGCAGGCCCGCCAGGACGTGCGTGGCTTTGCGCAAGCCATCGAAGACAAAATCGCCGCCGGCAAGCCCGGCGTGATTGCGGAGATCAAGAAAGCGTCCCCCTCCAAGGGCGTGCTGAGGGAAAACTTCAATCCCGCTGAAATTGCCGCTTCCTATGCCGTCCATGGGGCGGCCTGCCTGTCCGTGCTGACGGACGTGCAATTCTTCCAGGGCTCGCACGACTATCTGCGCCAGGCGCGCGCGGCCTGCCCCCTGCCTGTGCTGCGCAAGGACTTCATCGTCGATCCTTACCAGGTCATCTTTTCGCGCGCGCTGGGCGCCGACTGCGTCCTGCTGATCGTCGCGGCGCTCACGCCTTCGCGGCTGAAAGAGCTGGAAGCCTGCGCCTTGGAACTGGGCATGGACGTCCTGGTCGAAGTGCACGATGCCGCCGAACTCGAAATCGCAGCGCAGCTGCGCACGCCGCTGATCGGCATCAACAACCGAAACCTGCGCACGTTCGAGACCAGTCTGCAGAACACCCTGGATCTGTTGCCCCGCGTGCCCGCCGGCCGCCGCGTCGTGACGGAAAGCGGCATCCTGCGTCCGGAGGACGTGCGGATGATGCGCAAGCACGATGTCCAGGCATTCCTGGTCGGAGAAGCATTCATGCGCGCCCAGGATCCAGGCGCCGAACTGGCGCGGCTGATGGGTTGAATACTGGGCCCGCAACGTTGGCGCGCCGGCAGCCTGCGGCGCGCGTTTTGTTTCGCGTAACGAGCACATAGGAGCGACCTTGGACGCCGCTTTCAGCCACCAGCTGTCGATGACGATTCTGATGACGCCCGACATGGCGAATTTTTCGGGCAACGTCCATGGCGGCCATATCCTGAAGTACCTGGACCAGGTGGCCTACGCCTGCGCCAGCCGCTATGCCGGGCAGTACGTCGTCACGCTATCGGTCGATCAGGTCGTCTTCCGGGAACCGATCCATGTCGGCGAGCTCGTGACGTTTCTTGCGTCGGTGAACTACACGGGCCGGACGTCCATGGAAATCGGCATCAAAGTCATTACCGAGGACATCCGGCAAAAGCTGGTGCGCCATACGAACAGCTGCTACTTCACCATGGTGGCGGTGGACGAGCTGGGCAACCCCACGCCGGTGCCCCCGCTGGAGCCCCGCACGGAAGAGGAACGGCAGCGTTTCGAGGCCGCCAGCCAACGCCGCGCGCTGCGGCAGGAAATGCAGCGCCGCCACGATGCAATCAAGCGCAACGTATCGAACGTCACCGGCGCGGCGGCCTGACCCGCGTCTCCAGACGCCTCAGCGCTGCAAGGCTTCGGCCACCATGGCCGCCAACTGGTCCAGATTGAAGGGCTTTTGCAGCACCCTCTCGTGCTCCAGGATCGTGCCGCTGACCTGCGCATCCGCGTAGCCGGTGGCAAGGATGACGGGAAGGTCGGGCACCAGGCTGCGCGCCCGTTCGATGACCTCCGCCCCGTTCAGCTTGGGCATGATGAAGTCGACCATCAGGAGGTCCGGCGGCTGCTCCTGCAACAGCTTCAGGCCCGCCTCGCCGTCGGCCGCCTGCCGTACTTCGTACCCCAGTATCTGGAGGCATTCGACGATCAGGTTGCGGACCGACGGGTCGTCGTCGATTACCAGCACGTTGGCGGGGGCCGCGCCGCCTTTGTCTTCGGCAAGCGCGGGCGGTTCGTTGTCCAGCGCGGCCGGGTCGGCCGGCGTGAGCCAGATTTCCACCACCGTACCCCGGCCCTGTTCACTGGCGATGCGCGCCGTGCCGCCGGACTGGCGGGCGATGCCGTACACCTGGCTCAACCCCAGCCCTGTGCCCTTGCCGACCGGCTTGGTGGTGAAGAAGGGATCGAACACCTTGCTGAGCGTCTCGGGCGCAATGCCGCTGCCGGTGTCCTTGACCGCGATGACGATGTAGCGCCCGGCCGGGAGATCGCCTTCCGGGGTCTGCCGCACCGCGGTAGATAGCGTCACCACGCCGCCGGAGGGCATGGCGTCGCGCGCATTCAGGCAAAGATTCAAAACCGCCAGTTCCAGCTGGTTGGCGTCCGCAATGGCTTTGGGCACGTCCGGCGCGAACTCCGTCAGCACCCGCACGGTGGGCCCCAGCGACAGCCCAAGCAGCTCGCGCATGCCCGCCAGCAGTTCATTTACGTCCGTCGGCCGCAAGTCCAAATTCTGGCTGCGGGAAAAAGCCAGCAATTGCGCCGTCAATTTCGCGCCCCGTTCAACCGCCTGCTTGGCATTGGCGGCCAGCCGGCGCGCCCGTTCGTCCGGCGAAGTGCGCTGGATGAGTTCGACGCTGCCCATGATGACGTTCAGCAGATTGTTGAAGTCATGCGCAAGTCCGCCGGTCAGCTGGCCGATGGCCTCCATCTTCTGCGACTGCACGAGCGCGCTTTGGGTACGCTCGCGCTCGCGGATTTCCTTCATCAAACGGTCGTTCGCACGGGCCAGGGCATGGGTGCGTTCGGAAATTCGCGTTTCCAGTGTTTCGTTCAGCACGCGCAGCGCTTCTTCGGTTTCAGCCTGACGCTGCAGCTGCGCGCGGGCGCGGTATTGCCGTTCACGCGTGCGCAGCGCGGTGGCAATGGCAAGGCGCAGCGTGTCCGCGTGCAGCGGCTGCTCGAGCAGCATGACGTTGCCCAGCCGCTTGAAGCGCTCGGACGCGGAACCGGCAAGGGGCGACTCGGACGACTCAACGACCAGGAACGGAAAGTCCGACCACGGCTCCTGGCGCACCACCCAACCCGCCAGCGAGTCAAGGACGCCGGGCGTCAACGACGCTGCGGGCAAGACAGCGCAGGATGCACCGGACTCCAGTTCGGACAGCAGGCAGCGCGCGTCGTCGCAGCCGGTCGAACGCGCCCCGATCGCGTCCACGACGTCCCGTATGACTTCAGCATCGCGCCCATGTGGCGTTAGGATGAGCACATGCGCCGCGTCGTTCACCTGGTCTCCCGATTCATCGTTGTGGTTCTTTTGAAATAGAGCCGTCTCCATGTTTCATCCCATACGCGCCAAGGTCCCCCCGCACGGCGCGGAACGGCCATCGCAAAACGGAGTCTACCGAAGGGTCATGCGTCCGGACTTCAAGGGTTGTAACCGGGCAAAAGCCGCGTCCCGGCTTTGTTACAACCGCCGGGCGGTCGCTGCCGGAGTCACCCCGCGTTGCAGCACGCGGCGTGCCGCCTGCAGCCAGATGACGGCCCTCATCGGCGGTCTCGGCGCCGGGGCCCGTAAGAAGCTGGCGTGATAGCCTTCTCCCCGTTCACAACAGGTTTGCACTATGTCGAAACCGCTCGAAGATTACGGTCTGATTGGGAACATGCTGTCCGCGGCGCTGGTGTCGCGGGACGGCTCCATCGATTGGCTTTGCCTGCCGCATTTCAATTCGGCGGCGTGCTTCGCCGCCCTGCTGGGAACGGAGGAGCACGGCTGCTGGCGCTTGCGGCCTCGAGGAGAATTCCGGTCGAGCCGGCGTTATATCCCCGGTACGGCAGTCCTGGAGACGCGTTTCGAAACGGCGACGGGAGCGGCCACGCTGTTCGACTTCATGCCCTTGAGCGACGACGAAGAGCGCGTGGACGTGGTGCGCATCGTGCGCGGCGATGAGGGCCATGTCGACATGGACATGGACTTGATCCTGCGTTTCAACTATGGACAGGCGGTGCCTTGGGTGAGGCGGCGCGACTACGGCATCAGCGCCATCGCCGGACCGGATGCCGTCGAGCTTCATACGCGGGCGCCGCTGGAAGGAAAGGACCTGCGAACCGTATCGTGCTTCAAGATCCAGGCCGGCGAGCACATGCCTTTCACGCTTTCGTACCACCCGTCCCACAAGACGCCGCACTTCGTGCCGGACCGGCTGGAAAGTCTCGACCGCACGGTTTCGTGGTGGAAGGAATGGTCCAAGCGCTGCCGCACGGACCGGCGTTTTCCGGAATGGCATGAAGCCATCGTCCGCTCGCTGATCACGCTCAAGCTGCTGACTTTCCGCCCGACCGGCGGCATTGTCGCCGCGCCCACCACCTCGCTCCCCGAAAACCTGGGGGGCACGCGCAACTGGGACTACCGCTACTGCTGGCTGCGCGATTCCGCGCTGACGCTGTACGCACTGCTGAATGCCGGCTATCGGGAAGAGGCCGAGGCGTGGCGCATGTGGCTCATGCGGACCGCGGCGGGACATCCCAGCCAGTTGCAGATCATGTACGGGATCGCCGGCGAACGCAGCCTGCCAGAAATGGAAATCCCCTGGCTGCCCGGCTACGAAGGCAGCAAGCCGGTGCGCATCGGCAACGCGGCGTCCGCGCAGATTCAGATGGATATCTACGGCGAACTCATCGACACGCTGCATGCCGCCCGCGAAGCGGAGCTGGCGCCTTTGGAAGAGGCATGGCGGCTGCAGCGGGTGCTGCTGGCGCCCCTGGAGCAACGCTGGAACACCATGGATCATGGAATCTGGGAAGTCCGCGGCGCCCGCCGCGCCTTCACCCACTCGCGCCTGATGTGCTGGGTGGGCTTCGACCGGGCGATCAAGTCCGCGGAACGATTCCATTTGAAAGGCCCCCTGGACAACTGGCGGCGGGCGCGCGACGACATACGCGCGGACATTCTGCGCCATGGCTTCGACGCGGGGATGAACAGCTTCGTCCAGTACTACGGCGGCAAGGCGCTTGACGCCAGTTTGCTGCTGATCCCTCAGGTGGGTTTTCTGCCGATCGACGACCCGCGCGTCGCCGGCACGATCGCCGCCGTGGAAAAAGGCCTGGTGCGGGATGGCCTGGTCATGCGCTACGTGCCGGAAAGCGCGGACGACGGCCTCGGCCAGGACGAAGGTGTCTTCCTTGCGTGCAGCTTCTGGCTGGCGGACGCCTATGTCATGCAAGGCCGGCTGGACGAGGCGGCCGCCCTGTTCGAGCGCCTGCTCGACCTGCGCAATGACCTGGGACTGCTGGCCGAGGAATACGACCCGGTGCGCCGCCGGCTGGTCGGCAACTTCCCGCAGGGCTTTTCGCATATCGGTCTGGTCAACACCGCCTACAACCTGCTGCAGGCGCAGGGTCCGGCTCGCCAGCGCTCGCGCAGCGCGGCGCCGCACAACGGCTCGGGCGCCCACGGTGAAGGCAAGGCGGACCCGCATGCCAGCGCGCAAGCCTCCCAGGCCATCGCTGCCGCCACCACTCCGGCCGTGCCCGCCTCCGGCGATTGACGTGCGGGCACGCCGCTTGCACCCCGTGCCCGCCGCCGCAGCGGCACGGATGACAACGCAAGGGACGCCACGACATGCTGCACACCGGGGAATCGCCAGCCAGCGCGGATACCACCGCTTCGCCGGCATCGCCTGCGCCGGAGGACGCCTGCTGCGAGGTCGCGGGACTGAAGTACGTGGACGACCGGGGCCCGGGCATTACCCGCAAGCCGGACGGCGACGGATTCGCCTATTACTTTCCCGACGGCAAGCGCGTCCGGGACCCCAAGGAAATTGCCCGCATCAATGCGCTGGTCATTCCTCCCGCCTATACCGACGTGTGGATCTGTCCCGATCCCGCCGGCCATATCCAGGCCACGGGGCGGGACGCCCGGGGGCGCAAGCAGTACCGCTATCACCCGTCCTGGCATGCCGTCCGGGACGCCAACAAGTATGAGCAACTGTCAGCCTTCGCGCTCGCCCTTCCCCGCATACGGCGCAAGGTGGAGCGCGACGTGCGCGGGCCCGGCATGTCGCATGACCGCGTGGTGGCCGTGGTCGTGCGCCTGCTCGAAACCACGCTGGTGCGGATCGGCTCTCCTGCCTATGCACGCGACAACGGCTCGTACGGCCTGACGACGCTGCGGCGCCGTCACACCACCGTGGCGGGCAACCGTATCCGCTTCCGCTTCAAGGGCAAGAGCGGCGTCGAGCACGACGTCACGGTCAACGACCGGCGCATCGCGGCGGTGGTGAAGCGCTGCATGGAGATCACGGGCCACGAACTGTTTTCCTACCGCGACGAAGATGGCAAGGTCCGCACCGTGGATTCCGGCGCCGTGAACGACTATCTGCGCGAAGCCGGGCAGGCCGACTTCACCGCCAAGCACTACCGCACGTGGGCCGGCTCCGTGCTGGCGCTGGCGGAGCTGCGCAAGCGCCCCTGGACTTCCCAGACGGAGGCGAAGCGCATCGTGGTGGAAGTGGTCAAGGGCGTGGCGCGGCGGCTGGGCAATACGCCTACGGTGTGCCGTCAGTGCTATATCCATCCGCGCATCATCGAGGACTACCTCGCGGGAACCCTGCCGCCCCTGAAAGCCGCGCCGCCGACGCCCCGGGGACTGGACGCGGAAGAGCGCCGCCTCCTGCAGTTCCTGAGCAGCACGCCGCAGGAAAGCATGGGCAAGCCTATTCCGCCGCGACGTGCTGCAGCTCGTCCTGCCCGGCGGCAGGCGGCGCCCGCCGCGTCCGCATGAACAACAGGCAAGGAATCGCCGCCAGCGTCATCCACATCATGAAGCGGAAATCGTCCAGGTAGGCGATGAAGCTGGCCTGATTCGTGATGACCTCGTTCAGTCCCGCCAATCCGGCGGCGTTGCCGACGTTGAACACCCGCGACAGCGCATCCGGATGCGCCGCCAGCGTGGAGGCCGACACATAGGCCGCGAGCGAGGCATGCAGGGTGGCGCTGTTGCGAACCAGAAGGGTCTGCATGGCGGAAATGCCGATGCTGCTGCCGATATTGCGCGACAGGCTGTAAATGGCCGTCCCGTCGGACCGCAGCGCCCGGTCCAGCGTGGAGAACGTCATGGTGGTCAGCGGCACGGACGTGAAGCCCAGCCCCAGCCCCTGGATGAAGGAGGGAACGATCACGTCCCACTCCGTAATCTGCGGCGTGTAGGCGGACATCTGCCAAAGCGAAAATGTCGTCAGCCCGAATCCCAGCGCGATGATCAGCCGTCCATCGAACCGGCCCACCAGGCGGCCCGCCAGCAGCATGGACACCATCGTGCCGAATCCGCTGGGCGCGGTGACGACGCCGGTGGTCACCACCGGATAGCCGAGCAGCGTCTGCAGCAGGGGCGGCAAGAGGGCGCGGGTGGCATACAGCAGCAGTCCGAGCAGGAAGTAGAACGCCAGGCCCATGGCGAAATTGCGGTCGCGCAGCAGCGCGACCTTGAAGAAGGAGTGCTCGCCGGTGGTGGCCGTATGCAGAACGAAAAAAGTAAAGGCGACGAAGGCGCACACGGCGTAGGTGCGGATCTCGATGGCGTCGAACCAATCGGCCTGCTCCCCGCGGTCAAGCATCAGCTGCAGCAAGCCTATCGCCACGGCCAGCGTGGCGAAACCGAAGACATCGAAGCGCGCGGCGCTGCCGGCCTTGCGATCTTCGTGGATGTATCGCGCCACGCCGTAGAAGGAAAGCACTCCGACGGGCAGGTTGATCAGGAAAACCCAGCGCCAGTTCATATTGTCGGTCAGCCATCCGCCCAATGTGGGGCCGAGGATGGGCCCGAGCATCACGCCCATGCCCCACAACGCCATGGCCTTCGCATGGTCCTTGGGCTCGTTCACGTCCAGCATCACCGCCTGCGACAGGGGGACCAGCGCGGCGCCGAAGGCCCCCTGCAGCAGGCGGGCAAGCACGATCTGCACTAGATTCACCGCCGCGCCGCATGCCACGGACATCACCGTGAAGCCCGCGATAGAGACCAGGAAAACCATCTTCCGGCCATAGCGCCCAGACAGCCAGCCCGTGACGGGCGTGGCGATGGCGGCCGCGACGATATAGGACGTCAACACCCATGTGATCTGGTCTTGAGAGGCGGACAATCCCCCTGCCATGTGCGGCAGCGCGACGTTGGCGATGGTGCTGTCCAACGTCTGCATGATGGTCGCCAGCATGATGGAGACCGTGATCATGCCCCGATGCGGGACGGCGGCCGGATGACCGGAAGCAGCCATGATTTTAATAACCTACGTTACTATATGGACAAAAAAAAGGCGCCATCGGGACAGCCCGGATCGCGCCTTCATTCGAGATGAGGGAGCAGCTTGCGCAGCAGCCGCTCCAGCTCGTCGATTTCTGCCGGTTCGAAATTCGAAAACAGGGCTTTCAGCTGCGCCCGCCGCCGCGGCAGATACTGCTTCACGAACGCGAGCGCCTTGGGCGTCAGCTGCAGGAACACCTGGCGGCGGTCGGTTTCGCCGGCCAGCCGGTCCACATAGCCCTGCCGCTGCAGTTCCCGCGCCACCCGCGTACTGTTGGTCCGCGACGAATTCATGAAAACGCTCAGCTCGGACGGCTTGAGCCGGTGCCCTTCGCTGGCGTAGATGACGACCAGCGACGTCCACAAGGTAGAGTTCAGGCCATGCTCGCGCAGGGGCGCATCCATATAGTCGGCCAGGCGGCCAGCGACATGGGTGAACAAACGGCTGAGCACGGACTCGCGCAACTGCTGTCGCGCGGTCAGGCGCATCGCGAGCTCGCGCATGGCTTGTTCGAATGGATCGAAGGAGGAAGTCATCGCGTCGCGTCGAACCGATAACGTACGTTATTTTATCGCCGGCGGCACTGACGAAGGACTGAACGGCACCAACGCCGGACCAACTCCACTGTGCGGCGCGCGGGCGTTGAGGTTAAATCGTCGGTTCCGGCCTCGCTGCCCTCTTCCGCTTCCGCACATGCCGCATACACAGCGCGACCTTCCGCACACCGCCGATATCCTGTCCCTGCGCGCCGATCTGGCGCTGGCCCTGCGCGCCGCGGCGCACCATGGTCTGGAGGAAGGCGTCTGCAATCACTTCAGCGTGGCGCTGCCCGACGACAGCGACCGCTTCCTGATCAACCCCCGCGGCTTGCACTGGAGCGAGGTCGATGCCGAGGATATCGTGCTGGTCGACGCCAAAGGGGTCAAGCTGGCGGGCCGGCACAGCGTCGAAACCACGGCCATGTTCATCCATGCGGCGATCCATCGCCTGGCGCGCAAGACCTGCGTGCTGCACACGCATATGCCCTATGCGACAGCGCTGACCCTGACCGCCCGCCGGGGCCTGGACACCCGGCTATCCCAAACGGCAATGCGGTTTCATGGGCGCGTCGCCATCGATGCCCGCTACGACGGCCTGGCGCTCGATGCGGCCGAAGGCGAACGTATCGCGCGCGCCATGCGGGGCGCGGACGTTCTCTTCCTGGGGAATCACGGCGTCGTGGTTTGCGGCGAACGCATCGACTATGCCTACGACGACCTGTACTTTCTCGAGCGGGCCTGCCAGGCCGAAGTGCTGGCGCTTTCGACCGGCCAGCCGCTGGAACCGGTGGCAGAGGCGACCGCGCGCCACGTCGCGATGCAGATGCAGGACGAACGGCTGCAATCCACTTTGTTCTTCGAATCGCTGCGCCGCCGGCTGGCGCCGGCCGGCCGTTGAATGGACCGGCCATGCCATGCCATGGCGGCATGGCATGGCGGCATCGCAGCGCCGCCGGCGCCAGGCATCAGGGCCAGAGCACGCGCGGCGCCTACGGCAGTGCCGCGATCAGAATGCCGGGACGACGGCGCCCTTGTACTTCTCCTGAATGAAGGTCTTCACTTGCGGCGTGTGCAAGGCCTGGACCAGCTTTTTCACGGCGGCGGCGTCCTTGTTATCGGGACGCGCCACGATGATGTTGGCGTACGGTGAATCCGCGCCTTCGATGAACAGGGCATCGCGCGTCGGGACCAGCTTGGCCTCCAACGCGTAATTGGTATTGATCAACGCCAGATCCACGTCGTCCAAGGACCGGGGCAGCATGGCCGCTTCCAGTTCCTGGAATTTCAGGTTCTTGCGGTTGTCCACGACGTCCAACGGCGTGGCGCGGATGTCGTTGGGGTTTTTCAGCTTGATCAGGCCCTGCTTCTGCAGCAGCAGCAAGGCGCGGCCGCCGTTGGTGGCGTCGTTGGGGATCGCCACCGTTGCGCCGCTCTTGAGCTCCGACACGTTCTTGATTTTGCGCGAGTAGGCGCCGAAGGGCTCCACGTGCACCTTCGCCACGGACACCAGGTTGGTGCCGCGATCCCGGTTGAAGGTGTCCAGATAGGGCTGGTGCTGGAAGAAGTTGACGTCCACCTGTTTGTCGGCAGTCGCCAGGTTGGGCTGGACGTAGTCGCTGAAGACCTTGATGTCCAGGTCCACGCCTTCCTTGGCGAGCGTGGGTTTGACGAACTCCAGGATTTCCGCGTGCGGCACCTGGGTGGCGGCCACGCTCAGCTTTTCCGCGGCGGCGGCGGGGGCCGCGGCGAGCAGCGCGGCCGACAGGCCGGACGCCAGGACTGCAAGGCAGGCAGCCAGCGCCCGGCGGGCGGGATTGGCGGGTCCGGCCGCAGCGGCGCGGACGCGCGACGGTTTTTCGATCATTTTTTGTCCTCCTGGTTGGATGGTTCCCACATTAACCGTTGAATGAAAAGGGGCTCAAATCTACATGAAGCGGGCATTTTGCACCGCATCTTCTTATGCGCGCATGGAATATGGCCCGACCGGTAATACAATCCGAAGTCCGGGCGGGACGACCCGCGCCGCTCCTATTTTTGCATCGCGTTTCTGCCGCCATGACCGATACCAACGATACCGCCGTCCTGTCTCCCGCCCTGAAGGCAAGCGTTCTTTCCGAGGCCCTTCCTTACCTGCGGCGATTCCACGGCAAGACGATCGTCGTCAAGTACGGCGGCAACGCGATGACCGAAGAACGCCTGCAGCGCAGCTTCGCCCACGACGTCGTGCTGCTCAAGCTCGTCGGCCTGAATCCGGTTGTGGTTCACGGCGGCGGGCCGCAGATCGATGACGCCCTGCGGCGGGTCGGCAAGACCGGCACTTTCGTGCAGGGCATGCGCGTGACCGACGCCGAGACCATGGAAGTCGTGGAATGGGTGCTGGGCGGGCAGGTGCAGCAGGACATCGTCATGATGATCAACGAGGCCGGCGGCAAGGCCGTGGGCCTGACCGGCAAGGATGGCGGCCTGATCCGCGCCCAGAAAAAGCTGATGGCCAACAAGGACGATCCAGACCAGCCGCTGGACATCGGCTTCGTCGGCGACATCACCCAGGTGGATCCGGCGGTCGTCAAGGCGCTTCAGGACGACCAGTTCATCCCCGTGATCTCGCCCATCGGCTACGGCCAGGACGGCAAGGCCTACAACATCAATGCCGACGTCGTGGCCGGCAAGATGGCGGAAGTGCTGGGCGCGGAAAAACTGCTGATGATGACCAACACGCCGGGCGTGCTGGACAAGAACGGCCAGCTTCTGCGCAGCCTGTCGGCCCGCGCGATCGATGAGCTGTTCGCCGACGGCACGATTTCCGGCGGCATGCTGCCGAAGATTTCCTCATCGCTGGACGCCGCGCGCAGCGGCGTGAATTCGGTCCACATCATTGACGGCCGCGTGCCTCACTGCCTGTTGCTGGAACTGTTGACCGACCAGGGCGTCGGCACCATGATCACCTCGCGCTGATGCGTATCCATCGGCATCTGCTCAGGCCGGCCGCCCGGATGCGCCGCTCGCGCCGTGTCGCCACGGCGGCGCCCGAGCGGCTCTGGCTGTTCGACCTGGACAATACGCTGCACAACACGTCGCATGCGATTTTCCCGCGCATCGACGCCGGCATGACCCGGGCGGTGGCCGAAACGCTGGGCGTGGACGCCGATACGGCCAACGCCCTGCGCGCCAAGTACTGGAAACGCTACGGCGCCACCGTGATCGGCATGGTGCGCCATCATGGCGTCAACGCCGATGCCTTCCTGCGCATGAGCCACGACTTCGACGTGCGGTCGCTCATCAAGGCCGAGTCCGGGCTCGCCGGCAAACTGCGGCGGCTGCCCGGCCGCAAGGTCCTGCTGACCAACGCGCCGCTGCATTACGCCCGCGCGGTGCTGCGCCACCTGGGCTTGCTGAAGCAGTTCGACAGCCTGTGGGCGATCGAGCACATGAACTGGCACGGGAACTACCGCCCCAAGCCGTCCGTCGCCTTGCTGCGGCGCGTCCTGGCGCGCGAAGGCGTGCCGGCGGCGCGGACGGTGCTGGTTGAAGACACCCTGGAAAACCTGCGCGGCGCGCGCCGGGCCGGCCTGCGTACCGTGCACATTCATCACCCCGGGACGCCCTTCAGCAAAGGCGGGCGCAATCGTCCCAGTTATGTTGACCTGCGGGTGAACTCGGTCAGCGAACTGCTCTTGCGCCGGCGGCCGCTCAGGCGCTAGAGCCCGTCAACAAGAAGAAGGAGCCTTCGGCATGGCAAGCAGAACCGGCGAAAAGAAAACGCAGATCCTGCAGACCCTGGCGGAGATGCTGGAACAGCCGCACGCCGCACGCATCACGACCGCCGCCCTGGCCGCGCGCATGCAGGTTTCGGAAGCGGCGCTTTACCGCCACTTCGCCAGCAAGGCGCAGATGTTCGAAGGCCTGATCGAGTTCATCGAACACACCATTTTCTCGCTGGTCAACCAGATCGGCGCCGCCGAGCCGCAGGGCATCGGCCAGGCGCGCCGCATGGTGGACATGCTGCTCACCTTTTCCGAACGGAACAAGGGCATGACGCGCGTGCTGACCGGCGATGCCCTGGTTACCGAGGACAATCGGCTGCAGGAACGCATCAACCACATCAACGATCGCATCGAGGCCTCTTTCCGGCAGGCGCTGCGCAACGCCGTCTCCGATGGCGGGCTGCCGGCGAACGCCGACGTCAGCGCGCATGCGAGCCTGCTGACCCATTTCGTGCTGGGACGCTGGCTGCGTTACGCGCAAAGCGGGTGGCGCGTGGCGCCCACCGCACATCTTGACGCCCAGCTGCGTCTGGCACTGGGCTGATTCGAACGGGAGACACCATGGACACTTCGATACCGGCGCTGCCGCGCCCTTCCCTTTGCCGTGCCGTGGTGGTGGGCGGCGGCACCATGGGCGCCGACGTGGCGGTCGTGCTGGCGCGGGCCCAGGCTGGCGTCACGGTCGTGGAGCCGGCGGCCGATCGCCACGATACGATCCGGGAGCGGACCCGCGCCGGCCTTGCCGAACGCGGCATGGCGGAACTGGCGCAGAAAATCCAGGTCGTCGCATCGCTCGACGCGGTCGCATGGGAAGGCGTTCATCTGGTGATCGAATGCATACCGGAATCGCTGCCGATGAAGCGCAAGCTGTTCGCGGATCTCGTCGGCCGCGCCCCTGCCGGTGCGCTGCTGGCCAGCAATAGCTCCAGTTTTCCCATCAGCGAGATCGCACAGGGTCTGGATACCCGCGCCCGCATGCTCGGGCTGCATTTCTTCATGCCGGCTCACCTGATCCCGCTGGTCGAGGTGGTGCTGGGCGCGGACAGCGACGTCGCCAGCGGAGAGCACCTGGCGGCATTCATGCGCCGCTGCGGCATGGTGCCCGTGCTGGTCCGCAAGGACGTGCCCGGCTTTCTCGGCAACCGACTGCAGCATGCCCTGACCCGCGAGGCCTTCGCGCTGATTCAGGAGGGCGTAGCCAGCGCGGAAGACGTGGACGCGGCGGTGCGATTCGGTTTCGGGTTCCGCTTCCTGGCCGCGGGGCCGGTCATGCAGCGCGACCATGCCGGCCTGGACGTGCATTGCGCCGCTACCGCCACCACCTATCCTTCGCTATCGAAAGCGGACGGTCCCTTCCCGATTCTGACCGAGCGGGTTGCGGCGGGCAAGCTGGGCATGAAGACCGGCGAAGGGTTCTACGCCTGGACACCGGAAACGATGGCGGCGGAAAAAGCGCGCTACGCCGCCTTGCTGCGCGCCGGCCTGGCGCTGATCGAGAAGGAATTGCCGCCGATCGAACCGTAAAGGCGCAACGGTTGATCGGGCGTTCAGGCGGCCTGCGCCACGATCCACGCCGAAATGCGCGCCGCGATATCGTCGCTGTTGTCGTCCATCATCAGCATATGCGAATTGCCGGTCACGCCCATCCCGGCAAGACGCCAGTTATCGACGCGGCCGCCCCGCGCGCGCAGACGCTCGCCGTATTCGCGGCCCCGCCGGGCCAGGGTCTGCCGAACGCGCATGTGGGGCTGCTCCCCCGCCCGGTCCGGGGCGGGCAGCCGCCACGGCCGCCTGTTTCTAGAGCGCCGAGGCGGGGCCGAAGAATTCGTAGCGGCTCTGCGCGGCAGGCACGCCCAGGATATCCAGGGTCTTCTTCATGTAGCGCATGAACCCTTTCGGTCCGACGAAGTACGCATCCACATCCGGCGGGGATGGCAGCCAGCGGCGCAGCTGGTCGATGTGCGCAAGGCCTACATCGTCCGGCTTGCGTAGCGCGTCCGTCGCATCTTCGTAGCAGACGAAGTGGCGCAGCTGCGGATGACGGGCGGCAAGCTGGTCGACATGATCGCGGAAAGCATGGACCGCGCAGCTGCGCGCATAGTGGATGAAGTGAATGGGCCGGACGCCGGCTTGCAACGCCGCTTCCAGCATCGCCAGCACCGGCGTAATCCCGACGCCCCCGCTGATCAGCGCCAAGGGGCGATCGCCGGCTTGCAGCACGAATTCGCCGGCGGGCGGGAAGACGTCGACCGTATCGCCTTCGTTGACGCGGTCGTGCAGAAAATTCGACGCCACGCCACCCGGCTCCCGTTTGACGCTGATGCGGTACTGGCTGCCGTTCGGCGCTTGCGAAAGCGAGTAGTTGCGGCGGATTTCCTGGCCATCGACGTCTAGCCTCAGGCCCAGATACTGGCCGGGCTGATAGGCGAGCACCGCACCGCCGTCGGCGGGACGCAGATAGAAGGACGTGATGGCCGCGCTTTCCGCCACCTTGCGGTCAACGACGAAGGGACGCGCGCCGCGCCAGCCGCCGGGCGCCTGTGCCCGCTCCTCATACGCGGCCGCTTCCGCCTGGATCAGCATATCGGCCAGCTGCCCATACGCGGCCGACCAAGCGGCGATCACTTCATCGGTGGCCGTATCCGGCCCCAGCACCTCGCGAATCGCGCGCAGCAGGCAGGCGCCGACGATCGGATAGTGCTCCGGCTGGACCTGCAGCGACACGTGCTTGTTGACGATTTGCGTGGCCAGCGGCGCCAGGGCCTGGAGCCGGTCGATATTGCGGGCATACGCCAGCACGCCGTTGGCCAGGGCGCGCGGCTGCTCGCCGCTTGCCTGGTGGGCCTGATTGAACAGCGGCCGCACTTCCGGATGCTCGGCCAGCAGGATCTTGTAGAAATGCGTGGTCAGGGCTTCGCCGCCGGTCTCCAGCAGCGGGACGGTGGCGCGGATGATCGCAAGTTGTTTCGAGTCGAGCATGAGGTACGGCACTCCGGGTTGGACGGTCCTCTCCCTTGCAATACCCATGCCAGTTTTCGCGCCCTGGCATTCCTGGCATGCAAAGGAGAACCGGGTGTTAAAGTCAGGTTTCATCGACTCGGTTTCGCCAATTTGCAGTCATGCCGACCCGGAATCCCCTGCTCGAGACAGTCATCCCCCTGGTCTCCGACCTGGCCCGCGATGTCGAGCCGGCCGAGCGCTATCGGCGCTTCCTGAACGCCTTGCGGACGCTGCTGCCCTGCGACGCGGTGGGCTTGCTGCAGCTGGAGGGCGAGGTCCTGGTGCCCTTGGCGCTGGAGGGGCTGACCCCCGACGCAATGGGGCGACGGTTCCGCGTCGATCAGCATCCGCGCTTCCAGGCCCTGCTCAACGCGGAGAGCGCCATGCGTTTTCCGCCGGACTGCGCCTTGCCCGATCCCTACGACGGCCTGGTCGAGCAAGCGGAAGGCGATCTGCGCGTGCACGACTGCATGGGATGCGCCATCGAAGTTGGCGAGCGCAAATGGGGTCTAGTGACCCTCGACGCCCTGGCCCCCGCCCGCTTTTCCGAGGACGACCTGGCCGTGTTGAACGTTTTCGCGGGCCTGGCCGCCGCCACCGTCACCGTGGCGGCGCGCATCGAGACACTGGCCGTCACCATCGAAGACGAACGGCGGCGCGCGGAAAGCTATCGCATGGCCGCCGCCGCACCGGCACGGCGGCTCATCGGCCAAAGCGCGGCCTTCCGCCGCCTGACGCGGGAAATCGACATGGTGGCCGGAAGCGATCTGACGGTGCTGATTACCGGCGAAACCGGCGTTGGCAAAGAATTGGTGGCCCAGGCTCTGCATGCCGGTTCGCCGCGCGCCGGCAAGCCGATGATCAGCGTCAACTGCGCGGCATTGCCCGACAACCTGATCGAAAGCGAGCTTTTCGGACACGTGCGTGGCGCGTTCTCCGGCGCGGTGCAGGACCGGCGCGGCAAGTTCGAGCTGGCGCACGGCGGCACGCTGTTCCTGGACGAGGTCGGCGAACTGCCGCTGAGCGCACAGGCGAAGCTGCTGCGCGTGCTCCAGAGCGGACAGTTGCAGCGTGTCGGCTCGGACCGGGAACACCAGGTGGACGTGAGGCTGATCGCGGCGACCAACCGGGACCTGGCCGAAGAAGTCCGCACGCGCCGCATGCGGGCGGATTTCTATCACCGGCTCAGCGTCTACCCCCTGCGCGTCCCGGCACTGCGCGAGCGCGGGCGCGACATCCTGATTCTGACGGGCACTTTCCTGGAGGAAAACCGGGTGCGTCTGGGGCTGGGCGCCGTGCGGCTGGCCCATGACGCCCAGGCCGCCTTGCAGCACTATGGTTGGCCCGGAAATGTACGGGAGCTGGAACACGTGGTCAGCCGCGGGGTCCTCAAGGCGCTGGGCCGCCATGCGGCGCGGCCGCGCATCCTGACGATTGCGGCGGAAGACCTGGATATCGGACACCCGCCGCCCGCGACCGCCGCGGCGGTCCCTCCGTCGCTGCCCCGGCCCGGGCCGGTACCGAAGACCCTGCAGGCAAGGCTGCAAGAGGTGGAACGGACATCCATTGAAGCCAGCCTTATCCGGCATGATGGCAACTGGAGCGCCGCCGCCCGGGAGCTGGGCGTGGACCGCGCGAACCTGAGGCGGCGCGCCGCCCGGCTCGGCATGCCGGTGCAAGGCAGACCCGGACGGCCCCGGCGATCCGTGGCCTGACGGCGATCAAGCAGCCTTCTTGAGCGGCAAGGCGATGCCGCACTCGCCGAATACCTCGCGTACCGCCGCCAGCCCGTTGAGCGCCGCCGGAAAGCCGGCGTAGATCACCATCTGCATGACCACCTCGACGATTTCCTCGGGCCTGCAGCCGACATGCAGGGCGGCGTGCAGATGCACCTTGAGCTGCGGCGCCGCATTGCCGAGCGCGCACAGCGCGGCCACCACGGCCAGTTCGCGCTCGCGCAAGCCCAGCCCCGGCCGCGAATAGATATCGCCAAAAGCGAATTCGACCACATAGGCCGCGACGTCCGGGAAGGCTTCGCGCAGGCTTTCGATGACCCGTATGCCCGCCTCGCCATCCACCGCGTGCAATTGCTTCAGTCCGCATTCGTAGCGTTCGGATGCCATGATCTTTTCTCCAAGAGTTGCTGAGGTCCGGCCTGCGCGGATGCGCGGCACGGCATGGAGCAGGCACTGTATCGGCGGCGCGCCGGGCAGGGGAATGACCGAATTCGTGATACCTTTTTGATATATGCCGCCAGGGCCCGCAGCGTCGCCGCGGCCTCCCACCGTATCGCCCGCGCCGGTTCGCTTCCGGTCCTCACACATGCCCAATCTGCTGGATTCCCGCGGTCTCGCCCTATTCCTGGCGGTGGCCGATACGCTGAGCTTTCGCCAGGCGGCCGAACGGCTGCACATCTCGCAGCCGCCGCTCAGCCGCGCCATCCGCCAGCTGGAGGAACGGCTGGGCTGCGCCCTGTTCGTGCGCGACACGCAATCGGTGCGGCTGGCGCCGGCCGGCGAACGTTTGCTTCCCCATGCCCGCAAGATCATGCGTTTGCTGGCGCAGGCCGAGGCCAGCATCGCGGCCCCGCCCGTTCCGCCGCGACTGCGGCTGGGGTTGACGACGGCCGTCGAACCGCCATGGTTTCAGGGCATCGGCGCCCGCATGGAAGCGTCGGGCCGTTTCGATGCCGTCCTCGTCGTGTCGGACACTTCGCCGCGCCTGGTGCGGCAGTTGCGCACGCGTCGGCTGGACGCGGCGCTGATCGCGTTGCCCACGGAAACGGAGGGATTGTCGGTGACGGTGCTGGACCGCCAGCCTATGATCGTCGCCCTGCCCAGCGCCCATCCGCTGGCCCGGCGCAGAACCTTATCGCTGCGCGATCTGGCCGACGAAAGTATCTACATCTTCGAGCGCGCGCGGCAGCCGGCCTTCTTCGATTACTGCCGGCGCGTATTTCAGAAACACGGTTTCACGCCGCGCGCAGTGCGCGAACCGGAAGACCATCATGTGATTCTGGCGGGCGTGGCCAACGGGGAAGCATTCGCCCTGCTGCCGCGCTCATTCATGGCCCTGAAGCGGGCGGGCGTCAGCTACAGGGCGCTGCGGGAAGGCGACGAATTGGCGGTATCGATCGGTCTGGCCACGCCGGCGGATCGGGACGATCTGCACGCTCTGCTATGCCGGCGCGCCAGGGCCGCCGTCCGAGCCATGCCGGTGCGCGGCGCCGCGGCCGGCGCAGACCGCGCACTCGGGATCGCGCGGCACGTTCAGGCTGCGCCACTGCATCGAAAGCCCATCCAGACATAGCAGGCGCCCGGCCAGGGACTCGCCGATGCCGGCGAGCAGCTTCAGGGTTTCGGCGGCCTGCACGCTGCCGATGATGCCGACCAGCGGGGCGAGCACGCCCATGGTGGCGCAGTTCGCTTCCTCGACATCGTCCGCTTCGGGGAACAGGCAGTGGTAGCACGGCGAAGCGTCGCCGCGCATGTCGAACACGCCCACCTGGCCGTCGAAGCGGATGGCGGCGCCCGAGACCAGCGGCTTGCGGTGATGGACGCAGGCACGGTTGATCTGGTGGCGCGTGGCGAAGTTGTCGGAGCAATCGAGCACGACGTCGGCGGCGGCCACCGCAGCCTGCAGCGCATCATCCGTCAGGCGGCGGGCGATGGTCTCCACGACGATTTCGGGATTGAGGGCAAGCAGCGCGCGCCGCCCCGATTCCACTTTGGGCTGGCCAAGGCTTGCAGTGGTATGCAGCAATTGTCGCTGCAGGTTGCTCAGTTCGACGACGTCGTCGTCAACCAGGGTGATATGGCCGACGCCCGCGGTCGCCAGATACATGGCGGCGGGAGAGCCCAGCCCTCCCGCTCCGACGATAAGCGCGCGCGCCGCCAAAAATTTTTCCTGCCCTTCGATGCCGAGCTCGTCGAGCAGGATATGGCGCGCATAGCGCAGCAACTGCTGATCGTTCATTTCGCCTTGGCGGGCTGCACTCCATTAGGCGTGATCGTCATGCGTTCAGGCGCGGCCTGGGCCGGGCGTTGCTGTCCCGCCTTGTCCTGCCCCGTCTTATCGTTGGACGCCGTCTTGGGCACCGCCTTCTGGATCGGCTTGCCGTCCAGGAAGTTCACGGCCTGCTTCAATTGGAAGTCGTCCTTGCCGCCGAACTCGAAGGTTTTGGGCAGCTCGATATTGGCGGGATCCGCGGAAGACTTGATCTCGCCGTTGGGGGACTGCTGATTGGCCAGATGGCGCTGCAGGTCGGCTTCGCGCGGCAGACGGAACAGGTCGCCCTGCGCCGTATCGGCCACCACGTAGTCGGGCTCGATGCCCGTGGCCTGGATGGAACGGCCGCTGGGCGTGAAGTAGCGGGACGTGGTCAGCTTGATGGCCGTGTCTTCACTCAGGGGCAGGATGACCTGCACCGAGCCTTTGCCGAAAGTACGGTTGCCCATGACCTTCGCGCGCTTGTGATCCTGCAGGGCGCCAGCGACGATTTCCGACGCCGAAGCGGAACCGACGTTCACCAGCACCACCATGGGCACGGTCTTGACCCAGCCGGGCAGATTCGCCAGGTAGTTCCCTTCGCCACGCGCATATTCCGAAGGCGTGGCCAGGTATTTGTGGCGGGAGTCCGGCGTGCGGCCGTCGGTGGAAACGACCAGCGAGTCGGGCGGCAGGAACGCGGACGCCACGCCGATGGCGCTGGTCAGCAGGCCGCCCGGATCGTTGCGCAGATCCAGGATGAGGGCGCGCGGGGGCTGCTTGGCGCCCATTTCCGTCAGTTGACGCGCCATGTCGGCGCCCGTCTTCTCCTGGAATTGCGCGATACGCACATACCCGACGTTGCCCTCCAGCATCTTGCTGCGCACGCTGCGCACCTTGATGATGTCGCGCACGATATGCAGCACGATGGGCTGCGGATGGTCCGCGCGCATGATGGTCAGCGTGATCGGCGTCTTGGGCGCGCCGCGCATCAGCTTCACCGCGTCGTTCAACGACATGCCCTTGGTGGGCGTATCGTTGATCTTGGTGATGAGGTCGCCCGCCATGACGCCGGCGCGCGCGGCCGGCGTGTCTTCGATCGGGGAGATGACCTTCACGTAGCCGTCTTCGGCGCCCACTTCGATGCCCAGCCCGCCGAACTCGCCCTGCGTGGCGGTCTGCATATCGCGGTAGGCGTCGGCATCCAGATAGGCGGAATGCGGGTCCAGGCCGGACACCATGCCGGAGATCGCGTTGTTGATCAGCGTCTTGTCGTCGACGGGCTCGACGTAGTTGTTCTTGATGGCGCCGAACACACTGGTGAACTGGCGCAGTTCGTCCAGCGGCAAGGTGCTGCCGCCGCGCTGCGCAACGGCGGTCACCCCGGCGCTGAGCAGGATCCCGGCCACCACGCCGGCCGACACCAGGCCGAAACTACGAAACTTGCGAGTGCTCATGCACACTTCCTGAATTGGTTTAGCCGAACGCTTCTACTGGGCCAACCATTGGGCTGGGTCCACGGGCGCGCCGCCATGACGAATTTCAAAGTATAGGCCCGATTCCACCTGCCCGCCCGTAGCGCCGGCGGTGGCGATGGTGTCGCCTGCCCCTACCCTGTCGCCCACCTGCTTCATCAACGCCTGGTTGTAGCCGTACACGGTCATATATTGCTGCCCGTGATCCACGATGATGAGGTTTCCGAAGCCGCGCAGCCAATTGGCGTAAACCACGGTGCCGGGGGCCACCGCGTGGACGGGCGTGCCTTCCGGCACGCGCAGCACGATTCCGCGCCACACGCCGCCGTCCGGCCGGCTGACGCCGAACCGGCCCTGGATGGTGGCGCCCTTCACGGGCATGGCAAGGCCGGGACGCAGTCCGCGGCCTTCGGGCAACGGACGGGATGGCGCGGCCGAGGCGGTCGCGGACGGGCGGGCCGACCCGGGCGATCCGGACGACCGGGCAGAGGTGACGGGGCTGGAGGCATCCGGCCCGGGCGCGCCCGCGGGTTCGACCGGGGTCAAGCCTTCGATGTTGCCGCGCGCCACCGGCAGGCTGGCTTCGGCCGCGCGGCGCGCGGCGGCTTCGGCTTCGGCGGCCTGACGCGCGGCGGCCGCGGCGGCCTCGGCATCGCGGCGAGCGGCCGCTTCCACCTGCCCGCGGGCCTGCGTCGCCTCACGCGCCTCCTGGGCGCGGCGCGACGCTTCGGCGGCCTTGCGCGCTTCCTCGGCGCGCTTGCGCGCCTCTTCGGCCTTGCGGCGGGCTTCCTCGATGGCCTGGCGCCGCGCCTGTTCGGCTTTGCGCGCGGCTTCTTCTTCGGCCTTGCGGCGCGCTTCTTCAGCCTTGCGGCGCGCTTCTTCGGCCTTGCGCGCCTCTTCGGCCTGCTTTTCGATGGCTGCCTGCAGGTCCTCGATCAGGCGCGACATGCGCGCATCGTCGCGCCCCAGCTTGACGGCTTCCTGGCGCTGCGCCTCGATCTGCCCCTCCAGCCGGGCCAGCACGCTGGCGCGCTCTTTCTGCTGGGCGACCAGCGCATTCTTTTGCTCCCCGGTTTCCTTTACGACGTCGGCGATTTCCTGACGCCGCGCGTCGGCGCGGCCCTGCAGCCGCGCCAATTCCTCCAGGTCGCGCCGCAACACCTGCACCGCCTGGGCGCGCGCCTGCGAGACGTAACCCAGATAGGCCAGGTTGCGCCCCAGGGCCTGCGGATCGTCGCCGGACAACAGGGCAGTCCATGGCGACAACCCGCTGGCGTATTGGGAACGCAGCTGCCTGGCCAGCTCCTCGCGCCGCTGGGCCAGGACGGCCTGCTGGGCCGTCATCTGGCGCTCCAGCGCAGCCAGGTCGGCCTCGGCCTGCCGGCTCTGCGCCGCCAGTTCGGCCAGACGCCGGTTGATCTGCGAGATGGCGGTTTCCGATTCGCGCAAGGCGTCGGCGGCTTCCTTGCGGGCGGATTCCCGCTCTTCGATGGTCTTCTGCAGCGACTGTATGCGCTCGCGCAGCGCCGACTGCTGGCGCTGGGCTTCGCTTTGCTTCTCGCTCAAATCGCCCGGCGCCGCCCGCGCCACCGCCACAGCCAGCATCAACGCGGCCGCCCCCACCATTCCCGCCGCCACCCGCATCTCAAACACCTCACCCTACGTGTGACCCACGCCGCATGAAATCCGCCCGCTTCACCGATCCGACGCCCTCGCCCCCGTGGAAACGCGCACGCGCCAAACCACACTCACGCCACCACCACCAAGCACCATCCGACACCCCCTTGAAAATGAGCGCCCCCCCGATCCGGGACGCCGCGGATCCGGCTTTGCCGGTCCGCTGGCGTCGCCCCCTTGAGGGGGGAAGCGCGTCAGCGCTTTCGGGGGTGGGCTCCCCCTCCGGTCCGCCAGCGTCGCCCCCTTGAGCCACCAGGGCGCCGTGGATCCGGCTCCGCCGGTCCACCGGCGCGCCCCCTTGAGGGGGAAGCGCGTCAGCGCTTCGGGGGTGGGCTCTCCTTGGAAGCGCGTCAGCGCTTCGGGGGTGGGATCTCCTTGAAAGCGCGTCAGCGCTTCCGGAGTGGGCTTACCTCTTCGCTTTGCCCTGGGCCGCTACGGCGGCCATCGCCGCTTCGATCTCGGCCGGGTCGCCCAGGTAATAGTGACGGAGGGGCCGGAGGTCGTCATCCAGCTCGTAGACCAGGGGCTGGCCGGTGGGAATGTTCAGGCCGACGATGTCCTCGTCGGAGATATTGTCCAGATGCTTGATGAGGGCGCGCAGGCTGTTGCCATGGGCGGCGATCAGCACCCGGCGGCCGGCGCGGATGGCCGGGGCGATGGACTCGTTCCAGAACGGCAGGACGCGGGCGACCGTGTCCTTCAGGCATTCCGTCGCCGGCAGCTGGTCGGCCGGCACGCGGGCGTAGCGGCTGTCGAAGCGGGGGTGCCGGGGGTCGTCCGCGGACAACGGGTCCGGCGCGATGGCATAGGCACGGCGCCAGATCAGCACCTGCTCGTCGCCGAATTTGGCGGCGGTTTCGGCCTTGTTCAGGCCCTGCAATGCGCCGTAGTGCCTCTCGTTCAGGCGCCAGCTGTTGCCCACGGGCGTATACATGGCGTCCATGGCATCCAGCGCGATCCATAGCGTGCGGATGGCGCGCTTCAGAACCGACGTAAAAGCCAGGTCGAAGCCGTAGCCTTCGCGCTTCAAAAGCTCGCCGGCCGCCCAGGCCTGCTGGCGACCGGTTTCGGTCAGGTCCACGTCGGTCCAGCCGGTGAAGCGGTTTTCCAGATTCCACTGGCTTTCGCCGTGGCGCATCAGAACGAGTTTGTGCATGGTGCGGTCGCTTGAAACAGTGTTGAAAGATGCCGGAATGCCGTCATTTTATAATTGCAAGGTTGTGCCCCGTCCGGACGCTCGCGCGCGAGCGCGCCCGGACGGCGGTGTCCGGTGGCGGCTTGGCCGTCCATTAATCGTCAATTCTCAGGACGTTCCGTGGATTTTCTGCATTTTCTGCTTAGCCAGAACAATATCTTTATCGTTGCGGCGGCTGTCGTGTCCGGCATCATGCTGGCCATTCCGGCGCTGCGCAAGAGCGGCGGCGGATCGGCCATCGGAACGGCTGAAGCCATACAGCTGGTGAACCAGCGGCAGGCCGTCTGGGTGGATGTACGCCCCGCCGAGCAATTCCAGGCCGGGCACATCGCGCAGGCACGCAGCGTGCCGGCTGCGGACATCGAGAAAAAATCCGCCGGGCTTCCGAAGAACAAGCCCCTGGTGGTGGTATGCGAGCAAGGGCGCGACTCCGGCCGCGCCGTGGCCAAGCTCAAGGCCCAGGGCTTCAACGAGGTGGTCGCCCTGGAAGGCGGCATGAGGGCCTGGAGCCAGGCCGGCCTGCCGGTCACCCAGAAGGCCTGACCCGGATACCTCCCGACCCCGACTGCCTCGCGCAAGGAATCGACGATGAAGAAAGTCGTGATGTACAGCACCGGCTATTGCCCGTACTGCTCCCGCGCCGAAATGCTGCTCAAACAGCGCGGCGTCAGCGAAATCGAGAAGATCCGCATCGATCAGGAACCCGAACAGCGGGCCATCATGATGGAACGCACGGGGCGCCGCACCGTGCCGCAGATTTTCATCGGCGATACTCACGTGGGCGGCTTCGACGACCTGGCTGCGCTCGATCGCGCCGACAAGCTGCTGCCCCTGCTGAACGACTGAATGTCCTTACGCGCCGCCTGACGGGCGGCGCATCCCCGGCCTGAACAGGCTTTATCTCCTTACCTTTCCGGAACTCTCAATGGCTGACCAATCCAACCCGCAACAGGGCAATGACACACCGTCGTTCAACCTGCAGCGCGTCTACCTGAAAGACCTGTCGCTGGAGATGCCCAATGCGCCGCACGTATTCCTGGAACAGGAAGGGCCGCAAGTGGAAGTCAGCATCAATGTCGGCGGACAACGGCTGACTGAGACGCTGTTCGAATCCACCGTGACGGTGACGGTCACCACGCGCATCAGCGACAAGGTGCTCTATCTCGTCGAAGGCACGCAGGCCGGCATTTTCGAGCTCGCCAACATTCCGGCCGAGCAGATGGATCCGCTGCTGGGGATCGTGTGCCCCACCATGATCTATCCGTATCTGCGCGCCAATGTGGCGGACGCCATCACCCGCACCTCGCTGCCGGCGCTGCATTTGGCCGAAGTGAACTTCCAGGCCCTGTACGAGCAGCGCATCGCCGAGCTCTCGCAGCAGCAATCGCAGGAGCAGGAAGGCAACGACTCGGGCATCATCCTGCCGCCCAATGCCACCCGCCAGTAAGACCGCACCGTCGGCCGCGCCCCGCGTTGCCGTCCTGGGCGCCGGCAGTTGGGGAACGGCGCTGGCCGCCGCGGCCTCGCGCCGGTGCCCCACGCTGCTGTGGGCGCGCCAGGCGGCGCAGGCCGCCGACATGGCCGCGGCACGCGAAAACGCCCGGTATCTGCCGGGCGTTTCTTTGCCTGCCTCGCTCGAGATCACCGCGGACCTGGACCAGGCGCTGCGCCATGCCGCCGCCGATGGCGGCGACCCGCTGCTCATCCTGGGCGTACCGGTGGCGGGGCTGGAAACCCTGTGCCGCGAACTCGCGCGCCGCCTCCCGGCGCTGGGCCGCGACCGGTGGCACGTGGTGTGGACCTGCAAAGGCTTCGAGCAGGAAACCCGCCGCTTGCCGCACGAGATCGCGCGCGACGCGCTTGGCGCGCTGCCCTCGGTAGCGGCCGGCGTCCTGTCCGGCCCCAGCTTCGCGCGCGAAGTGGCGCAGGGTCTGCCGGTTGGGCTGACGGTCGCCAGCACCGATTCCGTTTTGTGCGAGACCGCGACGGCCGCGCTGCATGGGGGCGCGGTGCGCGTCTATGCCGGCTCGGACGTGATCGGGGTGGAAGTGGGCGGCGCGATGAAGAACATCATCGCCATCGCGTGCGGCGTGTCCGACGGGCTGATGCTGGGCACCAATGCCCGCGCGGCGCTGATCACGCGCGGCCTGGCCGAAATGACGCGCTTCGGCGTCGCCCTGGGCGCGCGCGCCGACACCTTCGCCGGCCTGACAGGTTTGGGCGACCTGGTGCTGAGCGCCACGGGCGAGCTGTCGCGCAACCGGCGCGTGGGCGTGGAGATCGGATCAGGCCGCAAGCTTGCCGACATCCTCGCCAGCGGGGTCACCGCCGAAGGGGTGCGGGCGGCCCGGGCGGCGCTGGACCGGGCCCGTGCGCTGAATGTGGACATGCCGATCACCGAAGCGGTATGCGCCGTCTTGTTCGACGGCGTCGCGCCCATGACCGCCGTCTCCACTTTGCTGGCGCGCGACGCCCGACCGGAAAGCGGGGACTTGCGCACACCCGACTAAAGGTTTGTTGAAACCAAACCGGCGCGGCATCACAGACCGGTTCGCGCCCGGATATCCGCCTGAGGAGAAAAACGATGTTCCAGTTCAACAACGGCCAAGGTGGCCGGGGCATATGGAAGCCCCGGCTCTGGCTGGCGCTGGCCGGCCTTGCCGCCGCCTTGATTGCCACGGCGCCGGCAAGAGCGGAGTGGCCGGAGCGCCCCATCGACCTGATTGTTCCTTTCCCGGCGGGTTCGTCGCCGGATCTGCTGGCGCGCATCGTTTCCGAGCCGCTGTCCAAGGCGCTGGGCCAGCCCATCATCGTGCAGAACAAGCCGGGCGCGGGCGGCAACATCGGCACGCGGCTGGCGGCCGAAGCCAAGCCCGACGGGTACACCGTCCTGTTCACCATCAACGGGCCGCTGACCACGGCGCCCACCCTGTACCGCAAGACGCTGGGCTACGATCCCTTCAACGACCTGGCCCCGGTCACACTGGTGGCAACCAGCCCCAACGTCCTGGTGGTCCCCCGCGACCTCGGCATCAAAACGGTCGAACAATTCGTCAAATTGGCCAAGGAACGGCCGGGCGCGCTGAACTACGGGTCGGTGGGCCCGGGCAGCGCATCCCAGTTGGCCATGGAAATGTTCAAGGGCCAGGCGGGACTCGATATCGCCCATATCCCGTACCCCGGCTTTCCCCAGGTGATAAGCGCCATCATTTCGGGCGACATCCAGTCGTCCTTCATGGTTCCCGCGATCGCCATGCCGCAGGCGCGCAACGGCAAGGCCACGGTGCTGGCGGTGACCAGCCTGCAACGCGCCGAAACGCTGCCCGATATCCCGACCATGGCGGAACAGGGCTATCCGGGATTCGAGGCCATTTCCTGGGACGCCATCCTGGTCCCCGCGGGCACGCCGAGCACCGTCATCGAGCGCCTGAACAGCGAGCTGGCGCGCATCATCAGCAGCGATAAAGTGCGCCAGCAAATGGCCGTGCAGTACTTCACGCCCGCGCCCTCCTCCCCCGAACAGCTTACGGACCGCATGCGAGACGAGAAGGCGCGCTGGGACGCCGTCATCAAGAAACTGAACCTGTCCCTGGATTGACGGGACGCCTCCGGACCCTGTTCCGACTACCCGCGCCGCGCACGGGCCACCCCCGTCCGCAGCGCTGCGCTTTTGGGAGCGTCCCGATGGGAACGGCCTTTGCTTTCCGGCGGCTTTCCCTTCTGGAGGACGCCGGCATGAAAGCCATGCCCGTCGATAGGGCGCTGGACAACACGCTCGCGTTGTTCGCCGATCCGTACGGATTCATCTCGTCCCGGGCGCGCCGGTTCGATTCGGATGTCTTCGAGACGCGGCTCCTCATGCGCCCGACGCTGTGCATGACGGGCGCCGCCGCGGCGGAGCTGTTCTACGATCCCGGCCGCTTCCAGCGCGCCGGCGCCGCGCCCGAGCCATTGCGCGCCACGCTCTTCGGC
Source organism: Bordetella genomosp. 9 (assembly GCF_002119725.1). Lineage (NCBI taxonomy): Bacteria > Pseudomonadati > Pseudomonadota > Betaproteobacteria > Burkholderiales > Alcaligenaceae > Bordetella > Bordetella genomosp. 9. The sequence continues at coordinate 4,270,663 of NZ_CP021109.1, forward strand.
AAGCGGGCCGTGCAGACGCTGGACGGCCCTGCCCACCGCGCCCGCAAGGCCTTGTTCATGGAGGCGCTGTCGCCGCCACGCGTGGCCGCATTGGCCCGAGGCGTGGGGGTGGCATGGCAGGAAGCCGCCACGCGCTGGCCCGCCGCCGCCGACACGCAGCTCTATCCCGCCGCACAGGAAGTGTTGACCCGTGCGGTGTGCGCATGGGCCGGCGTGCCCCTGGCCGAAGCCGACGCGCCACGGCGCACCGCAGAACTGGCCGCGCTGTACGACGACGCGGCGCGGGGCGTGTCGGCGCATCTGCATTCCCGGCGCTGCCGCCATCGCGCCGAGGCATGGCTGCGCGGAGAGATCGAGCGGGTCCGCGCAAAAAGCTCGCTTCCCGCCGCGGCACGGCCGCACGCCTGGCCCGCATCCCGGGCCAACGGTGCGGCGAGACCCGCGGATGCCGGCACGGCTGGCGGCGCGAGCGCCCTGCACGCGGTCGCCCTGCACCGGGACGAACAGGGCCGCCTCCTGCCCGCAAGGATCGCGGCCGTGGAGCTGCTGAACATCCTGCGTCCCACCGTGGCGGTTTCGGTATTCATCGTATTTGCCGCCCACGCCCTGCTCTTCCACCCAGAACTGCGCCGCCCGCTGATCAATGGCGACCGCGCCTACCGGGAGCGCTTCATCAACGAAGTACGCCGCTACTACCCGTTCTTCCCGGCCGTGATGGCCGTCGTCAGGGAAGATTTCGAATGGAAGGGTTACCTGTTTCGGCGTGGCCGTCGCACGCTGCTGGACCTGTACGGGACGAATCACGACGCAAGGCTGTGGAAGGAGCCGTCGGCCTTCAACCCCGACAGATTCATCGACAGACCGCCGACACCCTTCGATTTCATTCCCCAGGGCGGGGGCCAGGCGCAAACGGGCCATCGCTGTCCGGGCGAAGGCGTCGCGATGGCGGCGATCGATGCAACACTGGACTTCCTGCTGACCCAGGCTCACTGCACGGCGGCGCCGCATGACGAGCGCATCGACATGCGGCGGCTGCCCGCCCTTCCGCGCGCCGCCATGCTGGTGCGGCGCGCGGCAGCGCCGGCATAGGCCAGCGCGCGGGCCAGCCCTACACGCCGCCGGCGTAGCCGGCCTGGCGCCAGGCCTCGAACACCACGACGGCCACGGCGTTGGACAGGTTCAGACTGCGCTGACCCGGGCGCATCGGCAGCCGCAGGCGCTGCGCCGGTGCGAACAGCGCCAGCTGCTCTTCCGACAAGCCGGCGGTTTCCCGCCCGAAGACGAAGACATCTCCCGGCTGCAATGGCGCGTCGGCGATGGAATGGCGCGTCCGCGTGGTAAGTGCGAACACCCGCTCGGGCGGCGCCCCAATGGCGGCCAGGGCTGCCGGCAGGGAGGGATGCACCCGCACCGGCTGCCATTCGTGATAGTCCAGCCCGGCGCGCCGCAAGCGGGCGTCATCCAGCTCGAAACCGAGCGGTTCGACCAAATGCAGCTGGGCGCCGGTGTTGGCGCAAAGCCGGATGGCGTTACCGGTATTCGGCGGGATTTCGGGCGAGACGAGAACGACGTGGAACATATCGGATGGGACGCCATGCTACGGCAGGCGATATTGTGCCAGCGTCCCGCCATCGTTTGCCGGCGCCCGGGCGGCCACCAGCGCGATGACTTCCCCGGCGCCCGCAGCGCGCACGGCCAGCGCGGCGGCGTGCAGGGTGCTGCCCGTGGTCATCACGTCGTCCACCAGGACGACCGGACAGGACGGCAGGCGGACGGTACAGGTGTAGCCGCCCGTCGCGCCCTGCATGCGTCCGGCGCGGGTCAGGGCGGCCTGCCGGGGCCCCTCGCGCGTGCGCGCCAGCCAGTGCCGGCGCAAAGGCAGGCCGGTGCGGCGGGCCAGCGCGCGCGCCAGTTCGCCCGCCGGATTGAATCCGCGCCGGCGCAGCGATACACGGGAAGCCGGGATCGGCACGAGCACGGCGCCCGGCGGCAGGGCGCCGCTGGCCGCCTGGGCCTGCATGACCAGATCCGCGAGCACACCGGCCAGGGCGTACCGCATTTCGGTTTTGTAGCGGGCGATCAGCATATCGCCCGGAGACTCGTAGTCGAAACCGGCCACGACGCGCGCCAGCGCCAGCGGACGGCGCTCGCAATCCGGGCAGGACGCGGCACATGCGCGCAGCCGCAGCGCACAGCGGCCGCACCGGCGCTGCGCGGCGTGCATGGTCGCCAGCACGTCGTCGAGGCACCCGGGGCAGAGCTTGCCGCATCGGGCGCGGGCGCCGCACAGGGCGCAGTCGCCGGGCAACGCCTGCCAGCACGCCGCCGATGCCGCCGCGATTCGTCGCAGCCACTGTGAGCCCGCCACTGCCATCTCCCTTCCCGGGGCGCGCCTTTCGCCGGTCGGCGCCCGCCCATGCGCAATAATGTCAGGGCTTATTTCAGCTTATCTTGCGCGCCGCGGGTGCCCCGGCGCGACCGAAATGTCCAACGCCCTTCCCTCGCTTCCCATCGTCAGCGCCCATGTGACGCGCCAGTTCGCCCGCCGCGGGGACCTGGAAAACGCGCAATTCCTTTATGGAGAAATCGGACGGCGCATGCTGGACCGCCTGCGCTATATCCGCATCCAGCCCACACGGATGATGGACGCCGGCTGCGGCGCGGGCGCTTGCCTGCCGTTGCTGCGCGAACGCTATCCCGAGGCCGAGTACATCGGCCTGGACGCCTGCCCGCCCCTGCTCGACGTCGCGCGCCGGCGGTTCAGTCCCAAAGGCTGGGCCGGCATTCTGGAGCGCGTCGCGGCGGGCCTGGGACGCAATGGCGGCGCCGGCAATGGACGGCTCCGGTTCCTTCAGGCCGACCTGGCGGACACCGGCCTGCCGCCGGAGTCCCTGGAACTGGTCTGGTCAAACCTGGCCCTGCATTGGCATCCGCGCCCGCACGACGTCCTGGCGGAATGGCGGCGTATCCTCAAAGTGAACGGCCTTGCCATGTTTTCCTGCCTGGGTCCCGCGACGTTGCGCGAACTGCGGCAGGCCGTGGCCGATGCCGGCCTGGACACGGCCACGCCCGCCTTCGTGGACATGCACGATTTCGGCGACCTGCTGGTGGAAAACGGTTTCGCTGATCCGGTGATGGACCAGGAAACCCTGACGCTGACCTACCAGACGCCCATGCGCCTGCTCGAGGACGTGCGGGCGCTCGGTGGCAACCCCAGCGCCACGCGCAAGGCGTCGCTGGCGACGCCGGCCTGGCGCGACCGGCTATGCGCGGCGCTGGAGTCTCAGCGGCGTCCCGACGGTACGATCGCATTGACCATTGAAGTTGCGTACGGCCATGCCTGGCGCGCCGCCGCCCGCCAGGCCGCGCCGGGCGAGACGCGGCTGTCGGTCAGCGCCATCGGGGGCCGTCACCGCACCGGCCGGTAAGGCGCCAGCCTTCGGCGGTCAGTGCAGACGGTGAGGTTCCGAAGGCTCGGCCAGCGTCTGCACGCCGACGCCGTGCAGCGGTTCGGACGTCGCGCGGACGCGCCGGCGCACGACTGCGGTGGGATCGTTGCCGGCCATGCCGACCAGGCCGGATTCGCCGCGGAAAGCGCCGGTCATCGACTCCACCACCGAGGGCAGGTCGCGCAGACGATGGAACTGCGCGCGCAGCCAGCGGGAATCGTTGCCTGCGCGCAGCGCGTCGTCACGCAGCGCGGCCAGCATATCGCTCGTGCCCAGTTCTTCCGCGATCGGCATCAGGCGCCCGAACACGCCGCGCAGATGATCGATCAGCCGCAGGCGCTGGCCTTCGGGCGTCACGTAGCTGCCTTGCAGCCCGAAGCGGCAGGCCTGGAAGTGATTGCTGCGATAGGCCAGCCAGAGGCCGCCCTCTTCCTGCGGCTCGCGATCCAGCAGGACCGCCAAGGCCTGGGCGAAGGCCGCCAGCTGGCAGGCGCGCTCGACTGTAAGAGGCGTGTCGCACACGCGGATCTCTACCGTGCCGAAGTCCGGCTTCGGCCGGATGTCCCAGTACAGATCCTTGATGCTTTCGGCCAGGCCCAGGTTGCGCAGTTGCGCCAAGTGGGCCTCGAACCGGTACCAGTCCGTCACGTCCGCCGGCAGATTGCCCGCCAGCGGGAAGCTGTTGACCGCGTTCAGGCGGCAGCAGGAAAACAGCGTGTCCACGCCCTCGTAGTAAGGCGACGACGCGGACAGGGCAATGAAATGCGGCACATAGGCCGACAATCGGCGCGTGAGCGCAATCGCCTGGTCGCCCGACTTCACGCCAATGTGGATGTGCTGCCCGAAGACAGTGAACTGGCGCGCCAGATAGCCATACATCTCGGCCAGGAACTGGAAGCGCGGCGTATCGGAAATCGACCGTTCCTGCCAGCGCATGAAGGGGTGGGCGCCGCCGCCCGCCACCGCGACGCCGACGGCGTCCGCGGCGTCGCACAGCGCGGTGCGCATTTCGCGCATCTCGGCGAGCAGGCCCATGGGGTGTTCGTGAACGGACGAATTCAGCTCGATCATCGAGCGCGTGATCTCGGGCTTGACGCGGTCCGCGATGGGGTGATCCGCCATTTGCGCCAGCAATTCATCCGAGGCAGCAGTCAGGTCGAAGGTCCGTGGATCGATCAATTGCAGTTCGAGTTCGATGCCCAGCGTGTTGGGTGCGGACGGGACGAACGGGATCTGTTCCATTACCTGCTCCTATGTATCTTATGTTGTTCGGGGATGGCGTCCGGCGGTCTTGAAACCCGGAGACATCCCGGGGCGCCTGGTGTGCGAAGCGAAGATGCAGTTTAGCCGCGACATGTTCTCATCCACGCGCATTTTCGGGATATTAATGCGCAACAGCGGGTAACTTGCGTGCTTCTCGCCAGCGCCGCGTAAGCGAACGCTCACAATCGCGGGTAAACCCGCGACAATTTCACTTCCGCCAGAAAGCGGGCGTAAAAAGAAGTAGCACGGTAAAGAGTTCGAGCCGGCCGATCAGCATGCCGAACGTGCACACCCAGGTCTGAAAGTCGCTTAGTACCCCGAAGCTCCCCATGGGTCCGATAGGGCCCAAGCCGGGCCCCGTGTTGTTGACGCTGGCGATAACGGCGCTGAAAGCGGTAACGGGATCCAGACCCGAAACCAGCATGATGATGGTCAACAGCGCAATCGACATGCCATACATCAGCATGAAAGCCATGATCGAGGCCATCACACGGTTTTCCACCACTCTGCCGCGAACGCGAACCGGGGTGACCGCGTGCGGGTGGAGCATGGCGACAAGCTCGGTGCGGGCCTGCTTGGCCAAAAGAATGGCGCGGATCATTTTGATGCCGCCGCCGGTGGAACCCGCGGAGGTCGCGACGCCGGACAGCAGCAGCATCAGCAATGGCGCGAACAGCGGCCACTGGGTGTAGTCGACGTTGGCGTAGCCCGTGGTGGTGATCACGGAAATCGTATTGAACATGCCGTACCGCAAGGCCTGCCCCATCGATGGATAGATGCCTTCGACGTACAGGAAAACCGAAATCGCCAGCGCCGCGCCAAGGGTCACCGCCAGGTAGGGAATGGTCTGGGGACAGGAGCGGTACGGCCGCAGGTTGCGCGCCTGCCAGGCGCCGAAATGGGTGGCGAAGTTGACGCCGGCGATCAGCATGAAGACGATTGCCACGACTTCCACCGCCACGGAATCGAAATGGGCGAAGCCGTCGTCCCATGTGGAGAAGCCGCCCAACCCCATGGTGGTCGCCATGTGGCACCACGCTTCGAACCATGGCAGTCCCGCCGCGCGGTATGCCAGCAGGCACAGCAGCGAAAGCCCGAAATAGATCGCATAAAGCGCCTTGGCGGTGCCCGCGATGCGCGGCGTCAGCTTTTCGTCCTTGATGGGGCCTGGGGTTTCAGCACGGAATATCTGGTGTCCGCCCACGCCGAGCAAGGGCAGGATCGCCACGGCGAGGACCAGGATGCCCATGCCTCCGAGCCAGACCAGCGTCGCCCGCCAGAGATTGATGGAGGGCGGCAGGCGATCCAGACCGGTGAGCACGGTCGCGCCGGTGGTGGTCAGGCCCGACATGGCTTCGAAATAGCCGTCGGTGAAAGATAGCGGCGTGCCGGCGCGATCGAAGTAAATGAACAAGGGAATGGCAGCCAGCAGGGGCAGCACCGTCCATACCATCGAGACAAGCAGGAAGCCGTCGCGCGGCCGCAGTTCGGTGCGATGATGCCGGGTGGCCAGCCATAGCAGGCCGCCGGCCGCGATCGCGATCAGGCTGGCATCGGCGAAGGCGCTCAGGGCCGCGTCGCCGGTATAGATGGCCAGCGCGAGCGGCAGCATCATGGTGACCGCAAACAGCGCCATGGTCAGGCCGAGCAGATTGAGCACCGACGCCAGCCGCTTCATGCGCGCGCCTCCGTGCCCTTGTGAAAACCGGTGCGCGCCGCCCGCGGGCGATCACCGTCGCGCATGCCGCCTGCGGTTTCAGAAGAAGGACGCCGAAACCTGGAATAGCTTTTCGACGCGCGCCATCTGATTGCGGCTGGGGACGAAAACGATGACATGGTCGTCCTGCTCGATGACGGTCTCGCCGTCTGGAATGATGATTTCGTCTGCCCGCGCCAGCGCGCCGATGATGGCGCCCTTGGGCAGCCGCAGCTCGTTGACGCGGCGCCCGACCACGCGGGAGGTGCGCCGGTCGCCGTGCGCCACGGCTTCCAGCGCTTCGACCAGGCCCTGGCGCAAGCGGTGCACGGCCACGACGTCGCCGCGCCGCACGTGCCGCAGAAGCTCGCTCATCGTGGCGTGCGAGGGCGATACGGCGACGTCGATATGGCTGCCTTGCATCAACTCTCCATAGGCCTGCCGGTTGATCAGCGCGATGACGCGCCGCGCGCCCAGGCGTTTGGCGAGCAGCGACGACATGATGTTGTCCTCGTCGTCGCTCGTCAGCGCCAGCCAGGTGTCCATGTCTTCGATGTTCTCGCGCTCCAGCAGGCCCTCGTCGGTGGCGTTGCCGTGCAGCACCAGCACATTGGACGGAAGCTTTTCCGCCAGATAGCGGCAGCGCGCCGCATCGTGTTCGATGATGCGCACGCTGTAGTTTTCCTGGGCCAGCTCGGTGGCCAGCCGCAGCCCGATGTTGCCGCCGCCGGCGATCATGATGCGGCGTGCGGTCTTTTCCGCATCTCGAAGCTGCCGAACCGCGCGCCGGGCGTGCCGCGTATCCGCGACGAAGATGACCTCATCGCCGGGTTGGATGACGGTGCCGTCGCCCGCCTGCAGCGGGCGGCCGTCGCGCACGACATCGACGATGCGCGCAGACACGTCCGGCCAGAGATCCGGCAGCGCGCCCAGCGCCTGGTTCGCCATCGCGCTGGACCGCCCGACACGCGCCGCCACGACGCTGACGCGACCGCCGGCGAATTCCACCACCTGCAGCGCCTCCGGGAATTCGATCAGGCTGTGCAGATAGGTGGTGACGCTTCGCTCGGGGCTGATGAGGGCGTCGATGCAAAAGCCGTCGTCGCCCATCAGCTCCGGATGCTCGGCGACGTCGGACGCCCGGATGCGGGCGATGCGCCGCGGGATGTTGAATACCTGCCGCGCGATACGGCAGGCCACGAGGTTGACGGCATCCGATGCCGCGCAGGCAATGAAGAGATCGGTATCTTCCGCGCCCGCTTCGCGCAGGACCGACACGCGCGAGCCGTCGCCATGCAATCCGCGCAGGTCGCAGCGCTCCTGCAGCGCGAGCAGGTTGCGCGCGTCGGTATCGATGACGGTGATGTCGTTATGTTCCGAGACGAGGTTCTCGGCCACGCTGATGCCGACCCTGCCGGCGCCCACGATCAGGATTTTCATGTACTGCGCTTGCGCGCGGACTCGATGCCCAATTGCTTGAGCTTGCGGTACAGGTGCGTGCGTTCCAGACCGGTCTTTTCCGAGACGCGGGTCATGCTATGGCTTTCGCGGACCAGGTGATATTCGAAGTAGATGCGTTCGAAGGCATCGCGCGCTTCACGCAAGGGCTGGTCCAGCGAGATGCTTCCCAGCAGGCCGTTGACCGGGGCCGGCGCATCCTGAGTGGCGGCCGGCAGCGCCGGCGCGTCCAATTCGTCTTCCAGCGGCGCCGCTGACATGGAAACCGCGGCCGGGACGGGCTGGGGCGCGCGGCCACGCTGCAGCGCCGCCGAAATAGTTTTTAACAACCGTTGGAGCGTGATGGGCTTTTCGAGGAAGTCGAGCGCGCCGATGCGGGTGGCTTCCACCGCGGTGTCGATGGTGGCATGACCGCTCATCATGATCACCGGCATATCGAGCAGGCCTTGCGAGCCCCATTCCTTCAGCAGGCTCACGCCGTCCGTGTCCGGCATCCAGATATCGAGCAGCACGAGGTCGGGACGCGCACGCAGGCGAGCGGCTCTGGCCTGGGCCGCGTTCTCGGCCAATTCGACCGTGTGTCCTTCGTCGTACAAGATTTCCGACAGAAGCTCGCGTATGCCAACTTCGTCATCGACAACCAGAATTCTGGCCATAAACCCGTCCACCTATTGCGTAGCCGCATTATCCTGTTGTTGTGCGGCTGCGTCCAGAGTATCGACCCCGCCCGCAAGGCGGGTCAACAGTATCGAAATGCGCGCGCCGCCTTCACGCCGATTCGCGAGATCGATGCGGCCGCCGTGCTCTTCCACAATCTTGCGGACAATCGCCAATCCTAACCCAGTCCCGTGGGATTTGGTCGTCACATAGGGCTCGAAGGCGCGCTGCATGACCTGCGGCGAAAAGCCCGGGCCCGTGTCGGCCACTGTGAAACGCAATGCCTGTTGTTCGCTGCCGTCGCCCTGCCGCGCGCGGGTCAATTGCGTGGTGACGCGCACCTTGCCTTCCTGTTGGCCGGCAATGGCATCGCGCGCGTTCGCCAGCAGGTTGTGAATGACCTGTCTCAGCTGCGTGGGGTCGCCTTCGATGGCCGGAAGACCGGACTCGAGCTCCACTTCCAGGTTCAGCGAATTGACGTGGTCGCGCACCACGCCTTCGATCGGATCCCACCCGTACAAGGACAGGACGTCCGCGACCAGGTCGTTGAAGTCGATGCGCTTCATGACCGCCGGCGGCGTACGCGCGAACTCACGGAAATCATCGACCATGTGCTTGAGCGAGGCTACCTGGTTGACGATGGTATTGGTGGATCGCTCCAGCATGCGGCGTTCGTTCGGTTCGAGCCGGTCGGCGAGCTTCATCGCCAGCCGTTCGGCGGACAGCTGAATGGGCGTGAGCGGATTCTTGATCTCGTGTGCGAGGCGGCGCGCCACCTCGCCCCAGGCCACCGCACGGTTGGCGGACATCAGTTCGGTAATGTCGTCGAACACGACCAGATAACCGTTGCCGCGCCCATCGACGCGCAGATGCGTGCCGCGCGCCAGCAGGGTCGCCGTCTGGGATGACCCGGCGCGCTCTTCCGCCGAAGGCGTCAGTTGGATCTCGAACTGCTGCTGCCAGTGCTGGCGTTCCGAGCCCACGGCGGCATGCGCGGCGAATGCCTGCCGCACGATCTGAGCGAAAGGCAGCATGCCTTCCACGGTTTCCAGCGGCCTGCCGATGACCGAGCGCAGATCCGTCTGCAATATGGTTTGCGCGCCCTGGTTCACGGTGGTCACGCGGAACGCTTCGTCGAACACCAGCACGCCGGACGACAAATTGGACAGCACGCTTTCCAGATAGACGTTGGATCGCTCCAGCTGCTGGCGGTTGCTTTCCACCATGCGCCGGGCCTCGTCCAACTGGCGCGTCATGGCGTTGAAGGACCGGGTCAGCTGCCCCACCTCGTCGCGTTCGGGCGGCTCCGGCAGCGGACGGTAATCGCCCACGGCAACGGCCTGCGTGCCGGCCGCCAGCCGCAGCAGCGGGCGCACCAGGCGCTTGGACAGCGACAGCGCCACTGCGATGGCTGTGAAGACGGACACCAGCAGCGCGAGTGTCAGCGTAATGCCATACAGCTTGCGCAGCCCCAGCCGCGACAAGGCCAGTTCCTGGTAATCGCGAAAGCCTTGCTGGACGCGGTTGGCGTTGTGGGCGATCTGGTCCGGAACCGGCTGTATCAGCTGCAGCCAGCGCGGTTCGCCGGTGGCGTTGCCCAGCGTATCGATGCGGTCCGGCGGCACCAAGGGGATCACCACCCGCAGGTGCAGGCCGCCGCCGCCGCGATCCAGCGGGTCGTCGGCTTCCGCCGCGGAATAGCCCCGCGAAAGTCGCAGCTGGTTCAATACCGTGGGCGGCGGCAACTCGGGAAGCAGCTGGCCATACTGGCTGGTGGAAAACGCGATCATGCGGCCGCCGCCGGTAAAAACCATGGCCTCCTGCACGCCGTTGGCTTCGCGCAGGCGCGTGAGCGTCAGCGCGATATTGCTGTCGCTGGTGCGGTTCAGCTCCATCGCCATGGAGCGTCCGCGTGCGTCCAGATCGGCCAGCAGGGAATCGAGCGCCGCCCGGCCGAGATTCAGGCCGGCTTCCAGCGCGTTGTCCACGCGGACGTTGAACCACGACTCGATGGAGCGCGACATGAACTGCACCGACAAGGTGTAAATCAGCGCGCCGGGCACCACCCCGATCAGCGTGAACGCCAGCGCGAAGCGCGCCGTCAGACGTGCGCCGAACTGGCGCCGCCGGATCTGGCGGACCAGCTTGACGGTCAGGGCCATCACCCAGGCGAACGACGCCAGCGCAACGATGCCATTGAGCACCAGCAGCGCGTCGTAGTACCGGGCGAAGCGGGATGCGTTGCCGGTGGACCAGGCCAGCAGGCCGAGCAGCAACAGCCCCGCCAGCGCGCCGGCGATCAGGGCGATGCGAAGCAGCAGTCTCATCGCTTGTCTCCGGGCGCCTCGGCGATGGCGAAATCGAAGTCCTTCCACGGCGTGGCGACCGACCAGGAGCTGCTATTGAGCGCGTTCACCTGGAAGGGGCGCGCCAGCATGGACGTATCGAGCCGCAGCCGCAGGCGGCCATCGTAGCGGACGCCGGCCGACAGATCGGCGGCGTCGGCCACCGCCCATCCCCGGATATGGCGCACCATGTCCATGGCGGCGTCCAGCGATTGCACGGGAAGGGTCAATTCCCCCACTCCCGCGCGCCATTGCCGGGTCAGGGCGTTGTAGACGATGCGCCAGGTCATGCTGGTATCCGCGACCGTGGAGTCCAGCCACCACCAGCGCGAACGGGTAATGACCAGGTCCGCGGTGAAATACAGAGGAACGCCGCGCTCGGCCGCCTCGCGCAACTGGTCGTTCAGATCGAAGCGGATGTCGGCGTCGATCTCCACCCTTCCATCGCGGATGACGGGATCGATATTCAGGACCTTGGGGTCGGCCGCGTACGCCCTGCCTGCCCACGGCAGCAGAAGCGCGGCGGCCAGCCACAGCAGAAACAGGCGCTTTGGAATGGGCATACGTAGGATCGGCGCTGCAACCCCGTTATTCTTCGCGATTCAGCGGGCCTTGGCAAACAAGGCATAGAAAAAGCCGTCGTGCTCGCCTTCCGGGGTGTCGCCGCCGGCCGTCGGCAGCAATTGCCCGGGCGCTTGCAGCCGTTGCGCGTCGCCATGCCGCGCCGCGAAAGCGGCCGCCTGGCGCTCGCCCTCGTCGGGAAAGACGGAGCAGGTCACATAAAGCAGCCGCCCGCCTGGGGCGACCGTGCGCCATAGGGCATCGACGATGCGCGTCTGCAGCTTGACCGTGCGCGGCACATCGTCGGCGCGCCGCAGCCAGCGGATATCGGGATGCCGCCGCACGATGCCGGAAGCCGTGCAAGGCACGTCGGCAAGCACGGCGTCGAAAGGCGTGCCATCCCACCAGGAATCCGGATCGGCGGCATCGGCGGCCTGCATCCTGACGCGTGCAGACGCGAGTCCAAGGCGGCGCAGGTTCTCGTCGACGCGCCGCAGCCGCCCTGGGTCGGCGTCCAGCGCCAGCAGGTCGATATCGGCCAATTCAAGCAGATGGGCGGTCTTGCCGCCGGGCGCGGCGCAGGCGTCCAACACTCGCATGCCGTCCGCCACGCCAAGCAGCGGCGCCGCCAACTGGGCCCCGGCATCCTGCACCGACCACCAGCCTTCCTCGAAACCGGGCAGCTGCTGCACCGGGCGTGGCTGCGCGAGCACGATGCCTTGCGTACCCGCGGCCCGCGCAGCCACGCCGGCCCGGTAAAAGGCCGTCAGCACGTCGTCGCGCGTGGCGCGGCGCCGGTTGACGCGCAACGTCAGCGGCGCGTGGGCATTGGCCGCGGCCAGGATGGATTCCCAGTTGGCTGGATAGGCGGAACGCAGCTTGTCGACCCACCATTGCGGATGATTCCAGCGCGCTTCGATATGCCGCGCAAGCTGCGCCGACAAGGCGGACCGGTCGCGCAGGAAGGTTCGCAGCGTGCCGTTGATCAGGCCCTTAAAGGGCGTGAGCCGGCGCTGTCCGGCGGCTGCTTGCACCGCCTGGTCGACGACGGTGTACGGGGCGTAGGCGGGCATGCCGGTCTGCCCGTCGTCGGTTGCGGCCTGGGCCGCGCCGTCCGGCGTCCCATTCCTGGGCACGGGACCATCGGCGGGTGGCGGTTCCTCGGTCCCGACAAGCAGCAGCGCGAGCGCCACCAGCAGCAGGGCTTCGGCCAGCGGCTCCGGCGGCGTGCGCGGCACCAGCAGCCGCCGCAGCACGCGGGCCTCGCCCAGGCGCCGCATGGTGTGGAAGGACAAGGCTTGGGTGCCCCCGCGCAGCGGCGCCGGAACGGCGGCCAGGGCGTCCGTCATGGATCGTCCGGCCAGCACGCCGGACACGACGGTGGCGCTTTGCAGCAGCAGATCGCGCAGCGGCGCGGCGCCGGGCGGGTGGCCCGGAGTGGAAACTGACATACGAGGTGGCGCCGGCTGCGCCTGAAAAGCGGGAAACAGTCAATGGTATCGCGCGGCGGGCGCCGCTGCCGGCGAGCGGTGGAACCGCAGCCTGCCGCCGGCCATCCGCGCCACCGTTGCATGCCCGGGTTGGACCCGCACGGCCGGACTGCCTGTATTGGTGCCGGGGGCGGTCTCATCCGGCGGTCTCATCCGGCGGTCTCATCCTCTTGGCCGCGGGTATATTCCTGTGGCGCCGCCCTTTTCGATGGCCCTACTATGCAGAATGCTGGCGGCCCTGGTCTGCCAGGATCGCGCAGGGCCGCGCCGCGGCCAGCGGTTTCACGCCGACGTCCGCCCCGGAGGTCAAGATGACGTCCCAGCTTTCCGACGATGCGCTGCGCCATGCCATCGCGACCGCGCACCAGGCCATGGGCGGCGCCCAGCCTCGGCCCGTCGTCGCATCGTTCTTCGACGAAGCGACCTTCACGGCCACACATGTGGTTCACGATCCTGGCAGCCGGGCGTGCGCCATCATCGACAGCGTTTTGGACTTCGATGCCGCCAGCGGACGCACGGCCGACGCCTCGGCCCGCCAGCTGGAGCAGTACGTGCGCGAGCACGGGCTCGACGTGCACTGGCTGCTTGAAACGCATGCCCACGCCGATCATCTTTCGGCGGCGCCGCTGCTGCAAGCCAGGCTGGGGGGCCGGTTGGCCATCGGGCGCCACATCGCCACGGTGCAGCAGACCTTCGGGAAACTCTTCAACGCCGGCACGGAATTCGCCCGCGACGGCAGCCAGTTCGACCACCTGTTTGAGGACGGTGAACAATTCCTCATCGGGAACCTGTCAGCCGTGGCGCTGCACGTGCCGGGCCACACGCCGGACGGCATGGCCTATGTGGTCGGCGACGCGGTGTTCGTGGGGGATACGCTTTTCATGCCCGATTACGGCACCGCCCGGTGCGACTTCCCTGGCGGCGACGCCGGCATGCTGTACCGGTCGATACGGAGGCTGCTGGCCCTGCCCGACGAGACCCGCGTATTCCTATGCCACGACTACAAGGCGCCGGGACGGGATCGTCATGCCTGGGAAACCACCATCGGGACGGAACGTCTGTGCAACGTGCACGTGCGCGAGGGCATCGACGAAGCGGCCTTCGTCGCCATGCGGCGGTCGCGCGACGCGAAGCTGCCCATGCCCAAACTGATATTGCCTTCCGTGCAGGTGAACATGCGTGCGGGCCGGTTGCCGGAACCCGAGTCCAACGGCGTGCGTTACCTGAAGCTGCCGCTCGATCGGCTTTGACGTCGGCGCGGCGGTTCGCGCCGCCACGGCGGCCACATGGCTCACGTGGTCATTAGGCCGGTCAACCCATTAGGCCGGTCAACCGGCCCTTTTGGCGAACCAGAACGATGCCTGGGCCAGCATCCCCGCGCCCAGCAGCGTGCAAGCGGCGGCCAGGGCGGGATTGCCGCCGACGCCCGCCAACGCGGTACACACGGCGCCGATGGCCATCTGACTGAAACCGTAAAGCCCCGATGACGAGCCGCTGACGGCGGGATTGACGTTCAAAGCCTCGGACATGGCTGTCGGCGACGCGATGCCGGCGCCATAGGTCAGGACCAGCATGGGGGCCACCGTCAACGCCACCGAAAGATGACCGGATACGACGGCAACGAGGAATACCGCCGCGCCCATGCAACTCAGCAGGTTCCCCATCACCATCAGGCGCGCAACGGGAATCCGCCCGATCAGGTTGATTGCGGTCAGGTTTCCGAACCACACGCCCAGAATGTTCAAAGCCAGATAGAACCCGACCTCGTGGCTGGATCGATGCAGCTGGTCCACGTAGATGAACGGCGCGGCGCCGATGAAGGCATAGAGCGACGTGGTGGCGCATCCGCCGCCCAATGCATAACAAAGGAATCGCCGGGACCGGATGAGGCCGACATAGTTCTGCAATACGGCTGAAGCGCCGCGCCCTGCGCGCTTCACGGTCTCGCGCAGCAGGAACAGGATCAGAACGACGTTCAGAATGCCGAATACCGACAGCCATCCGAAGATGGACCGCCAGCCCTGGGCTGCGCTCAGGCCGGCGCCGATCAGCGGAGACAGTCCCGGTCCGGCCATGATCAACAGATTCAGCATGGACAAACGTTTGGCGGCTTCGTCGCCCGATACGCTGTCCCGTATGATGGCGCGCCCCAGCACCAGTCCGGCGCATCCGCCAAGGGCCTGGAACAGACGCGCCGCGATCAGGGCGTGGATCGTCGGCGCGAAGTACGCCGCGATGCTGGCGCCCGCGCAAAGACTCATCCCGAAAATCAGCACGGGACGGCGGCCGAAGCGGTCGGAAACGGGCCCGTAGATCAGCTGTCCGATCGCCAGTCCGACGATATAGAAGCTCAAGGTCAGCTGCACCGACGACGCGCTGGCCGCCAGGTCGCGGGCGGCATCCGGCAACGCCGGAACGAAGATATGCATCGCCAGCGTGCCGTTCAGCGTGATCAGCGCCAGCAGCCATAAGGGCGACGCTTTCGCGGACGAGGCTGGGGTAGGCAGCGGCTTTGCGGAATGAACGATAGATGGGCCGGTGCGCTCACCGGGATCTGACGGCAACGGACTTGGCATATCGGGATGATAGCGGCGGGCGGCTTGCAAACCGCTGTGAGCCGGGTCCATGTAGCCGTCCTTGCGCCACCGGCGCCCCGCAGGGCCGCCGCCCCCAGGGCATTCCCGCTCTGTCCGCGTCCGGATGCGCCGTACGGCAATGCCGTATAATGCCGCCCGATTCCAGGCGCCGGCCCAAGCCGCCGCTTGGAAACCGTGCAGCGGATGCGCCGCTGCCGATCGAGCGATCCATGAACAAATCAATCGCGCCGGCCGCCGGCGCACGATGGCAGGCGTCGCGCATCAGCGAGGCCCGCAGCCGGGTCGGACTGCCGCAGGCCGATTTCGCGAAACTGCTGGGCGTAAGCGTGCGCACGCTGCAGGACTGGGAACAGGGCCGGCGCAATCCGTCCGGCGCGGCCAAGACCCTGCTGCGCGTCGCCCTGCTCCACCCCGAAACCTTGCGCCAGCTGCCGCCGTGGCGCGCGGACGAAGCGGCCTGACGCCGGCATCTGACCATTAATCCCCGCACGGCCCTGCCGCGCGCGACTCCAGGTAAATCGAATTGGAAATCATCGAAACATCGCGGCCCGGCAAAGGCGCCGATAAAGGTTCCGCCAACCCCGCCGGCAGCGGCAGCCCCGGCGGCAACGCTGCTGGCGACGCCGCGGCGGCGCGCGCCGGCGGCCGCGCACCGCGCGTCGGCTTCGTCAGCCTGGGCTGTCCCAAGGCGCTCGTCGATTCCGAGCGCATCCTGACGCAGTTGCGCACCGAAGGCTACGAGGTCACGCCATCGTACGACGATGCCGACGTGGTGGTCGTCAATACCTGCGGCTTCATCGACAGCGCCAAAGCGGAGTCGCTGGAAGCCATCGGCGAAGCGCTGGCCGAGAACGGCAAGGTGATCGTGACGGGCTGCATGGGCGTCGAGGAATCCGCCATCCGCAGCGTGCATCCGAGCGTGCTTGCCGTAACGGGCCCCCAGCAGTACGAGCAGGTGGTGCGCGCCGTGCACGACGCGGCGCCGCCCCAGGCGCAGCACAATCCCTATGTGGACTTGGTGCCGCCGCAGGGAGTCAAACTGACGCCGCGTCACTACGCCTACCTGAAAATCTCCGAGGGCTGCAATCACCGCTGCAGCTTCTGCATCATTCCGTCGATGCGCGGCGACCTGGTCAGCCGCCCTGTCGGCGACGTATTGAACGAAGCCGAGCGTCTGGTGAAGGCGGGCGTGAAGGAACTGCTGGTGATATCGCAAGACACCAGCGCGTATGGCGTCGATCTGAAGTACCGCACCGGGTTCTGGAACGGCCGGCCCGTCAAGACCCGCATGACCGAGCTGTGCGACGCGCTTTCAGAGTTGGGCGTGTGGACCCGTCTGCACTACGTCTATCCTTATCCGCACGTCGATGAAGTGATTCCGCTGATGGCGCAGGGTAAGGTGCTGCCCTACCTGGACATCCCTTTCCAGCATGCCAGCCCGCGCATCCTGAAGGCGATGAAACGTCCGGCATTCGAGGACAAGACGCTGGCGCGCATCAAGCGCTGGCGCGAGGAATGCCCGGATCTGACGCTGCGCTCCACCTTCATCGTCGGCTTCCCCGGCGAAACCGAGGAAGACTTCCAGTACCTGCTGGACTGGATGAGCGAGGCGCAGTTGGACCGTGTCGGCTGTTTCCAATATTCGCCGGTGGAAGGCGCGCCCGCGAATGCGCTTGACAACCCGGTCCCCGACGAGGTGAAGCAGGAACGCTGGGAGCGTTTCATGGCGCACCAGCAGGCGATTTCCGCCGCCCGCCTGCAGGCCCGGATCGGCCGGCAGATCGATGTGCTGATCGACGAGGTGGACGAGGACGGCGCGATCGGACGCAGTAGCGCCGATGCGCCGGAAATCGATGGCTGTGTGTATGTGGCCTCGGAGAAGCCGCTGCAGCCGGGAGATCTCGTCCGCGTCACCGTGACGGACGCGGACGAATACGATCTCTGGGGCGACGCGCAGTAAGCAGGCCGCGGGGCGGCCTCAGGCCAGGAAGTCCGACAGGTCGTCGGCGTGCTCCTCTTCGACCGCCAGGATTTCTTCAAGCAGGCGGCGCGTGGTCGGATCCTTGTCGCCGATGTAATCGACCATCTGGCGATAGCTGTCGATGGCGATACGCTCGGCGACCAGGTTTTCCTTGATCATGTCTTCGAGCGAGCCGGCCTCGACATACTCGGAGTGGCTGCGCCGGGTGATGCCTTCAGGATTCAGATTCGGTGCGCCGCCCAGCTGGACGATGCGTTCGGCCAGCCGGTCCGCATGCTCCTGTTCCTGGGCGGCATGTTCGGCGAACTCCGCCGCCACCGGTTCGGCATTCATGCCTCTGGCCATGAAGAAGTGGCGCTTGTAGCGCAGCACACAGACGATTTCGGTGGCCAGCGCCTCATTGAGCAAACGCAGCACGGTTTCGCGATCCGCGCGGTAGCCGTCGGTGACCGCGCCTTCCTCCAGCCCCTGGCGGGCCTTCTTGCGGATGGTCTGGACGTCGACCTGGAAGCTGCCCGCGTGTCCGGGTGCGTTTTGCGCGTTTTGCATGTCCATATCGCTCTCTCCTTTACTTATATCGGCGTTGGGAAAACCGGCGCGAAGGCGCCGGCCCGATGGCAAATCAGCATAGGACCGGGCACGAGAGGCGCTGTGTCGAAACGTGTCGGCCTGGTCCTGCATGCAGCTCGTCGTCGCGTGAAATGTGCGTAAACTACCGAGCTTTTTCCGGCCCCCGGAGGCAAGTTTCGGGCCTGGGCCGGGCTCGCAATCTGTCGCGGCGCGTCGGCGCGGCGGCCTCTGGCCGACGCCCGTCTCGCGCCCTTGCGACGCAAACCTGTGCTGAACCAATTCATGACACTCGAAAACATTTGTGTGTACTGCGGCTCGAATGCCGGCCGCCAGCCGGTTTACGCGGAAGCGGCCCGCGCGTTCGGCCATGAGCTGGCGCGCCGCGGCCTGACGCTGGTATATGGCGGCTCCAGCGCCGGGATCATGGGCATCCTGGCCAACGCGGTGCTGGAAGAAGGCGGGCGGGTGATAGGCGTTATTCCCGAAGCACTGGTGCAAAAGGAACTCGCCCATCGCAACCTGACGGAACAGCACATCGTGACGTCGATGCACGAACGCAAAACCCTGATGGCCGAAAAGGCCGATGCCTTCGTCGCCCTGCCTGGCGGCGTGGGCACGCTGGAAGAGATTTTCGAAACCTGGACCTGGGCGCAGTTGGGCTTCCATGCGAAGCCATGCGGCTTGCTCAATATCGCGGGTTATTTCGACAAGCTGACGGCCTTTCTCGACCACACCGTGGAGGAAGCCTTCATGCGGCCGCAGCATCGCGCCATGCTGGCCGTCGAAAGCGACCCGGGACGTCTGCTCGAGCGGTTCGCCGGCTATGCGCCGCCCACCGTGTCGAAGTGGATCGAGCCGGCCAAGTAGACCGCCGCTGGCGAGGGCGCAGCGCGCGCCGCATCGCCGCTGACCCCGCACTCCCCGCATCGACCGGACCAAGCCATGACCGCCACCGACGCCACCACCGAACAATTGCTGCGCGATTACTTCCGCGCCAAGGACGAAAACCGGCCCTGGTTCATGGCCCGCGCTTTCGCGCCCGACGCGCGCCTGCGCATGGTATTGAAGACCTCAACCATCGCATTTCCGTCCGAGGTTTCGGGCGAGCCGGCCATTGCCGACACGCTGGTGCGCAAGTTCGGCCAGACTTACGAGAACGTGCACACGTTCTACCTGGACCGCCCTGCCCCCGGCGCCGTGCTGACCTCGTTCAGCTGCGGCTGGATGGTCGCCATGACGGAGAAAGCTTCCGGCAATGTCCGCGTAGGGTGGGGACGCTACGACTGGCGTTTCCGCCACGCGCCGCACCGGGTGGAACATCTGACGATCACCATCGACTCGATGGAAACGCTGGCGCCGGAAGCGATGCCGGAAATCCTCGGCTGGATAACCCAGTTGCCCTACCCGTGGCTCGATAGGGCGGCGCTTGCCGGCGCCCCAGACCTTCCGGCACTCGCCGGCCTGCGCGCACTCGCGGACTGAGCGGTCAGCCGCCGCCGGAGATCGGCGTCTCCGCTCGCGCCAAGGGTGCGAGGTGATAGTGAAGCTCGAGGGGCCGCAGCAGCTCACGCGTCCATTCACCGGAAGCATCCCGCGTCAGCCGCATTTCGCAAAACACTGCGCCGCGGCTCCGCGATCCATCCAGTAGCACGCCCTCCAGATCGTCGCCATTCCAGGCGGCCACCGAGGTCAGCGGCTCCCATGTGACGTTCAGCCCGATCGAATAGGAGCCGTCCGCGTATCGTTTCACGTCGGCGTGCGTCTCCGCGCCTCCGCCAAGGAGGACGGCGCGGCCGTCCGCAAGCCTGACCGGCGACTCATCACGGAGCGCGGCGAAGGCCTCGTACAGCATGTTGCCGATCGACTGCGTGGCGAAAGCGCTGAGCGCGAGCGTGTCGGGACCTGCCAGACGCTGCAGGGCGAGCAACGCCCGATACAGGCCCGCGACGTGGGATGCCGCATCGCCGCCGGCGGCGGCCGGCGCCGGGCGCGAAGAGGTGTAGGGCACATACCTTCCGCTCGGGTCCACGCCGCACACGGAAAACCCGGCGGAGCGGCGGTCGATACCGTCCAGCGCCAATTGCCTGTCGAGTTCTATCTCTTGCGGGCCATCCGCAGTGGCAAGGCACCGGCGTACGGGTTTCACTGGCGGCATTGGCGTATTCAGCATGAATTCCGTTAACCGGCGATGCTGGTCACCCGTCAATACCAGATCGGCGCGCCCGGCAGCCGCGTCATACCGCACGCCGAACTGCTCGGCCACCGCCTGACGCAATTTGGCAGACCAGCCGGCAGCCGAAGGCGGACGCGGCGCGCTTTGCGCATCGCCGTTTGCCGCCTGCAGGACGTCCTGCAAGGCGCCGGCCAGCAAGGACCCGAGCTCCAGAAGCCGGTACACATGCCTGACGCGCATCCATTCGGGATCCGATTCCGGTACGCCGGCGTCTTCCAAGCCGTCGATCAAAAGCATGCCGGCGTCCAACAAGCCGGAAACCAGGCATGGCATCACGGCGGCGAACGAGTGCGAATGCCCCGCGCCGGCCTGACCGCCCTGGCTCTGCCGCGCCGCGGCGTCGACGATGCGCGCGCATAAAGCAGCGCGATCCTCGGCGCCCGACAGCTCGAAGCTATCGCGCGCCGCACAGACTTCCCGCACGGCGTGCGCACAATCGCGCAGCGCCCCGACCACCTCGGGCAAAGACGCCGCCGCTCCTTCGGCCAGGCGCAACAGGGATACGGCGCGCGCGGCAGCGATCTCCATCAGGGGGGCGCTGCGTGACGTCGCTTCCTCCTTCAATGCCTTGGAATCGATGCTCAGGCCGACGTCGCCGAACGCGTTGGCGCAGCGGCGCAGGGCGGCGATTTCCGGTTCGCTCAACGCCGCCAGCGAAGACCGCTGAAGCGGGCCGTCCGGATTGTCCGGGCTGCGCAGATGCGTGTGAAGAATATCCGCCACGGCCGTCCGCAGCCTTTCGGCAGCATCGGCCGGCACCTCCCTGCCGGCCGCTTCAATGGCCTGCTTCCAGTCGGCGTACGCGCGTGCGGCGGTCTCCAGCTGGCGTACCGCATCGATGCGCGGGCACGGGCCGGCGGCGTTTCTCAGCGCGTCCAGGCAAAGCGCCATTCTGTCCGCCATGACCGCGGCCCGCGCCTCGTTCGCGTCCGGCGCGGGCGATGGCAACGCGCCAGCAGCGGCCTGCCCGGAGTCGCGGGCAACGACGCCGTTCACTTGACTGAGCGCGCGATCGAGGAGCCGCAGCAGGGACTGCCGGCGTTCGCGCAGCTCGGGCGATCGGTGTTGCGCGACGACATCGCGCCGCGCGTTCTCGTCCAAACCGCGTATCGCGGAAAGATCGGGTTCAGCCAAATTGGCCAGCGCGTTGCGCAGCAGCAGTTCCGGCATGCCCTGCATATCCTGCGCCGCCTGCAGGGACACGGCCAGCCGGGCGCAAGCGCGATCCACATCTTCCGATGGCGCCTTCGTTCGCATGGCCTGCGCCAGGCCGCGCAAAGGCGCCGCGACGGTGCGCCGCTCGAGCTCCAGGTCGAGAACGGCAACGAGCACATCTCGCGCTGCACGCGCCGATGCGCTGTCGTTGTCTTGCATCTGCTTGTCGATCCCGCATGCGACCCGCAAGGCGAGCAGCTGATCAGTCGCCGCCGTTCGACAGTAGCGCCTGGCGGTCATGTCCAACACGTCTAGCTGGACGGACTTCGCGCAACCGCCCGCCACACGCGCCAGCAACTGCTCGATTCCCGCCTGGTCGGGCGCCGCCTGGGCCTGGCTCGGCGGGCATGGCCGTGTGATGCTGGCGGACCAGTCGCGCATGGCGCGAACCCGGCCGGAAGCCGTCAGGCGCGCATAGAGAAGGGACACTCCCCCGCGCAGCGCGGAGCATGGCCCCCGTTCGCGCAGCAGGCGCAGCACGCGGCGGACCCTTCCAGGGCGTGTAGAGAAGGTGCGCCGGCCCAGCTCGGGGACGGTGGCGGGCAACGCCGTGGCGGCGTCCTGAGGGGCGCTTGCGGCAATGGTCATCATGGACTCCTACGGACTGGCAAGGCGGAATCGAGAACCAGCGCCGCGCGACACGGAATGAACGCAGGACGCTGGCTCGATCGGCTCCATCCTAGGAAGGTCGGCCAGCCTTTTCTGTCACCGGCAGGCGCTTTCCCTACCGCCGGCATCGGAAAACCGGCTCGGAAAACTCCGACGGCGGCGCGCCGCGAGCTACGATAGCGGGACGCCGCGCTGCTCTTCCGCTGCCGGCACTACCCCTCTCCCCACGGACATGAACATCGAAGCCGCCCACCGTATCGCCGACCTGGATGCCCTGACAGCCCTGTACGGCGCGCCCAACGAGACATCGCTGCTCAAGGAAGTTGCGACGCTGCATCCCGACTATTGCGCCTTCATCCGGGCCGCGCCCTTCGCCGCCTTGGCGACCAGCGGACCGGGCGGCCTGGACGTCTCGCCGCGCGGCGACGCCCCGGGTTTCGTGGAAATCCAGGATGAAAGGACCCTGCTGCTGCCCGACCGGCGCGGCAACAACCGCATCGACAGTCTGCGCAACGTCATTGCGGACCCGCGGGTGGCGCTGCTTTTCCTGATACCCGGGATCGGCGAAACGCTAAGGGTGAATGGGCGCGCCGAAATCACGGTAGACCCGGCCTTGCTGGAACGGCTTGCGGTCGACGGCAAGGCGCCGCGTTCCGTACTGATCGTGCACGTGGAAGCGGTGTACTTCCAGTGCTCGCGCGCCGTGGTGCGATCGCGACTGTGGGATCCCGCGACACAACTGCCGCGCACCGCCCTTCCCAGCACCGGGCAGATCCTGCGCGACCTGGCCGGCACCGGGTTCGACGGCGACCGCTACGACCGCGAACTGCCGGAGCGTGTAAGGAACACTTTGTATTGAGACAGCCCCGGGGTTGGCGCCTGGGGGGCGGACCGGCGCGCCGGCGCTCAGGCCGGGGGCTGCCAGCCGCGGATGAAGACCTCTGCTTCCTGGCGCTTGCCCCCGGCGCGCTGCAATTCCTGCAGGCGCAGGATGCCGTCCGCCGTGGCGATATCGATGCCAGCCGGCGTGGCGCGCAGCACGGAGCCGGGCAATGCGGCCGGCGCGCCCGGCAGCGCCTCGGCGCGCCACACCTTTACGGGATCGCCGAGACCCGGCAGGCGGATCGTGGCGCCGGGAACCGGATTGAAGGCCCGCACCCGCCGCGCAAGGACATCGGCGGCCAGCGAACAATCCAGCGGAGCTTCTGCCTTGTCGAGTTTGGCGGCATAGGTGACGCCTTCCGCCGGCTGGGGCACTGGCGTGAGTCCGCCGGCCGCCAGGGCCTGCAACGCCTCTACGATGGCGGTCGCGCCCAGGGGGGCAAGCGCATCGTGCAGAGCGGCTGCCGTCTGCGCCGGCCCGATCGGGAGCTTGCGCACCAGCAGCATATCGCCGGTATCCAAACCGGCATCCATCTGCATGATCGTGATGCCGGTTTCCGCATCGCCAGCCTCAATGGCGCGCTGGATGGGCGCGGCGCCGCGCCAGCGCGGCAGCAGGCTGGCGTGGATGTTCAGGCAGCCGTGCGGCGGCAGGTCCAACACCCATTGCGGCAGGATCAGTCCGTAGGCGGCGACGACCATGACGTCCGCCTCGGCGGCGCGCAAATGGTCGTGCGCCTGGGCCGCGTCTTCGGGATAACGGCCGTCCAGCCGGAGACTGCGGGGCTGCGCTACAGGGATGCCGGCCGCCACCGCGGCTTGCTTGACGGGGCTCGGCGCGAGTTTCAGGCCACGCCCCGCCGGGCGGTCAGGCTGCGTGAGAACCAGGGGAACGGTATGGCCGGCGGCCAGGATGGCGTCCAGCGCAAGACGGGCGAACTCGGGCGTACCGGCGAAAACAACGCGCATCGTCAGGCCCGCACTGCTTCGCGTTCGGCCTTGCGCAGCTTGGTGCGGATGCGGTTCTGCTTGAGCGGGGAGAGATATTCGACGAAAACCTTGCCGTCCAGATGGTCCAGCTCGTGCTGGACGCATACCGCGAGCAGCCCTTCGGCTTCCATTTCGTAGGGCTTGCCGTCGATGTCCAGCGCCTTGAACCGGATGCGCGCGCTGCGCTGCACCTCGTCATAGACGCCCGGCACGGACAGGCAGCCTTCCTCGTATGTCTGCTTCTCCTCGCTTTTCCAGGTGATTTCCGGATTGATCAGGACCAGCAGCTGGTTCGCCTCTTCGGACACGTCGATAACGACGACGCGCTCGTGCACATCGACCTGCGTGGCAGCCAGGCCCACGCCGGGCGCGTCGTACATGGTTTCCGCCATGTCACGCACCAGTTGACGGATACGGTCGTCCACCTCCGCCACCGGTTTCGCCTTGATGTGCAAACGCGGATTGGGATAGTGGAGGATGTTCAGCAAGGCCATGGAAAAGCGCTTATCCCGGTACGGCGGCAGCCGGCCAGGAGGTAACGGTGAAGGTTGGGACAACCATGATGATAATTCATCAAGCGTTTGATTTCTAATAGTTTTCGGCTAAACGCCGGATAGCGCGCCGCGATGCCGCCCCTTGCCTGCAGACCGGCCGCTGGGGCGCGCGCCATGGCCGCCCCAACAAGGCCACTGGAGGGCGCCGGCGCGGACGCCCGCATCACGCTGGAATCGCCCGAGGCAGACCGCCGTGCGACACTGCGGCCCATGCCTTTGCACATCCCTTACGAAGAAATGGCGGCCTGGCTGCGCCTGTCGCAGGAACCCGGCCTGGGCCTGATCGGGGCCATCACCCTGCTGCGTGGCGTAGGCGGCCCGCATGCGATATACGCCATGAAGGCGGATGCGCTGGCGCGCCACTTGCCGCCGGGCCTGGCCCGGCAACTCGCCTCGCCGCCGCCCGCCGCCATGGCGGATGCCATTGAACGGGCGCTGCGCTGGGTGGAAGAGCCGGACCGCCACATCATTACCCTGGGCGACCCCCGCTATCCCGCCGCGCTGCTGACCACCGCCGATCCGCCCCTGCTGCTCTACGTGCGGGGCCAGCTCACCCCTCTGGCGGGGCCGTCACTGGCCGTCGTCGGCGCGCGCAACGCGACTGCCGGGGGCCTGGAAAACGCGCGGCGCTTCGCCGGGCACCTGGCGGCGCACGGCTGGTGCGTCGTCAGCGGCCTCGCGCAGGGCATCGATGCGGCCGCCCATGAAGGCGCGCTGGCCGCCGGCGCCGCGGGAGCCGGCACGGTGGCCGTCATGGGCACCGGCATGGACACGATATATCCGTCGCGCCACGCCGCGCTTGCCGAACGCATTGCCGCAGCCGGCGCGCTCGTTACGGAACTGCCCTTGGGCAGCCCCGCGCTGCCGCATCACTTTCCCCGCCGCAATCGCCTGGTGGCCGGCCTGTCGCGCGGCGTTCTGGTGGTGGAAGCGGCCCCGCAAAGCGGCTCGCTGATCACCGCCCGGCTGGCGGCTGAAAACGGGCGCGAGGTGTTCGCCATACCGGGCTCGATTCATTCGCCCTTGTCCCGCGGCTGCCATGCCCTGATCCGGCAGGGCGCCAAGCTCGTGGAGACCGCGCGGGATATCACCGAGGAATTCGGCTTGGCGGCGCCTTGGGGCGATGCGGCTGCCGGCATGCCCGCGGTGGAAACGCCGCCCAAGCCTTGCCGTGAGGACGGCGTCCTTGCCGCGATCGGCCATGATCCCGTCCATCTGGACACGCTGCTCGCGCGCACAGGGTTGGACAGCCCCAGCCTGAACGCCCGCTTGCTCGAATTGGAACTGACGGGTGCAGTCGCCCGGCTGGATGGAGGCCGGTTCCAGCGTTTGGCTGGAGCGCGCAGCGCCGCCAAGGACTAATATCGCGCTATATCGCCGTACGCTTCAGGAAGACGCCATGCCCGTACCCACCCACGTGAAAATTGTCGAAGTTTCGCCGCGCGACGGTCTGCAGAACGAAAAGGGATTCGTGCCCACGGACGTCAAGATCGAGCTGGTAAACAGGCTTGCCGCCGCCGGGTTCCCCAACGTCGAGGCAACGTCGTTCGTGTCGCCGAAATGGGTGCCGCAGATGGCGGACGCCGCGCAGGTGATGGCCGGCATCGAACGCCGGCCCGGCACGATCTACTCGGTCCTGACGCCCAATATGAAAGGTTTCGAGGCGGCGCTGGCGGCCGGCGCCGATGAAGTCGTCATCTTCGGCGCGGCCAGCGAGGCCTTTTCGCAGAAGAACATCAATTGCTCGATCGCAGAGTCGATTGCCCGCTTCGAACCGGTGGCCCAGGCCGCCAAGGCCGCCGGCGTGCGGCTGCGCGGGTCCATCAGCTGCGCGCTGGGCTGCCCGTATCAGGGCGAAGTGCCGGTGGAGGCCGTGGTGGACGTGGTCAAACGCTATCTCGCCCTGGGCTGCGACGAAATCGACGTGGCCGACACGATCGGCGTCGGCACGCCCAAGCGGGTGCGGCAAGTCATGGACGCCGTGACTGCGGTGGCCGACCCGGCACGGATATCGGGCCACTTTCACGACACCTACGGTCAGGCGCTGGCGAACATCACCGCGGCGCTGGAATGCGGCATCGCGATTTTCCATACTTCCGTGGCCGGACTGGGCGGCTGCCCGTACGCCAAGGGCGCAACCGGCAACGTGGCGACCGAGGACGTGCTTTACCTGCTGCGGGGCATGGACATCGATACGGGGGTGGATTTCGACGCCGTGGTGGACATCGGCCAATGGATGTCGCGGCATCTGCAGCGCCAGTCGTCGAGCCGCGCCGGCAACGCCATCGCGGCCAAGCGCGCGGCCTGATAACGCCGCAAGCGGCCCCGGGAAGGGGGCCATCCCGTCATCCTTCGCGAGAGGCGCCGCCCATCCCTATGAACCACCCCGCCGAGCCGCCCTCGTACGTCCCGCTTGCCGCGCTGCTGCAGGAGATCGGCCCCTTGCCGCTGAGCGGTCAGGCGTGGCCGGACTGGGTCAAGATTCTCGTATGGGTGCTGCTGGCGGCGCTGGGGTGGGAAATCGTGACCACCATCATCCAGCTGTCCAGCGGCAACCTGAACCCCCTGATGGTGGCCGGCGTGGCGGTGTGCTTCCTGGGGCTTGGCGTCGTCGCCTGGTTCATGCAGACCTCCATCACCACGATCGATGGCCGCGGCCTCAAACAGACCTGGCTTACGCGGCGGGAAGTCGCCTGGCAGGACATCCGGAGCGCGCGTTTCGTCCCCTTGATATTTTCGAAGCGGCTGATCGTCGTGACCCGGGCGGGCCGGCCCATGGTGTTCCAGGGCGGCACCCGTGAATTGGAAAAAGCCTTCATCCGGATCGCGGCGGCCTATCACGGCGCCGCGGGCCGGGGCTAGCGCCGGCGCCGTCCGGGATGCCCGGCCGCCGGCGCCAGGGGTCAACGGATCGGCAGCGCGTACATCAGCCCGCCCTTGTTCCACTGCGCGTTCAGGCCGCGCTGCAGCTTCAGGGGGCTGCCCTGGCCGACGTTACGCTCGAAACTCTCGCCGTAATTGCCCACCTGTTTGATGATGTTGTAGGCCCAGTCTTCGGACAGTCCCATGTTCTTGCCTGCGCCGGGCGTCACGCCCAGGATGCGCTTCACGTTGGGCTGGTCGCTCTTGGCCTTCAGCGTGTCGACGTTGGCCGACGTGATTCCGTATTCCTCGGCTTCGATCATGGCGCGAAGCGACCAGGAAACGATGTTCAACCAGTTGTCGTCGCCCTGGCGCACGAAGGGGCCCAGCGGTTCCTTCGAAATGATTTCAGGCAACACGACGAAGTCGTCCGGATTGCCGAGCTTGGAGATCCGTATCGATGCCAGGCCCGACGCATCGGTGCTGAACACATCGCAGCGGTTGCTGGCGAAGGCGTTGACGATTTCGTTGAAGTCTTCGATGACTACCGGCTTGTATTCCACTTTGTTGGCGCGCGCCCAATCCGCCAGCGTGTTCTCGTTCGACGTGCCGGCCTGCAGGCAGACCGATGCGCCGTTCAGCTCCTTGGCGCTTTTCACGCCGAGCGACTTGCGGACCATGAAGCCCTGGCCGTCATAGAAATTGATGCCGGCATGGATGATCCCCAGCGCGGTGTCGCGCTGCTGCGTGACCGTCGTGTTGCGCGTCAGCACGTCGATTTCGCCGGACTGCAGCGCGGTGAAACGCTGCTGCGCGTTCAGGGGCACGATCTTCGTTTTGCGGGCGTCGCCCAGCACGGCCGCGGCGACGGCGCGGCAAAGATCCACGTCGAGGCCGCGCCATTCGCCCTTGGCGTCGGGAGCCGAAAAGCCGGCGAACCCGGTGGTCGTGCCGCAACGAACGAAGCCGTTCTGGCGTACGGTGTCGATGGTGGCGCCGTGCGCCGCCTGCGCGGCGCCGGCCAGCAGCGCGGCGCCGAGCAGCGCCTTGAAACGTCCCGAGGTGAATCCGATACGCATGGGTTTTCCTTCTTCGGTTGTGATGCGCGCGGGCACGGACGGCGGCCCGCAAGGCGCCCAAGCTTAACGCGCAAGCACCGATCCCGAAAATGTCGGATCGCCCGGTTCCATATCACCGCAGGTCATGTAAACAGCCTTCGATGCCAGACGCCGCACGGCCCGCCCGGGTCCCGCGCGGCGTCCCGGTCGCAGGGATTCACGTGTAGCGGCGCGTGTCCTCGATGATCTTGCCGTCGTTGGGCAAGGTTCCCGGCGCGCACAGCCGCACCTCCGCGCGCAATTTGGCCACGTCGCGCACCGATCGTGCGATGGCCTGCGCCAGCCCCGGCGGCTCGCCGGACACTTCCACATGCAGCGTCATGACGTCCGCGCCCGGCTCGCCGCCGACGACCAGGCGCCCGCGCCCCGCTTCCGGATGACGGCGCAGGATCTCGGCGACCTGGGAGGGATGGACGAACAGGCCGCGCACCTTGGTGGCCTGGTCGGCGCGGCCCAGCCAGCCGCGTATGCGAGTGTTGGTGCGGCCGCACGGCGACTGGCCCGGCAACACCGCGGACAAGTCCCCCGTGCCGAAGCGCACCAGGGGATAGTCGGGATTGAGCGTCGTCACCACCACCTCGCCCACTTCGCCGTCCGGGACGGGATCGCCCGTGCCCGGGCGCACGATTTCAACGATGATGTCCTCGCCCAGCACCAGGCCTTCGCGCGCCGGGGTTTCGTAGGCGATCAGGCCCAGGTCGGCGCTGCCGTAAGCCTGGTAGGCGTCGATGCCGCGTTCTCCCAGCCAGTCGCGCAAGGGCGGCGGGAACGCCTCGCCGGACACCAGCGCGTGCCGCAGCGAAGGCAGCGGCTCGCGCAGTTCGTCGGCCTTTTCCAGGATCATCTTCAGGAAGCTGGGCGTGCCGGTATAGGCCGTGGGGCCCAGATCCCGGATGGCTCGCACCTGCTGTTCGGTCTGTCCGGTGCCGCCAGGGAACACCGTGCAGCCGATCGCGTGCGCCGCCGTTTCCATCATCGAGCCGGCAGGGGTGAAGTGATAGGAAAAGCAGTTGTGGACGAGCTCGCCCGGACGGATGCCGGCCGCATACAAGGCGCGGCCGAAGCGCCAGTAATCGCGGCGCGCGCTCTCAGGCTCGTAGATGGGCCCTGGGGAGGCAAACACGCGCACGGCCTGGCCCCAGCCCAGCGCGGAAAACCCGCCCATCGCCTTGCCGGGACCGTTTTCACCCGGGGTGTCGCGGCTGACCTGCTGGCGGGACAGCAGTTCCGACTTGCGCAACACCGGCAGCGCGGCCAGCGCCTGGCGTGTATCGATGCGGGCGGGATCGCAGCCCGCGAGCTGCGCCGCCACCGCAGGCGCATGCGCCATGGCCTGCGCGATGGCCTGCGGCAAGGCCGCCATGAGGGCCGCCTCGCGGGCCGGCGCAGGACGCGTTTCTAGCGTGTCGAAGTATGGGGAATGCGCCATTGGAGCAGCCATGGGATTTACGCCAGCCAGCGCTTGCGCCGGCGGTAGAACTTCGTATCGCGGAAGCTGCGGCGCGCCCCGCTGGAGATGCCCAGGTAAAACTCTTTCACGTCCTCGTTGTCCGCCAGCACCGCCGCCTCGCCATCCATCACGACGCGGCCGTTTTCCAGGATGTAGCCGTAATCGGCATACCGCAAGGCGATGTTGGTGTTCTGCTCCGCCAGCAGGAAGCTGACGCCCTCCTCGCGGTTCAGGTCGCGCACGATCTGGAAAATCTCTTCCACGATCTGCGGCGCCAGGCCCATGGACGGCTCATCCAGCAGGATCATCCCGGGGCTGGCCATCAACGCTCGGCCGATGGCCGTCATCTGCTGCTCCCCGCCGGACGTGTAGCCCGCCTGGCTGGTGCGCCGCTGCTTCAGCCGTGGAAAGTAACGATAGACCCGCTCCAGGGCCGCTGCCGTATCGGCCCGGCCGAGCCGGCGCGTATAGGCCCCGGTCAGCAGGTTTTCCTCCACCGTCAGGTGGGCGAAGCAATGGCGGCCTTCCATCACCTGCACCACGCCGCGCCGCACCAGTTCGGAAGGCGACAGGCGGTCGACCCGCTCGCCGCGATAGCTGATGCTGCCCTTCGTCACCTCGCCGCGCTCGCCCTTCAGCAGATTCGACACCGCACGCAACGTCGTCGTCTTCCCGGCGCCATTCGCCCCCAGCAGCGCGACGATCCGGCCCTCCGGCACGCGCAGCGACACGCCTTTCAACACCAGGATCACATGGTTGTAGATGACCTCGATGCCATTCACGTCCAGCAACGCGGACATATCCGCCCTCCATGGCGCTACGCGCCCGAACTCGCCTAATGCAAAAGAAGGAAAGGCAAGCGCTCCAAAAACAACCGTCCCATGGCACCGCCCCACGCCCACCACCGACGCCTCACGACCGGGGACGCGCGGATCCGGCTTTGCCGGTCCGCAGCGTCGCCCCCTCGAGGGGGAAGCGCGCAGCGCTTCGGGGGTGAGCCTCCCCTCCCCATGGCACCGCCCCACGCCCACCACCGACGCCCCACTACCGGGGACGCGCGGATCCGGCTTTGCCGGTCCGCAGCGTCGCCCCCTTGAGGGGGAAGCGCGCAGCGCTTCGGGGGTGGGCCTCCCCTCCCCACGGCACCGCCCCACGCCAACCACCGACGCCTCACGACCGGGGACGCGCGGATCCGGCTTTGCCGGTCCGCAGCGTCGCCCCCTCGAGGGGGAAGCGCGAAGCGCTTCGGGGGTGGGCCTCCCCTCCCCACGGCACCGCCCCACGCCAACCACCGACGCCCCACGACCGGGGACGCGCGGATCCGGCTTTGCCGGTCCGCAGCGTCGCCCCCTCGAGGGGGAAGCGCGAAGCGCTTCGGGGGTGGGCCTCCCCTCCCCATGGCACCGCCCCACGCCCACCACCGACGCCCCACGACCGGGGACGCGCGGATCCGGCTTTGCCGGTCCGCAGCGTCGCCCCCTTGAGGGGGAAGCGCGCAGCGCTTCGGGGGTGGGCTTTTCAGGGCTGGACTCAATCACCGCATGCCACGGGCGTCACATTCTTCTCCTTCGCGTACTTCGCGGAGGCCTCCTTCACCAGCGGACCGACCATTTCCTTGTCGGCCTGGTACCAGTCGGAGACCACCTTGAATTTGCTGCCGTCCCATTGGACGATGCGCGCCCAGTCGGCTCCCATGTGGTTCGAGCATGACGTTTTGATGGGACGCATGATCTCGCCGAAGCCCAACTGATTCAGCCTTTCCTGGGTCAGGTTCAGGTTCTCGAAGCCCCAACGCACCTGTTCCGGCGTCATCGACTTGCCCTTGCCGAACTTCTCCTGCGCGGTGCGGATGGCCTCGACCTGCAGCATGGAGATCATCATGCCGCGCATATGCGCGATGGTGCCCAGCGACACGCCGGTCCTGTCGCTGCCCTCTCCCTTCTCGTAGACGTACTTCTTCAGGTCCTGCGACACCTTGCCGGGCTCGCCGCTGTTGTGGATGGTGATGGCGTTGTAGCCCTTGGCGACCGCCCCCAGGTCCTTCACGTCGCCCTCGGAACCGGCCCACCAGATGGCGTACATCTTTTCGCGCGGATAGCCGCTGGCCTGCGCCTCGCGAATCGCGGTGGGCGTCATGATGCCGGCGCTCCACAGCAGCACGTAGCTGGGACGCGCCTGCCGGATCTGCAGCCAGGTGGACTTCTGCTCCACGCCGGGCGCCGTCACCGGATAAAGCAGCAGCTCGAAGCCGTCCTTGGCCGCGCGCCGCTGCAGCAGCGGAATGGGCTCCTTGCCGTACGGCGAGTCGTGATACACCAGCGCAATCTTCTTGCCCTTGAGATTGCCGCCCTCTTTTTTCGCGATGTCCTGGATCATGACGTCGGCCGCCGTCCAGTACGTGCCCAGCAGCGGGAAGTTCCACTGGAACACCGAGCCGTCCACCGATTGCGACAGACCGTAGCCCACCGTTTCCACGGGCACCTTGTCCAGGGGCGCCTTGTCCGTCACCGCGAACGTGATGCCGGTGGACTGCGTATCGAAGCCGGACGCGCCGGTGGGCGGGTGCGTCTTCAGACGTTCGTAGCATTCGACCCCGCGGTCGGTGGCGTACGCGGTTTCGCATTCCTCATAGGTGATCTTCACGCCGTTGACACCGCCGTCGCGCGCATTGACCAGTTTCAGGTAATCGAGCTTGCCGTCGGCCCAGGGGATGCCCAATGGCGCGAACGAGCCGGTGCGGTAGACCAGCAGGGGAACGAACTGTTCGTCCGCCCACGCCGGCAGCGAGGCCGAGCCCATTGCGGCGCCGGCAAGCACCAGGGCCGCCGCGAGTCCTGTCTTCAAGCGTTTCATCTCCATGACCTCCTGTTGGTGCGGATCACCGCGTCCGGTCCGATCCGTGCCGGACCTCGTTTTTGAAAATGGCGTCAATGCGGGAACGGCCAGATGCGCAGCTTCTCCTTGCCGATGCTCCAGAGACGCGCCAGCCCGTGCGGCTCGGCGATAAGGAAGAACACGATGAGGGCGCCGAACACCATGTGCTCGATGTGCGACGCGGTATCCACGGCCAGCGGCAGGCCGAGCAGGCGCGGGATGTTCGATAGCAGCACCGGCACCAGCACGATGAAGGCCGCGCCAAAAAAGCTGCCCAGGATGGAGCCCAGCCCGCCGATGATGACCATGAACAGCAGCTGGAACGAGCGGCCGAGATCGAAGGCCAGCGGTTCCCAGGCGCCCAGGTGGATGAAGCCCCAGAGCACGCCGGCCACCCCGACGATGAAGGCGCTGACGGCGAAGGCCGTCAGCTTGGCGTACATGGGGCGGATGCCGATGACGGCCGCCGCCACGTCCATGTCGCGGATGGCCATCCATTCGCGGCCGATGGCGCCGCGGACCAGATTCTTGGCCAGCAGCGAAAAGACGCTGACCACCGCCAGCACGAACAGGTACTTCTGGGCGGATGTCTGCAGCGGCACGCCGAAGACTTCCAGCGGGGGCACCGAGACGCTGCCCGAAGGGGAATAGTTGGTGAAGAAAGGGATGCGAAGGAACGCCCAATCGACGAAGAACTGCGCGGCCAGCGTCGCCACCGCCAGGTAAAGGCCCCGGATGCGCAGGCTTGGAATCCCGAACACCACCCCCACCGCGGTGGCGCAAAGGCCGCCCAGCACCATCTGCAGCAACAGCGGCATTCCGGGCATGCGCACGCCGAAGTTCCATGCCGCGTACGCCCCGACGGCCATGAAGGCGCCGGTTCCCAGCGAAATCTGGCCGCAATAGCCGACCAGGACGTTCAGCCCGACGGCGGCCAGCGACAGGATCAGGAACGGAATCAGGATCGCGCGCAGGAAATAGTCGCTGGCGAGCAGCGGCACGGCCACGAACGCCGCCGCCAGCAGCACCGCGATGAAGATGCGGTCCTGCCGGATGGGGAATATCTGCTGGTCCGCCAGGTAGCTGGTCTTGAACTGGCCGTTTTCGCGATAGAGCATGGCGTCTTACACCCGGTCGATGATCTTTTCGCCGAACAGGCCCTGGGGCCGGAACAGCAGGAACACCAGGGCCAGGACGTAGGCGAACCAGATCTCGATGCCGCCGCCCACCATCGGGCCCAGATAGACTTCCGACAATTTCTCGCCCACTCCGATGATGAGGCCGCCCAGAATCGCGCCGGGTATGGAGGTGAGCCCGCCCAGAATCACCACGGGCAGCGCGCGCAACGCGGCGGTGGCCAGCGTGAACTGGACGCCGAACTTGGATCCCCAGATCACGCCGGCCACCAGCGCGACCAACCCGGCCACGCTCCAAACCACCACCCAGATTCGGTTCAACGGAATGCCGATGGACTGCGCCGCCTGATGGTCGTCCGCCACCGCGCGCAAGGCCCGCCCCGTGCCGGTGAACTGGAAGAACAGCGCCAATGCCGCCACCAGCAAGGCTGCAATCACCGCCGCGGTCAGGTCCTCCAGATTGAGGAGCAAACCGCCTTCGAAGACGCGTTCCAGGATGATGGCGGGATCCTTCGGCATCCCGACGTTGACCGAATAGACCGAACTGCCGAAGGCCACCTGGCCGGCGCCGTCCAGGAAATAGCTGATGCCGAGCGTCGCCATCAGCAGCGTGGTCGCTTCCTGGTTCACCAGATGGCGCAGCACCAGCCGCTCCACCAGCACCGCCAGGCCGTACATCAACGCGGCGCTGACGATGAATGCCAGCACGTTGCCAAGCAGCGCGCTTTCAACGCCGAGCCATTGCGGGATCCATTCGGAGAACCGGGCCATCGACAGCGCCGCCACAAGCACCATCGCGCCCTGTGCGAAATTGAACACCCCGGAGGCTTTGAAGATCAGCACGAAGCCCAGCCCGATCAGGGCGTACAGCATGCCGCTCATCAATCCGCCGAACAGCGTCTCCAGGAAAAAGCCCATCGCGCCTCCCCTTTGGGCCGGCAAGCCGGCCCCGCCTCAAGCCGATACGCCCAGATAGGCGCGCACCACTTCCTCGTTGGCCCGCACCTGAGCGGGGTCGCCGTCGCCGATCTTGCGGCCGTAGTCCAGCACCACCACCCGGTCCGAGATATCCATCACCACGCCCATGTCGTGTTCGATCAGCACGATCGTGGTGCCGAACTCATCGTTCACATCCAGGATGAAACGGCACATATCCTGCTTTTCCTCGATGTTCATGCCTGCCATGGGCTCGTCCAGCAGCAGCATGCGCGGCTCCATCGCCAGCGCCCGGCCCAGGTCCACCCGCTTCTGCAGGCCGTACGGCAGGCGCCCCACGGGCACTTTGCGGTAGGCCTGGATCTCCAGGAAATCGATGATGTTCTCGACGAACTCGCGGTGCCGGATCTCCTCGCGCGCCGCCGGACCGATGCGCAGGGCCTGCGCCAGCAGCCCGGACTTCATGCGCAGGTTGCGGCCCGTCATGATGTTGTCCAGCACGCTCATGCCCTTGAACAGCGCCAGGTTCTGGAAGGTGCGGGCGATGCCCATCTCGGCGGCCCGGCGGGGGGTCATGCGGGTGTACCGCTGGCCCTGGAAAACAATGGCCCCTTCCTGCGGCGTGTAGACGCCGTTGATGACGTTCAGCATGGAGCTCTTGCCGGCGCCGTTGGGTCCGATGATGGCGCGGATTTCGTGTTCGCGGACGTCGAACGATATGTCCGTCAGCGCCTTCACGCCGCCGAAGCGCAGCGAAATATTCTGCATATCGAGGATCACCCCGCCGACCCGCCTGGCGCGGTCGGGATGATGGGCGGCCGCCGCCGGCGGCACGCTCAGCGGCGCCGTGGCGGCGGCTGCGGGAATGGCCGCCGTCAGACTCATCGTTGCGCTCCCGTCGCGGCGCCGGTCCGAACCGTCATCACGCCGCCTTCCCGGCCACGGCCGGATAGACCCGCACCTCGCGTATCGGCAGCGTCGCTGCAATCCGCCCCACGCGCCCGTCTTCGAATTTCACTTCCGTTTCCACATACTGCGACGGCCTGCCTTCGAACAAGGCGTCAACCAGGACCGCGTACTTCTGCGCGATGAAGGCGCGGCGCACCTTGCGCGTACGCGTCAGCTCGTCGTCGTCGGGATCCAGCTCC
This sequence comes from Bordetella genomosp. 9, assembly GCF_002119725.1. Taxonomy (NCBI): domain Bacteria; kingdom Pseudomonadati; phylum Pseudomonadota; class Betaproteobacteria; order Burkholderiales; family Alcaligenaceae; genus Bordetella; species Bordetella genomosp. 9. The sequence goes on from NZ_CP021109.1 coordinate 4,306,737, forward strand.
TTGTGCAGGATCAGGAATCGCCGCACCTGCGAAGCCGCCAGGCGCGCGTCGCGCGCAAGTTCGGCGTTGGCCTGCTCGACGCATTCGGCGATAAGCGCGTAGACCTCGGGCTTGCCTGCCAGGTCGGTATAGCCGGCGTAGGGCAGCCCGCGCCGCTCCGCCCAATTGCCCACCGCTTCCAGATCGATGTTGACGAACGCGCATACCGCGTCGCGTCCCGCGCCGAACGCCACCGCTTCCTTGATGTATGGGAAAAACTTGAGTTTGTTCTCGATGTACTTCGGCGCGAACAGGCTGCCGTCGGCCAGCTTGCCGACGTCCTTGGCCCGGTCGATGATTTTGAGCTGCCCGTCGTCGTCCAGGAAGCCGGCGTCGCCGGTGTGGAACCAGCCTTCCCCGTCGCGCGCGGCCTGCGTGGCTTCCGGATTGCGGTAGTACTCCTTGAACAGTCCCGGGCTCTGCACCAGGATCTCGCCGTTGTCGGCCACGCGGATGCGGACGCCCTCGACCGGCGGCCCGACCGTGTCCGGCCTGACGCGCCCGTCCGGTTGCACGCATACGAAGACGGACGTCTCGGTGGACCCGTACAACTGCTTCAGGTTGATGCCGATCGAACGATAGAAGGCGAACAGGTCCGGGCCGATTGCCTCGCCCGCGGTATAGGCCACCCGCACGCGGCTCATGCCGAGCGCATTGCGCAGCGGGCCGTAGATCAGCACGTCGCCAAGCGCGTACAGCAGGCGGTCGCGCAGGCTCACCTGCTGGCCGTCAAGCAGACGCACGCCGACGCGCCGCGCCAACGCCATGCAGGACTGGAAAAGCCGGCGCTTGAGCAGTCCGGCGTCCTCCATGCGGATCAGCACATGGGTGAGCAGGTCTTCGAGGATGCGCGGCGGGGCGAAGTAGTACGTCGGTCCGATGTCGCGCATATCGATGGCCACGGTGGCTGGCGACTCCGGGTGGTTGACGGTAAAGCCGGTGACCAGCAGCTGCGTATACGAGAACATGTTCTGTCCGATCCAAGCCGGCGGCAGATAGGCCAGCACGTCCTCGCGGTCGGTCAGCTTCTCCATGCGCTCGATGGCCCGCGCACGGTCGATCAGGGCGGCATGGGTCAGCACCACGCCCTTGGGCTTGCCCGTGGTGCCGGACGTGTAGAACATGGCCGCGGTTTGCTCCGGCCGCACGGCGCGCGCGCTGCGCTCGAAAAAGGCGGGGTCGCGCGCGGCAGCCTGCGCGCCTTGGCGCAGCAGCTCATCGAAAGACATCAGCAGCGCATCGGTGTAATGGCGCAGTCCGCGCGGATCGTCGTAGACGACGTGGCGCAGGTCGGGACACTGCTCGCGGATCTCGAGCATCTTGTCCACCTGTTCCTGGTCTTCCGCGATCACCACGCGGATCGCCGCATCGCGCAGGACGAAGGCCATTTCCTGTGCCACAGCGTCCTGGTAAAGCGGCACCGGTATGGCGCCCAGGCATTGCGCGGCCATCATGGCGATGTACAGCCGGGGGCGGTTTTCCCCCACTACGGCGACATGATCGCCCTGGGCCACGCCCAGCGCCGCCAGCCCGTGCACGACATGGCTGGCCAGGCTGGCTACCTGCGACCAGGTCAGGGTCTGCCAGATGCCCAGGTCTTTTTCCCGGATGGCCGGACGGTCGCCGCGCTGGCGCGCGTGTCCGAGCAGCAGGGCGGGAAAGGTGTCCGCCGCCGGCCCGGGCGAGGGTGCGGGCTGGGATTGCGCCACGTTGTCTCCTGTTGGGTTCCGCATTCGGCTCCCGTGCCTGGCGCTGGGAGCCTGCATTCGAGCCTGCGGACCGCGCGTTATCGCTGCGCTTTCATGTGCGCTTAAGGTATAAGCTTGCATCGGACCCGACTGTCGCATTCGCGACAATCCACACCGATATAGGGGCAAGTAGGGGTATATCCCGATGCAGGTGACCGACGCCTTGCAATTGTCCGCCGCCTGGTTCCGGCTGCTGACGCCGGACGAACAGGCGCGCGTGGTCAAGGACCTGACGGTGCAGCACACGCCGGCGGGCGCCATCGTCGAACGCAAGGGCGAGCTGGCGCAGGCCTGGATCGGCGTGCTCGCCGGCCTGGTAAAGGTGTCGGTGGGCAACGCGGAGGGCAAGATGGCCTCGCTCACCGGCGTTCCGGCCGGCGGCTGGATCGGCGAAGGGTCTCTTTTGAAGCGCGAGGCGCGCAAATACGATGTAGTGGCCTTGCGCGACTCCGTCATCGCCCGTCTGCCGGCCGCCACCTTCGAAGCCCTGCTCGACAGCAGCATCCCTTTCAACCGCTATCTGCTGGACCAGTTGAACGAACGCGTGGCGCAGTTCATCGGCAAGGCGGAAAACGACCGCCTGCTGGATGCCGAAGCGCGCGTCGCGCGCTGCCTGGCGGAGCTGTTCAATCCGCTCCTGTACCCCGGCATGGGGCTGCGTCTGAGCATCACGCAGGAAGAAGTGGGCTACCTGGCGCGGGTATCGCGCCAGCGAGCCAACCAGGCGCTGCGCACGCTGGAGAACGCGGGCCTTTTGAAGGTGGAGTATCGCGGCGTGCGGGTGATCGACCTGGAAGGGCTGAAGAACTACGGCTAGGGTCTGTGCATCGCGGGAAGGACGACGCGCTGGCGCCGGGCCGGAGCGCTTCAGATGGCGCGCGTGAGCAGGCGCCACGCCAGCGCCGCCATCACAATCGCGACGCCGCCGTCCAGCACCCGCCATGCGCGGGGATCGCGGAAGACCGGGCGCAGCAGCCGCGCGCCGCCGCCCAGGGTCAGCAGCCAGAAAATACTGGCCGCCACCACGCCAAGCGCATAGGCTGGCGCGTGCTCGCCGAAGGCCTGCGCGAGCGACGCGATCAACACGATGTCCAGCCAGAAGTGCGGGTTGATGAGAGTGAACCCCAGCGCCGCCAGCATCGCCGCGCCCCGAGTGGCCGCCGCCTGGCTGGCGGGCGCCAGGCCGTCGCCGCGCGCCCAGGCGCGCAAGGCGGAACGCGCGGCGTAGGCGGCCAGGAAAGCTGCGCCGGCCCACGTCATCGCCGGCACCAGCCACGGGGCGGTCGCTGCCAGGTGGCGCCAGGCCAGCACGCTGGCGCAAATGCAGACGGCGTCCGCCGCGGCGCAAACGGCCAGCACGCTGCCGATGTGGGCGCGCTGCAGCCCCTGCCGCAGGATGAAGGCGCTCTGCGCCCCCACGGCGGCGAACAGGCCCATGCCGGTGGCCAGGCCCGACATCCAGGGAGAGAAAAAGTCGAATGCGGCGTTCATGATGGCGGCATTCTCACTTGCAGCCGATATAAAGAACAGCTAATTTCACTAACGCGTATTTAGCGCGGCTAAATACCTTCCAGCGCCTTCACAACAACCTGGACCCGCTTGCATGAACCTGGATCACGCCCAATTGCGCGCCCTCGCCGCGGTCGTGCGCGAGGGCAGCTTCGAGCGCGCCGCCGCGGCGCTGCACGTCACGCCGTCGGCAGTCTCGCAGCGGATCAAGGCGCTGGAAGACCGCGTCGGGCGCCTGCTCGTGCAGCGGACATCTCCCGCCACGGCGACGCCCGACGGCCGCGTTCTCGTCCAATTGGCGGAACAGGCGGCATTGCTGGAGCACGATGCGCTGAACCGGCTCGGCGTGGCCGAAGACACACCCCGGGCGACGTTGCCGGTCGCCGTCAACCACGACAGCCTGGAGACCTGGTTCATGGACGCCGCCATCGGCTTTGCCGCGCGCACCCGCGCCACCCTGGACCTGCGCGCGGAAGACCAGGACCATACCGCCGAGCTTCTGCGCAGCGGCGCGGTGATGGGCGCGGTCACCACGCTGGCCGAGCCGGTGCAGGGCTGCCGTTTGCACGCGCTTGGCAGCATGCGCTACGCGGCCACCTGCAGCCCGGAATTCCATCGACGCTACTTCTCGGGCGGCGTCAACGCGCAATCGCTGGCCGCCGCGCCGGTGCTCGTCTACAACCGCAAGGACGCGCTGCAGGGCCGGTTCGCACGACGCATCATGCGCGGCGCGCCGTGGCAACCCCCGGTGTGGTGGCTGCCATCGGCGCGCGCCTTCGTGCGGGCGTCGCTGGCCGGCCTGGGTTGGACCATGAATCCGCTGCCCCTGGTCCAGGCGGATCTGGACGCGGGCAGGCTGGTGCTGCTGCGCGCCCGCGCTTTCGAGGACACGCCGTTGTACTGGCAGCATTGGCGCGTGGCATCGGACACCATGTCGGCCCTGACGGATGCGGTACTCGACGCTGCGCGTGGGTTGATCCGCCGGCGCGGCACGGGGGCTGAGTAAACTAGGCGCCGGCTTCCCGCCGCTGCGCCGGTCGCGGCCCCATCGAAGCCGTTGGCATACGGTTCACTTGTACTGGAGACTCGCATGACGTTTTCCCGCCTGGCCCTGGGGGCCGCTGTCCTGGCCTTTCACGGCGCCGTCTGGGCGCACGACTACACGGCCGGCGACATTGCGCTGGACGATCTATGGGTGCGGGCCACCGCGCCCGGACAAACCGCGGGCGGCGGCTACATGACGATCCAGAACCAGGGCAAGGACGGCGATCAGCTCATTGCCGTCAAGTCGGACGCGGCGGCCAGCGTCAGCGTCCACCAGACCGTCACCAGCAACGGGGTTTCGACCATGCGGGAGGCGGAGGGCGGCGTGCCGATTCCCGGGCACGGCAAGGTCGTGTTCGCGCCGGGCGGCTATCACATCATGTTCATGAAGCTGAAAGCCCCCTTCAAGGAGGGCATGGAGATCCCCGCCACGCTGAGCTTCCGCCATGCCGGCGACGTGCAGGTCAAATTCAAGGTACAGCCGCTGACCTACAAGGCGCCCGCGATGAGCGGATCCATGCATGGCATGGACATGGGCGCGCACAAGCACTGATCTGGCACGACGCCTAGGTCGCGGCGGCCGGTCCGTAATCGCGCGCGCCGAACAGCGCGCTGCCGATGCGGACTTCGGTGGAGCCTTCTTCGATGGCCAGCTCGAAGTCGCCGCTCATGCCCATGGACAGCCGCGACATCTCCACGCCTTGCACGGCTTCGTCGCGCAGGCGGTCGCGCCAGGTGCGCAGTGCACGAAAACAGGCCCGCACCGCCTGCGCATCGGCGGAATTGACGGCCAGGGTCATCAAGCCGCGCACGCGCAGCGCGGGATGATCGCGCGCCACCGCGCGCACGAAACCCGGCAATTCCGCCGGATCCAGGCCGAACTTGCTGGGTTCCGGCGACGTTTTCACCTGCACCAGAACGTCCAGCGTCCGCCCTTCCTGCTGCAGCCGGCGGTCCAGCGCCTGCGCAAGATCCAGGCGGTCCAGCGATTGGACTTCCGCCGCCAGCCGGGCGGCGTCCTTGGCCTTGTTGGTCTGCAGATGGCCGATCACCACCCAATCGATCGGCAGATCGGCCAGCGCACCGGCCTTGTCCCGGACTTCCTGCATCCTGCTCTCGCCGAAACGGCGCAGACCGAGCGCGGCCGCCTCGCGGATGCGATCGGTCCCGAAGGTCTTGCTGACGGGCAGCAAGGCGACTTCGGCGGGATCGCGGCCGGCGCGGCGGCAGGCCGCGGCGATGCGGGATTGCAGGTCGGCCAGGCGGCTGGCCAGGGTATCGGAGACGGACATTGCAAACTCTTCGGACGCCAACAGGCGCTAGTTTAGAATCTCCCGGCATCCGGCCCGCTCCCTGCAGCGGCATCTCGCACCTCGAACCAGGCGTCCATCATGTCGTCTCCGCCCGTGCCCGGCTACCGCTTCGCGGCACCCTTTGAAATCCCCGCGGCTTCGCCCATCCGCTCCCTCGTTCCCTACGCAAACCGGCCCGGCACCATCAGCATGGCCGGCGGCTACCCGGCCACCGAACTGTTCGACGTCGAAGGCCTGAACGCCGCCTCCGCCAAGGTCGGCGCCCGATTGGCGGCCTGCCTGCAATACTCCAACATCGAAGGCCAGGCCGCGCTGCGCGCGCAACTGGCGCGGCTGTCGGCCGAACGCGGCATCCAGTGCGACCCGGACACGGAGCTTGCCGTCACCGGCGGCTCGCAACAGTCGCTGGCGCTGCTTGCGCGGGTCATGCTGCAGCCCGGCGATGCCGCCATCATCGAAAGCCCCTGTTTTCCGAATTCGCGGCAGGCCTTGCGGCACACCGGCGCGACTGTTCACGCCGTACCGTCGGGACCGGACGGCATCGACCTGGACGCCCTGGAAGCGCTGGCCGCGCGCGTCCAGCCCAAGCTGGTCAGCGTGGTGGCGACATTTTCGAATCCCTGCGGCGCCACGCTGAGCCTTGCACGGCGCCGGCGGTTGCTGGAACTGGCCGCGCGATACCGCTTCCTCCTGGTGGAGGACGATCCCTACGGGGAGCTGCGTTTCGAAGGCGAGACCGTCCCGCCGCTGGCCGCCCTGGCCGAAGGCGAACAGCGCAACTGGGTGGCGTATATCTCCAGCATGTCCAAGACCATGGCGCCGGCGCTGCGCATCGGCTGGATGATCGCGCCTGCCGAAGTGCGGCGGCGCTGCGTCGGCGCGAAGGCCGCCGACGATATGGCGTCGTCGGCCTGGATCCAGGAAATCGTCGCGCAGTACATCGAAGACGGCCGCTATCACGCCCACGTGCCGCGCATCCGCGAGGCTTACGCGGGCCGCTGCGATGCGCTGGCGCGCGCGTTGACGGAAGAACTGGCGGACCGGGTGACCTTCCGCAAGCCGCAGGGCGGCATGTTCTGCTGGGCGCGATTCAACGGCGATATCGACGCGGGCAAGGTGCTGCCCTACGCCATCGAGCACGAAGTGGTGTATGTGCCGGGCAAGGCCTTTTATCCGGACCCGGCGCAGGCCGACGTCAGCGCCATGCGCCTGTCCTTCGCCACCATGAGCGCGGCCGAGATCCGCCAGGGCATGGTGCGGCTGCGGGCTGCCTTGCAGGCCTATGCGGAAGGCCGGCCCGTGTCCGTGACGCTGCCGGCTTGAAGGCCGGGGCGGCCGTCTCGAAGACGCCGGCCGCCGCCTTGCAGTGGCGGTTGCCTTGCGCCTGCGCGGCGATCAGGCCGCGCCCGCCAGCAGATCGGCGAACAATGTCGGCGGCCCCATCTGCCCGCCTTTGAGCATCAGCTCCACACCATCGGCGGGATGGCCGGGCGCGTGTACCCTGCATACCGCCACGCCCGTACTGACGGCGTAGGAGAAGGTGAGCGCCCGCGCGCCCCAGGATTGCACCGCCAGGCTGGACGTATCGCCGCCGGCGAAGCCGACGCGGGCGAGCGGATGACGCCGCAGCACGTCGGCCATGAGACAGCCGCCGGCAAGCGCAAGCGCCCTGGTAAAGCCGGCGCGCGACGCGCCGGAGGCCTCGGCCAGCGTTGTATGCGCCACGACACTGCGGCCTTCGGCCAGTGCCGCGCACACGCGGGCCGTCGCGGCAGCGATGTAGTCGCCGTCGCCCGCCGCCATGGCGGCCGGATCCAGCGCCAGCGAGACGAAGCCTGACGATTCCGCGGCCCGGATCTGCGCGGCGGTCACCGGCGAACGGCTGCCCGCCACGATGAACGTCTGGGCGACGCGACCCGGCGCCGGGTTCGCCGCCGCATCCTGCCGCGCGCCCGGCGTGTCCGATCCGCCGCCATCCCTTTCATCGGCGGCGATCAGCGCCTGCACGGCTCCGGTCGGGCCCACCGTCAGCAGCGGTGCGCCAGCCGCCAGCCGGCCGCGCAGCAGGCCGCCGATTCTGGGCAGGTGCTCCGCGCGGGCCACGTCGAAGAGCACCACAGGAGTCCCCTCGCGCAACATGGCCTCAAGCCGTTGGCTCTGCCGCGCGGCGTCCTGTTCAAGCATTTCGATATCGAAGGAGGCGATGCGATCCAATCCCTGCCGCGCCAGATGCCGCCGCAGGTCGGCTTCGTCCATGGGCGTGACGGGATGGCGGCTCATGGTGGGATGGCGGTCGAGCCGGTAGACCTGGCCGTTTTGTCCCGCGCGCGCATACAGGTTCGCGAACAGGCAATAACGGCCCAGGTTCGGCTGGCCGCCCACGATGAATGCGGGGCGTTCTCCCAAGGTCCGCCACGCCAGCCGGATTGCGTGGCCGATGCTGCCCACGTGCGGCGCGCTGTCGAAGGTCGAACAGGTTTTGTAGTGCAGCACCTGGGCGCCGGTAGCGGCCAATCCGCGGAAGAGGCGCGGCAGGGCGTCGTCCATTTCCGCAGGCGGCATGGCGCGCGCCGTGCCTGCCACGCCGACGCAGTCCAGCGGTCCGAAGCGGGCCAGGTCGTCGGGGTCCGGGACGTCCAGAAACAGGACCGCACGCCAGCCCGCCGACACCACGGCCGCCAGGGTGTCGGTGGACCCGGTGAAGTCGTCGCCGTAGTACGCCAGCCGCGGCTGCGCGGCAGCCGGACGCGGACCGGCACCGTCAACCATAGAACGCCAGCGCCTGCGCCAGCGCCGGCCGGTTGCGGGCGAATTCCGGCAGCGGCACGCCGGCGGCCGCCGCTTCCCAGGCGTCGCGGATGCTTTGCACGCCCGCCGCGGCGCCATCGGGATGGCCCAGGATGCCTCCGCCGGACAGGAAAATCAGGTCCTCCGTGCCCAGCGCGGCAAACGTGGCGGGGACCGTGCCGGCCCATTGCCCAGACGAGAACACCGGCATGACGGCATCGTCGCCTGCCATCGCCGTCAGGCAGGCGCGCGCCGACGCGATCACGCTGTCGTCGCTTTCGTAGAACTTGCCGCCCAGGCCGTTGACGTGCAGCTGATCGACGCCGGCGAGCCGCCACAAGGCCTGGTAGGCGGGAAACGCCATGCCCAGCGCCGGATGCCGCGCCATCGCCGCCAGCCCGTTGCGGTGTCCGTGCACGGCGAGCGGCGTGGCCCGGCGCAAGGCCTGGATGGCGCTGAAGCCGCACCAGTTCAGGCTGGCCATCACGCAGGTGCCGCCGGCGGCCTCCACCAGCGCGGCATGGGATCGCATGGCGTCCACGTCGTCCGAGATATTGAACGCGTACATCACCTTGCGGCCGGTGCGTCCCGCATGCTCGTTGATCACGCGCATCACGGCTTCCACCCGCTTCGCCAGCGGCGAATGCGGCGGATTCGCCATGACTTCGTCATCCTTGATGAAGTCGACGCCGGCCGCGCACAGGCCCGCCACGACGCGGGCGGTCTCTTCCGGCGGCATGCCGACGTTGGGCTTGATGATGGTGCCCAGCACGGGCCCCGCCGCGCGCCCGGTCAGGGCCCGGGTGCCCCGCACGCCGTGGCGGGGGGCATCGAAGCGGCGCACGTAATCGGCGGGCAGATCAAGGGACAGCAGCTTGACGCCAGTCATCTCGCCCAGGTCGTAGATATTGCCGGCGACCGTGGCGGCCAGCGTCGGCAGGTTCGCGCCGACATTGTCGATGGGAAAGGACACGGTGATATGCGCCTGCCGGAAAGGCCCTTTGACGCCACGCCGCGCCAGGTAGGCGTTGGGCAGGCTGGGCGTGTCCGAGACGCCCAGCTCCTGGATCGATTCCACCACCGCGCGCGAGCGGCGGCGCAGGTCGTCGGTCTCGCCCGCCACGCGGACGAAGGTCCCGCTGGATTGTTCGCCGGCCAGCACGTCGGCGGCCTGTTCCAGGGGGAAGGGCGTTTCGATCAGATAGGTCGCGCGGAAGTCGCGCCGCGATGTGTCCGTCATGACGCCGCCTAGAGGGTGGACAGATCGGGGAAGGGACGCACGGGATCGCGGCCGTCCCAGCCGATCGATGCCTCGCGGATCATGCGGAACAGCTTGCCCTTCGGGCCGGCCACTTCCGACAGTTCGATGACCGTGCCGGGATGCGTTTCGGTCTCGTAGTAGACGTAGCGCCCCCGGTCGCCGACCTCGCCGCTCATGCCCACCTTCAATCCGTGTGCCGCCAGACGTTCCACGTCCTCGTCGAAGTTCTCGGTCCAGTACGCCAGGTGCTGCAAGCCGGTGCGGCCCGCGTCCAGGAAAGCCTTGTACATCGACGGCGCATCGTTGCGCTGCTGGATCAGCTCGATCTGCAGGGGGCCGGAATTGGCCAGCGCCACGGACACTTCGATGGGCGAGGGCTGGCCGCGGTACATGAAGTTGCGAACCGGCACGCGCTCGGCATAGAACCACGGGCCGATGCCCAAAGTCTCGCTCCAATGCCGCATTTCCTTCTGGATGTCGTGCACGACGTATCCCGCCTGCCGCACCTCGCCGAACAACCGACTCATGTCACACCTCGATCAAAGAAAGCCCGTGGAGATCCACGGTATGAATGCCACCAGCAGCACGCCCACCGCCAGCGCGGCCAGATATCCCCACATGTGTGGCATGGCTTCGTCCGCGCCGACCTTGCTGATGGCGCAAGCGCCGTAATAACCCACGCCGAAGGGCGGCGCGAACAGCCCCAGGCCCATCGACAGGATCACCACCATGGCGTAGTGCACTTCATTGACGCCGACCGCGCGGGCGATGGGAAACAGCAGCGGCCCGAACAGCACGATGGCGGGAATGCCTTCCAGCACGCTGCCCAGGATGACGAAAGCGACGATGGAAACGAGCAGGAAGCCCGTCGTGCCGCCCGGCATGCGCCGCATGAGTTCGGCCAGGTCCTGCGAAAAGCCGGATTGCGTCAGCCCCCACGCCATCGCCGTGGCGGCGCCGACGATGAAAATGATCGCGCCCGCCAGCGCCGCCGTGTCGACCAGCATGGCCGGCAGCCGGCGCCAGTCGAAGCGGCGGTAGAACAGCAGTCCCGCCAGCACGGAATAGGCGATGCCGATGGTGGACACCTCGGTGGCGGTAGCCACGCCTTCGACGACGGCGGCGCGGATCAGGAAAGGCAGCAGCAGCGCCGGCACCGCCACCAGGAACAGGCGGCCGATCTCGCGGGCGGGCGCGCGCCGCACCCGGGACAGGTCCTCGCCGCGGCTGCGGCGCCAGACGATGACCGCCAGCGCGAGGCCCAACGCCACGCCCGGCAGCATGCCGCCGGTGAACAGCGCCGCAATGGACACGCCGGTAACCGAACCGATGGTGATGAGCACGATGCTCGGCGGAATGGTTTCCGTCTGCGCGCCCGTGCAGGAAAGCAATGCCGCCAGGTTGCCCGGCTTCGCCCCGCGCTCCTTCATCTCGGGGAACAGCGCGGGCGCCACCGCAGCCATGTCGGCGACCTTGGAACCGGAGATTCCCGACACCAGGTACATGGCGCCGATCAACACGTACGACAGGCCGCCGCGCACGTGTCCGAGCAGGCTCGCCAGGAAGCCGATCATGGCGCGCGCCATGCCGGTCATCTCGATCAGCAGGCCCAGCAGGATGAACATCGGCACCGCGAGCAGAATCAGATGCGACATGCCCTCGTCCATGCGCCCCACCATGACCATCAGCGGGGTCTGCGTGGTCAGCGCCAGATAGCCGAAGGTGGCGAGCGCGAAGGAGAACGCGATCGGCACGCCCAGGAAGACATTGGCCGCGACCAGCCCCACGAAGAAGACGAGCAGGTTGATCTTGCCGAGGCCAGCCAGCAGCGGCTGCGCCAGCATGAAGACGCCGGCCACCGCCGCGACGATTCCCGCCGCCGCCAGCGCGTGCCGCCACGACCCGGCGCGCGCCAGCCGCAGCAGCGCGAAACCGGCCATCAAAACGAAGCCCGTCGGCAGGGCCGACGCGCGCCACGCATTGGAGATTTCCAGCGCCGGCGTCGTCACGATGGCCTCCTCTGCCGCGTATTCCCACGCGTGCGGCAGCACCAGCGCCATGAAGCAGAGCGAGGCCGCCACGGCCACCGCGTCCAGCAGCGCCCGCGTGGCCGGCGACGCCCGCGACAGCAGGGCCGTCATACGCATATGTTCGCCGCGGCGCAGCGCCACGACCGCGCCCAGCATGGACAGCCAGAGGAACAGGATGGACGCCAGTTCGTCGCCCCACACCAGCGGCGAATGAAAGACGTAGCGCGCGATCACCCCCGCCAGCAGGACGCAGATTTCCGCCACGACCAGCAAGGCCGCGGGGATCTCGACCGCCAGGCCGAACAGCACGTCGGCCGCGGCCGCGCCGCGCGTCCAGGCCCCGGCCGCCTTGGTTTCACCCGTGTAGTAGCCTGCCTCTGTGTGCATATCGCCCCCCTTGGCGCGCCGCCGTCCCGCTACGCCAGCTTGCCCACGGCGCCTTCCAGCAGCCCCCACGCTTCATCGCCGAACTTGCCGCGCCACTCCTGATAGAAGCCGGCCTGGCGCAGCGCGGCCTGGAAGCTCTCGGATTTCGGCGCATTGAACGCCAGCCCCTTGGCCTCCAGATCGCTGCGGATGGATGCATTCATCTTCTTCAGGTCTTCCCGCTGCTGCATGCCGGCGTCGTTGAACGCCGTCTCCCACAACTTCTGCAACTCGGGCGGCAGGCGGCGGAAGGCGCGGCCGTTGGCGATGAACCAGTAGCCGTCCCAGATATGGTTGGTCAGAGAGCAGTACTTCTGCACCTCGTACAGCTTGGCCGCCTGAATGATGGGCAACGGGTTTTCCTGCGCATCCACAATGCGTGTCTGCAGCGCGGAATAGACCTCGCTGAACTGCAGGCTGGCCGGCGCGGCCGACAGCGCCTTGAACATCGAAATCGATAGCGGGCTCACCGGCACGCGGATCTTCGTCCCGTCCAGGTCGTGCGCATTGGCGATGGGCTTGTTGCTGGTGGTGATCTGGCGGAACCCGTTGTCCCACATCTTCTCGAAGGCGTACAGGTTCGCCTTGGCGATCTTCTGCCGCACGTGCGCGCCCAGGGGGCCGTCCATGGCCTTCCACACCTGGCCGTAATCGGAAAACGCAAAACCCACGGCATTGATGGCGGCCACCGGCACGACGGTGGCGATGACCAGCGCCGACGGCGTGAACAGTTCGATACCGCCGCTACGCACCTGCGACAGCATGTCGGTATCGCCGCCCAGCTGGTTGTTGGGGAAGATGGTGATTTCCAGCCTGCCGTTCGACTCCTTGCGGATCCGGTCCACCGCTTCCTGCGCCCGCAGATGCAGCGGATGCGTCATGGGCAGGTTATGGGCGTACTTGTACGAAAACTCGGGCGCGGCGCTGGCCAGGCGGGGCACGCCAAGCGCCAGCGCGGGGCTGGCCGCCAGGGTCCGCAACAGGGTGCGACGGGTCATCGTCATGGTTTGTCTCCTAGGCGCCGGTATGAATTCTTATGCGCGCCGGCAACGCTTGCCTGCCGGCGGACCGGCGATCGCGGGGCGAGGAACGCCCTTGGGCACGCACTGTACCGTGGAGACTAGAATCGGAGAAGCCGAAAATTTGAATCGATTATGCGATGAAAGAGATAAATCTCTCGACGCGGGATTTGCGCGCCTTCCTGGCCCTGGCCGAACAGCGCAGCTTCACCCGCGCCGCACGTCAGTGCCATCTCTCCCAATCGGCTTTCAGCGCCCTGATCAAATCGATCGAGGACGCGCTGGGCTATCGCCTGTTCGACCGCGACACCCGCAATGTCGAATTGACGCCCCAAGGCAAGCTGCTGGAAGGATCCGCGCGCCGGGTGCTGGACAACTTCGACGACATGATCGACGACTTCCGCGGCCACGCCATGCTCGCCAAGGGCCGCGTCTCGGTCGCCGCCCTGCCTTCGATCGCATCCGGCTGGCTGCCCGGCATCTTCGCCGAATTCCGCCGCCGCCATCCCGGCGTGGAACTGGAGCTGGCCGACGTCCTTTCCGTTCCCTGTCTGGAGCGCGTGCGCAGCGGACGCGCGGACCTGGCCCTGGCATCCTCCGGCATCCCCGCACAGGACCTGGACGCGCGCCTGCTGTGCAACGATCGCTTCCACCTGGTCTGCCGCGCCGACCATCCCCTGGCCCGGCAACGCGAACTCGGCCTGGCCGACCTGGCCGCCGCGCCATTCATCCATCTGGCGCGCTCGCACAGCGTCAGGCTTCAGCTGGAACGCGCCTTCCATCCCTATCCGATGAAAACCGTCATGGAGGTCGAACAACTCGCCACGGTCACCGGCATGATCGCCGCGGGCATCGGCATCACCATCGTCCCGGCGTTGACCCTGTATGAGTTCGAACGCCCCGACCTGGTCAGCCGCCCACTGAAAATCCCCGGCCTCGTCCGCCGCATCCATCTCATCACCCGCCGCGGCATGAGCCTCCCGCCCGCCGCCGAACGGCTATACGCCCTGATGCTGGAACGCCGCCCCGGCAGGCGCCCCACAACCGCAAAAAACAAGTAAGGGAGGGGCGGCCCGGAAACACAATCGCGGCACACCAAAAATCACCCCGCCCGGCCAGCCCACTCCAAAGCATCCTCCACCCGGTCATTCCCCCAAAACATCTCCTTCCCCGCGAACATCATCGGCGCCCCGAAAATCCCCAACGCCTGCGCCCGCTCCACCTGATCCCGAAACGCCTGCTTGATCTCATCGCTCTTTGCGCGCGCGATCACCGGACCAGGCTCGACTCCCACCCGCCGCAGCCGCTCGGCCACCACGTCTTCCTGCTGCATCTCCAGATCGTCCACGAAGTTCGCGCGAAAGATCTCCAGGCAGAAACGCTTGCCCCAGTCGGATTCCAGACCGATCAGCGCCACCCGCGAAGGCAGCACGCCCATCCTGGGGAACCCCGTGGGCCGGCGGAAAGCGATCCCATACTTGTCGGCCAGACGCGCCACCTCGCGCATCATGTACTCGCCCTTATCGGGAAACAGGCGGAATGGCGAATCGTCCCAGCCGCGCGCCTTGAAAATGGGTCCCAAGAGAAAAGGGCGATACGTTACGGTCACGCCGCGCGCCGCGGCGATCGGCTCGATGCGCTCTATCGCCAGAAAGCTATAGGGACTCGCGAAATCGAACCAGAACTCCAGCACGGGTCCATCCGCCCGCGTCTCCCGCCCTTCGCCCTGCCGGATCTGCCGGCCGCCATCCATTTCCGCCATGTCTCCTCCCTTTCACGTTGGTGAGTGTGCTTCGATACGGACAACCGGCGCCCGGCATGCCATCCGCGCTACGGACGAACGTCCACGCCAGCCTCGCCATTCATCATTTCGCCGACCACTGCCGCCTGCGTAAACCCTTGCTGCGCCAACAGGGCCAGCACCTGCGGCGCCGTCTCGCGATCGCACGCCACCAGCAGGCCGCCCGACGTTTGCGGGTCCGTCAGCAACGCGCGCCCGGTTGCATCAACCGCGGCGTCAAGCGCGATCGCCGCGCCGTACGACGCCCAGTTGCGGCCGGAAGCGCCCGTGATCATTCCCTCGGCCGCGAGGTCGCGCACCCCGGGCAGCCACGGCAGCGCCGCGACGTCGATGCGCGCGCGCAAACCGGCGCCGCGACTCATCTCCAGGGCATGGCCGAGCAGCCCGAATCCCGTCACGTCGGTGATCGCATGAACGCCCGGCAAGGCCGCCAGCTCAGGGCCTGGCGTATTCAGGCGCGTCGTGGCATCGATCATCGCGCGATAGCCATCGGCATCCAACTGCCCCTTCTTCAAGGCCGCCGACAGCACGCCCACGCCCAAGGGCTTGCTCAGAATCAGCACGTCGCCCGCGCGCGCATCCGCATTGCGCTTGACGCGCGCCGGATGGACCAGCCCCATCGCGGCCAGGCCGTAGATGGGTTCCACGGAATCGATGGTATGCCCGCCCGCCACAGGGATGCCGGCCTGCGTGCAGACGTCCTGCCCGCCGCGCAGGATCTCCGCGATGGTTTCTCGCGGCAGCACATTGATCGGCATGCCCACGATAGCCAGCGCCATGATGGGCGTGCCGCCCATCGCATAGACGTCCGACAGCGCATTGGTCGCGGCGATGCGGCCGAAGTCGTAGGGGTCGTCGACGATGGGCATGAAAAAATCGGTGGTCGCGATCAGCGCCTGCTCGTCGTTGAGCCGGTAAACCGCCGCATCGTCGGCCGTCTCGGTGCCAACCATCAGGCCGGGAAACGCCTGGGCCGGCGCAAAGCGCGCCAGCAGATCGGCCAGCACGCCGGGCGCGATCTTGCACCCGCAGCCGCCGCCGTGCGATAGCGAGGTCAGGCGCGGCGTGGCGCCCACGCTTGCTTCTTGGGTCATGAATACATCTCCTGGGAACCGGAAAAGCATAGCACCGGCAAAACGGCCTACTATCATGGTCCTTTCGTACGACTGCCCGCCCCTGCCATGACCACGCTGCTTCCCGACTGTCCGCTCTGCCAACAGCCCGGCGGCGCCGAGCTTTGGCGCGGCACCCATCTGCGCGTCGTCGAAGTGGAGGACCCGGACTACCCCGGCTACACGCGTGTCATCTGGAATTCCCACATCCCGGAAATGACCAGCCTGTCGCGCCACGGGCGAGAACTGATCATGGACGCGGTATGGCGTATCGAAGAGGCGCAGCGCGAGATCCTGCGGCCGGACAAGATCAACGTCGCGTCGCTCGGCAACATGGTGCCGCACCTGCATTGGCACATCATCCCGCGCTGGCGCGGCGACCGGCATTTCCCGGATGCCATCTGGGCCGCCGCGCGCATCCCGCCCGGCAACGAGCCGCCGGAATGGGCGGCGCGCATGGCGGCCATTCAAGCCGTCATGCAGCGCTACCGCAACCGCCTTCTGGAAAGCCTGGATGCCATGCCACGCCATTGACCGTCCCCACCTGTGATTGTCCGACCGCCATGAAGACCCGCATCCCGGCCCCGACCATTGCACGCGCGGCCGCCGCCATTGCCTTGATCGCCGCCGCCCCGGGCTGCCTGGCGGCGCGCAGCGTCGCGACGCCCTGCCCCGGCACGCTGCAGATCGAGCAGACGCCGCTCACGCCCGGCGGCTGGGCCGTCATCGAAGACCCCCGGCGCGAGGCCGTCCACCGCCTGCAAGGCATCACCTTCTTTTCCGGCGATCCGCGCAACGGCGTCGCGCTGCCGCCGGATTCCGAAAAACGGTCGCCGCGCGGCTATAAATCCACCTGGCATTTCCAGCCCAGACCCGAGGGCTACTGGATAGGCTGCAACTACACGGACACGAATCTGCTCGCCATCCGCAAGCTGGCCGACAACATCAGCCAGTGCGATATGAAGCAGTACCTGGCCAACCGCCACCGGCCCGGCGGCGCGGTCGAAGTCGTTTGCTACTGAATGGAAAACCGTCTCTGCACCCCGCTCTCCCAACTCGTTTCCCGTTTGCCCGCGGAATGGGCGGCCGCCCTGCGCGAGCCGCCGTGCGCCGCGGCCCTGCAGGAAGTCTGCCGCCACGTCGATGCGCGTGTGGCCGGCGGCGCCACGGTCTACCCCCATGCGCCCTTTCGCGCCCTGGAGATGCTGCGGCCGGGCGACGTCAAGGTGGTGATCCTGGGCCAGGATCCCTATCACGGCCCCGGGCAGGCGCAGGGCCTGGCCTTTTCGGTGCCGGACGGCTGCAAGCGTCCGCCCAGCCTGCGCAATATCTTCAAGGAAATCGCCGCCGAGTATCCCGAAAAAGGCATCCCGGAGGGCAATGACCTGACGCCGTGGGTCGAACAAGGCGTGCTGCTGCTCAACACGTCGCTCACGGTAGAGGATGGCCAGCCCGCTTCGCACGCGAAACGCGGCTGGGAAGCCGTAACGGACGCGCTGATCGCGCTGGTCGCCCGCCAGCCGCAACCCAAGGTTTTCATGCTCTGGGGCGCGCACGCGCAATCGAAGCGGGCCCTGCTGCCCGACGATGGCGGCACGCTGGTGCTGGCGGCGAATCATCCCTCGCCCTTGTCGGCATCCCGCCCGCCCGTGCCCTTTCTGGGATGCGGCCATTTCCGCCAGGCCAACGATTGGTTGCTGGCGCATGGGCAGGCGATTGTCGATTGGGGTTTGCCCCAGAAAAAGCTGGCGCGCCAGGGCGGTTTCGGGTTATGATTTCTGCGCTGCACAAAACGATCGGCATTTTTCCGCATTGGTAGTTCACCGACGGCGCCCGCCGACGGTTCCGCACCAGTCACGGTGTTGCGCAGCGCAGCCGGGTAAAACAAAGCCCCGGCCCCATGCCGGTCTCCGGTCTTCATCGCTTCCTGACCCCTTTCCTTACGCCCTGCGTCCTCAAGGACGCGTCATGCGCATGGTTGATCCGGTCGGCGTCGATGCTCCATCAACCAGCGCCTGGATCCGGCCCTCTTCCCTTCGGCCCGACCGCGCAAAAATGCCGCCTTGGCGGCAAGGGCAAGTCATGTCTTTCGAATCCCTGGGCCTCGCGCCCGATCTGTTGTCCGCACTGAACGAAGCGGGCTTCACTGCTCCCACTCCCGTCCAGGCCGCCGCCGTTCCGCTCGCGCTGGAAGGCCACGACCTAATGGTTTCGTCGCAGACGGGCAGCGGGAAAACCGCCGCCTTCATGCTGCCGGCGCTCAATCGCATCGCCCGTATGCCCGCCAACAAGGGCGTCGGCGTGCAGGTGCTGGTGCTGACGCCGACGCGCGAACTGGCCATGCAGGTCAACGACGCCACGCGCCAGTACGGCAAGAACCTGCGCGACCTGCGCACCGCCACGGTGGTGGGCGGCATGTCGTATGGCGTGCAGCTGAAGGCGCTGTCGCGCCGCGTCGATGTGCTGGTCGCCACGCCGGGCCGCCTGATCGACCACCTGAAGGCGGGCCGCGTCAAGCTGAACACGGTCCACACCCTCGTGCTCGACGAGGCCGACCGCATGCTCGATATGGGTTTCATCGAGGACATCGAAACCATCATCGAACGCCTGCCGGCGGAACGCCAGACGCTGCTGTTTTCCGCCACGCTGGACGGCACCGTGGCGCGCCTGGCCGCCAAGATGATGCGCGAACCGCAGCGCATCGAAATCGCCGGCCACAAGGAAAAGCACAGCAACATCACGCAGAGCCTGCTGTATGCCGACGATGCGGACCACAAGATGCAGCTGCTGGATCACGTGCTGCGCGATGCCGCGCTGGACCAGGCCATCGTCTTCACCGCCACCAAACGCGGCGCCGACGACCTGGCCGACCGCCTGGCCGAACAGGGTTTCGCGGCAGCGGCGTTGCACGGCGACATGAACCAGCGGCAGCGCACGCGCACGCTCAGCATGCTGCAGCGCCGCCAGCTGCGCGTGCTGGTCGCCACCGATGTGGCCGCGCGCGGCATCGACGTGCAGGGCATCAGCCACGCCGTGAACTTCGATCTGCCCATGCAGGCGGAGGACTACGTGCACCGCATCGGCCGCACCGGCCGGGCCGGGCGCGACGGCCTCGCGTTCACGCTGGCCACCCATGCCGAACGCCACAAGATCCGCCGCATCGAACACTTCATCGGGCAGACGCTGACGCCTCAGGTCATCGCCGGCCTGGAGCCGAAGCGCTCGCCGCGGCCCTTCGAGCGCAGCGGCAAGCCCGGTTTCGGCAAGCGGCCCTTCAACCGCGACGGCCGCGGCTTCGGGCCCCGTTCCTTCGAGGATCGTCCGCGCCGCGAATTCCGCGACGGCGCCGGCCCGCAATCCCGTCCGTCGTCGGGCGACCGGGGGCAGCGTCCCTTCGGCGACCGCCCCTTCCGGGCCGAAGGCGACTTCCGTCCGGCCGGGTATGCTCCCCGTCCGGCCGGCGATGCGGGACCGGGACGCGCCGAGCGCGGTTTCCGCCCGGCAGGCGATACGCGCCGTCCCGAACCGGGCTTCCGCGCCGAGCGCGCCGGCGGCCACGCTGAACGCGGCTTCCGTCCCGAAGGCGGTTTCTCGCGCGGCGCGCGGGACTTCCAGGGCGATCGCGGACCGCGCACCGATGGCGGTTTCCGCCCGGCGCGCAGCGAAGGCGGCATGCGTGCGGAAAAGACCGCACGCGAAGGCGCGTGGGGCGAGCGCGGCGGTGACCGTCCGGCCCACAATCCGGGCCGTCCCACGGGCAAGCCGGGCTTTGCCAAGCGCGACGGCGCGCGTGGCAAGTCCTTCAAGCCGGGCTTCGCCGGGCGCCGCGACTGATCGCGCCAGCCGGCGCGATTAATATCGCGGGATGCCTCAAGACTTTCCTCCTTCCCTGGACGCCGCCTCGCGCGGCCATGCCGAACGCATGGCCGCGCACCTGCGCGCCGCGATCGCGCAGGCCGGCGGCTGGCTCTCTTTCGAACACTGGATGGCCGAGGCGCTGTATGCGCCCGGCCTGGGCTATTACGCCGCGGGCAGCATAAAACTGGCCGAGCCGGCGGTAGCCGGTTCTTCCGCGGCTGCCCCCGCCGGCGATTTCGTCACGGCCCCCGAGCTGACGCCGCTCTTCGGCCGCACGCTGGCGACGCAGGCGGCGCAGGTCCTGCGCCAGACCCGCACGAACAGCGTCCTGGAGTTCGGCGCCGGCACCGGCGCCCTGGCCGAACAGCTGATCGACGGCCTGGCCGACGAAGGGTTGCAGGTGCGCTATGACATCGTGGAAGTCTCCGCCGACCTGCGCGAACGCCAGCAGGCGCGTCTTGCACGGTTTGCGGGTCGCGTGCGATGGCTGGACCGCCTGCCCGAGTCGTTCGAAGGCTGCGTCGTGGCCAATGAAGTGCTGGACGCCATGCCGGTGCGGGTTTTTCGCTGGGACGAACAAGGCGCCCTACTGGAACGCGGCGTCACGGTGGACGCGCAGAACGGCTTTGCCTGGTCCGACCGGCCGGCGTCCGAGACCCTGGCGCAAACCGTGGCCGGCCGCATGCCCGCACTGCCCGGCTACAGCTCCGAAATCAATGTGCAAGGCGAGGCCTGGGTGCGCGGCATGGGCCAGTGGCTGCGCCGCGGCGCCGCGCTCCTGATCGACTACGGCTTCCCCCGCCACGAGTACTATCACCCGCAGCGCGCGGCCGGCACGCTCATGTGCCACCTGCGCCATCATTCCCACGCCGACCCCTTTCTGGCGCCCGGCCTGCAGGACATCACCGCGCACGTCGATTTCACCGCCATGGCCGATGCCGCGCTGGAAGGCGGGCTTGATGTGCTCGGCTATACCTCGCAGGCGCGTTTCCTGATGAACGCCGGCCTGGTGGATCGCGTGGCAGCTCTGGATGCCGCCGATACCGCGGCCTACGCGCGCGCGATCGCGCCGGTGCAGAAGCTGCTGTCGGAAGCGGAAATGGGCGAATTGTTCAAGGTCCTGGCGATCGGGCGCGGCATCGATGCGCCGCTGGCCGGCTTCCAGCGCGGCGACCGCCGGGGCGCGCTGTAGCGCATCCTAGTCCGCCATGCCGGCCCGATCGGAAGGCATGGCGCGCAGCGCCTCCAGGCGCGCCTGGCGCAGCGCTTCCTTGATGCGTTCTGGCTGGCCCTGGCATTGTTTCGCGATGGCGCCTGCGTCGATTCCGCGCACGGCATCCACGTCCGCACGCCACGCTGCGATATCCAGTGCCGTCCTGATGGCCGCGGCGCGCAGCAGGCCGATAAAGCGATCCGGCTTGCGCAAGGCGTCGCAGCGCTCCATCAGGTTCAAGCGGGCGGCGGCGCCATCCTTCTCATCGGCGCGTCCCGCTTCCTGCAAGGCCTCCAG
Source organism: Bordetella genomosp. 9 (assembly GCF_002119725.1). Taxonomy (NCBI): domain Bacteria; kingdom Pseudomonadati; phylum Pseudomonadota; class Betaproteobacteria; order Burkholderiales; family Alcaligenaceae; genus Bordetella; species Bordetella genomosp. 9. The sequence continues at coordinate 4,328,194 of NZ_CP021109.1, forward strand.
CACCATCGGCAGCAGCCGCGCATGATCGGCGCATTCCGCCGGTACGCGCAGCCGCGCCGACAATGCGCCAGCCTCCGGCGAGGCGCGGCACAGCAGGGCATAGCGCGACGGCAGGGGCAGGCCCGCCTGAGCGGCGGCGTCCACGTCGGACAGCACATCTTCGCTCAGCACCAGCCCCGGCAGCACCCGAGGCAAGGCGCAGGCCTGCGCCAGCACCTGGAACATGCGCGACGGCTGTTGCGCCATCAACCCGCGCGAGATCTCTTTCCACACGCGTTCCGGCACCAGCGCGTCGGCTTCGCCGGCCGCCACCATGGCGCGGCACAGGTCCAGCGTTTCCGGAGCCACGGCGAAATCGGTGAAGCGCGCGGCGAAGCGGGCCAGGCGCAGGATGCGCACGGGGTCTTCCACGAAAGCCGGCCCGACATGGCGCAGCACGCGATCGTGCAAATCGCGCACGCCGCCCAGGGGATCGACCAGCCGTCCCCCGGCATCGCGCGCGATGGCGTTGACCGTCAGGTCGCGGCGGCGCAGGTCGTCTTCCAGCGTCACGTCGCGGCCGGTGTAGAAGGTAAAGCCCTTGTAGCCGCGCCCTGACTTGCGCTCGGTACGCGCCAGCGCGTATTCCTCGCGCGTCTCGGGATGCAGGAAGACGGGAAAATCGCCGCCCACCGGCAGAAAGCCCCGCCGGACCATGTCTTCGGGCGTCGCGCCCACCACGACCCAGTCGCGGTCGCCGGCGGGCAGTCCGAGCAGCTCGTCCCGCACGGCGCCGCCCACGATGTAGGCCTGCAGCCCCTGGATGGCGGGATCGCTCACCGGCGCGCCTCCGCGCGGCCGGCGCGGGAAAACATCGCCTTCACGGCAGGTTCGTCCCTTCGGGACCCAGCGGCGCGACCTTGCCCAGGCGCTGTTTGAGCGATTGCGGCTGGCCGGTGAACATCGCGGCGTAGTAGGTGGCGTTGGCCATGACGTTCTTCACATAGGTCCGCGTTTCGGTGAACGGGATCGTCTCCGCAAAGATGGCGCCCTCGACGGGATGCGTCAGGCTGGCGCGCCAGCGATGCGGCCGGCGCGGACCGGCGTTGTAGCCGGCGCTGGCCAGCAACTGCGAGCCGTCCAGATCCTGCAGCACCATGCTCAGGTACGAGGTGCCGAGCAGGGTATTGGTATCGAAGTCGTTGACCTGCGATGGATTGAAACCGCTCAGCCCGATCTTGTTCGCCACCCACTTCGCCGTGCCGGGCATCAACTGCATCAGGCCGGAGGCGCCAACGGACGACCGCGCATCCATGATGAAGCGCGACTCCTGGCGGATCAGGCCATACACCCATGCCGGGTCCAGGGCGACCTGGGCCGCCTTGGCCGCCACGCGGCCTTCGAAAGGCGCGATATAGCGCTGCGTGAAGTCAAACTGCTTTTCCGTGCGCTCCGACGTGTTCACGACGCGGTCGTAGATATTGGCCCGCCGCGCCAGCTCCGCCGCCGCGAGCAGCTGGCGGTCGTCCATGTTGCGCAAGGAAAAATTCCACTCCGCCACGGCTTCGCTGCGCCAGCCCAGGCGGAACAGTGCGATTGCCCGCTGCAGCCCCGCATTGGCGCGGGCCTGCGCGAGCTCCTGTTTGGTGACTGCCGGCGGGCGCGGCGGCACCGTAATGGCCTGGCCCAGTTCCTCCGCCGCAAGCTGCCCGTAGAAATTGAATTGGCCGGCGATGCGCTCGTACTCGCGCTGCGCTTGTTCGCGATGCCCCGTGGCGGCCAGGCCGCGCGCGCGCCAATAGATCCATGCCGGTTCTTCGCGCGCCTGCGGCGTCATGGCGTCGATGGCGTCGATCACCCACTTCCAATCGATGCGAGGCTGTCGCAGCGCGGCGCGGACCTTCCATTCCTCGTTGTATTCGGTCAGACGGATATGGCCGGCCTGCACGTACCAGTCGTAAGCGCGGGGGTCCAGATTCAGCACCGCCACCAGCGCGAACTGGGCACGCACCCAGGCGGCATCCTGGCGCGGCAGGCTCCTGGCCCACTCACGGCTGAAATACGATTCGCCGGCGTCCAGGTCGCCGCGCGCCAGGCGCGCCAGCGCGATGGTCACCAGTTCCGTTTCGGCCTGCGTGCGGGGCGGGCGCGGCTGGCGCACCAGCCACTTCATCGGGTCCTTGAGCAGCGCGTCGAAGGCCTTCTGCTGGGGCGGCTCGAACAGATAGCCCGCGTACCGCTTGGCGTCGCCGACCTTGTTGTTCTCGATGGCATAGCGCAGCTCCGGCTGCAGCTCTTTCCAGCCCAGCACACGGTCGGCCACCAGCTGGTCGTAGAGCGACCAGCACCATACGCCTGGCGCGAAGGCGCGCATGGCCTCGCGCGCGGTGACGCGGCGGCCGGTCATGTGACGCGCTTCCAGCGCCGCGCATTCGGTCTGCGCGTTGCCGTTGCGCACGGGCGCCAGGCGGTTGACGGTGGCGTAATCGCCGGAGCGCGCGGCCGACAGCAGCCAATCGGCGCGCAATTTATCGGCCAGGTAGGCGTCGGGATTGCTTTCGATGAAACGCTGCATTTGCGCCACGGGCCATTGCTCGCGCGGCGTGTTCCATACCTGATAGCGCAGCAGCCAATACTCCGGATACATCCCCAGCGCATCGCCGCGCGCCTGCGGCACGGTCAAGGCCAATGCCGACCATTGCTTGCGCAACATGGCTTCGCGCGCCGTCATCACGGCCTGGCGGGCGGGCGTGGGCGGATCCTGTTCCGCCATCGCCGGCTCGTCAGGCTCGGCGGTCAATGTGGGGTCCAGCGCCGCCGCGGCAATGGGCACCACCGCCGATGCGGGCACGCTGTTGCCCACGCCTGCCTGCGCCTGCAATGCGCCGGCCGACACGGGGACGGCCGATGCATTCTGCGGGAGGGTTCGCTGTTGGGCGTCCACCGGCGCGCATGCAACCGCCAGCAGGGCCAGCAAGGGAGCGCAGCGCCGCAGCAGGCGTGCGGCATCGGCGCCGGACGATTTCTGATAACGTCCCGATTCCCCGCACTGCATCCGCTCTCTCCCCTGACTTCTGACCCGCATGACCACGCAAAATACGCAAAAGGATAACGCAGTACCGTTGCGCCGGCGATTGCGCGACGCCCGCGCCGCCCTGAGCGAGGCTCAACGCGACCGCGGCAGCCTGCTCATCCGCGCGCGCTTGTACACCTGGGTGGGACTCGCCCGCACCGCCGCGCGCGAAGCCGGCCGGCCGCAGCTTTCCGTCATTGCGGCCTTCTGGCCCCTGGCCGACGAGCCTGACCTGCGCGACCTGCTTAACCAGTGGGTCGAAGCGGGCATCACCGTGGCCTTGCCCGTGGTGCGGGGCGCCGATCAACCGCTGGAGTTCCGCGCGTGGTCGCCGGACGCGCCCATGCGCGAAGGCGCGTACGGCATTCCGGAGCCGCTGGACGGCGCGGCAGTCACGCCGGAACTGGTGCTGGTCCCGACGCTGGGCTTTACCGCCAATGCGGACCGCGTCGGTTATGGCGGCGGCTATTACGACCGGACGCTGGCGGCCCTCAAAGCCGCGGGCCATGCGTTCACGGCCATCGGCATCGCGTGGTCGTGCGGCAGGCTGGACGACGGCCACGTCCCGGCGCCCCATGACGTGCGCCTGGATGGCGTCCTGACGCCGGATGGCTGGGTGCCGAAAGCGCCCTGACCCGCGGGCGCCCCGGCACAACGGCGGTGCATCGGCGCGCCGCCGTGCACCATTGCGGCACAGCCGCGCTTGCGGCCGACGTGCCCATGCATGGCGCCGCTGCTCGTCTGCATTGGCACGCGTGTTGCTTTCCTTCAGGCATATGGCAAGCCATAAGGGCAATGCCCCATCCCGTCCGGCAAGAATCGGCGGGATGCGCCGGGAAGGAGCGAGAAGATGGACCAGCCGTCCAGCCGCGTGGCCGCCTACGACGAGATGACGGATTCTGCGGGCCAGGTGCGCCCGCACTACCGTGCGCTGGCCCAATGGCTTGCCGAACAGACCGATGAGGCCATGGCGGCGCGGCGGCTGGAAGCGGACCTTAATCTTCGCCGCGTCGGTATTACGTTTTCCGTGGCCGGCGACGAAGCGGGGACCGAGCGCCTTATCCCGTTCGACCTGATTCCCCGCATCATCCCCGCGGCCGAATGGCGCCGGCTGGACGCGGGCCTGAAGCAGCGGGTGCGCGCGCTGAACCACTTCATCCACGACATCTACCACGACCACGACATTGTGCGGGCCGGCATCGTGCCTCCCGAACAGGTCTTCCTGAACGCCCAGTACCGCCCCGAAATGCAGGATGTGGAAGTGGCGGAGAACATCTATTGCCACATCGCGGGCATCGACGTGGTCCGCGCTGGCAGCGGCGACTTCTACGTCCTGGAAGACAACCTGCGCGTGCCGTCCGGCGTTTCGTACATGCTGGAGAACCGCAAGATGTCCATGCGGCTGCTGCCCGACGCCTTCAGCAGGCTGAGGGTGGGCCCGGTCGCGCATTATCCCGACCTGCTGCTGGACAACCTGCGCGAAGTGGCGCCTCGAAGCATCGACGATCCCACCGTCGTGGTGCTCACGCCGGGCATGTACAACTCCGCCTATTTCGAGCATGCCTTCCTGGCGCAGCAGATGGGCGTCGAGCTGGTGGAAGGACGCGACCTGTTCGTGGACCGCGATACCGTCTACATGCGAACGACGCGCGGACCCCGGCGGGTGGACGTGATCTATCGCCGCGTTGACGACGACTTCCTGGACCCCCTGGCCTTTCGCGCGGACTCGGCGCTGGGCATCCCCGGCTTGCTGTCCGTCTATCGCGCCGGGCGCATCACCCTGGCCAATGCCATCGGCACGGGCATCGCCGACGATAAATCCACCTATCTCTACGTCCCCGCCATGATCCGCTTCTATCTGGGGGAAGAGCCTATCCTGCAGAACGTGCCGACGTGGTGCTGCGCCCATCCGGACGAGCTGTCCTATGTGCTGGCCAATATGCCGCAACTGGTGGTCAAGGAAGTGCATGGGGCGGGCGGCTACGGCATGCTTGTGGGGCCGGCCTCCACCCGCGCCCAGGTGGAGGCCTTCAAGGCCCGCGTGAAGGCCAACCCTGCCGCGTATATCGCGCAACCCACGCTGGCGCTTTCCACCGTGCCGACCTACGTCGAAAGCGGCGTTGCGCCCCGCCATGTCGATCTGCGTCCTTATGTGCTGTGCGGCAAGGAGATGCGTACCGTGCCGGGCGGCCTTTGCCGTGTCGCCCTGACCGAAGGCTCCCTGATCGTCAACAGCAGCCAGGGGGGCGGAACCAAGGACACCTGGGTCCTCGAGGAATGATCATGCTGAGCCGGACCGCGGACGATCTTTTCTGGATGTGCCGCCATATGGAAAGGGCGGAAAACATGGCGCGCATGCTGGACGTCAGCCTGCAGATGTCCCTGCTGCCGCAGGATGCCGACACGCGCGCAAGGTCGTGGCGCGCGGTGATGCGGATTTCCGAACTGCAAAGCCTGTTCGAACAGCGCTACCCGGACGGCACGGCGCGCGACGTGCTGCGCTTCATGGTCCGCGATGCCGACAACCCATCGTCCATCTACGCCTGCCTGCGCGCGGCGCGCGAGAATGCGCGGGCCGTGCGGGGCAGCCTGACCACGGAGGTATGGGAAACGTACAACAGCACCTGGCTGGAGCTGCTGCGGCACTTAAGGCTCGACCTGCCCGAACGCAACCCCGGCGAGTTTTTCGAATGGGTGAAGTTCCGCTCCCATGTCGCGCGCGGGGTGGCGCTGGGTACGATGTTCGAAGACGAAGCGATGTGCTTCATGCGGCTGGGCACCCACCTCGAGCGCGCGGACAACACGGCGCGCATGCTCGACGTCAAGTTCCATGAATACGAAGACGGGGAAGCCGTCCGCACCGATGCCGGCCAGGCCGCTCCTCCGCCCAACGAGTTCTATCGCTGGGCCGCCATCCTCGGTTCGGTATCGGCGCTGGAGATCTACCGCAAGGTCTACCGCGACGCCATTACCGCGGACCGTGTCGCGGAGCTGCTCATTCTCCATGCCGACATGCCGCGCTCCTTGCTCAGCTCCATCCAGGCCGTCACGAGCAACCTGGAGATGATCGCCAACGCCCGATCCGCCGAAACCGAACGGCGCGCGGGCATGCTGTGCGCCGAACTGCGCTACGGCAAGATCGAATCCATCATGGCCAGCGGCCTGCATCGCTTCCTGCAGCGCTTTCTAGAACGCGTCAACGATCTCGGCAATCGCATCAGCCAGGATTTTCTGCTCCCCTTGTCCGTCTGAGACGGCCAACGGCGCCCGAACCGGGGACCCCCATGCGACACCTCATCCGCCACGTCACGCACTACCGCTATACGGCCCCCGTCAGCTACAGCATCCAGACGCTGCGGCTGACGCCGCGCCCGGAAGAGCACCAGCGGCCGTTGCGCTGGCACATCGAGGCGCCGGGGGATCTGGCAGAGCAGATCGATGCCTACGGCAACGTCACGCACACGCTGACCCTGAACCGTCCCCACGAAGAGATCGAATTACGCGTCACCGGCCAAGTGGAAATCGGCGAGCTTCCCAACGGGCTGGTCCGCGCCGACGACAGCCGCCTGCCCGTGCACGCTTACCGGGTACAGACGCCGCTGACCCGGGCCGACGCCACCATTCTGGATTTCTGCGCCGGCGTACTGCCCCAGGGTATGCGCACGCCGGACGACGCGCTGACGCTGGCGAAGGCCATATCCGATCGCGTGGCCTACGAACCAGGCATCACCGATGTGACCACGGCCGCGGTGCAGGTGCTGCAGCTCGGCCATGGCGTTTGCCAGGACCATGCTCATCTTTTCCTGGCCTGCGCGCGGGGGATGGGGGTGCCGGCCCGCTATGTCAGCGGCTATCTGTACACGGTGGCGGAGCATGCGGCCAGCCATGCCTGGGCCGATGTCTGGCTGCCGGATACCGGCTGGTGCAGCGTCGATATCACCAACCGGCAGTTCGCATCGGAATGCCATTGCCGGCTCGCGGTGGCGCGCGACTACGATTCGGCCGCGCCGGTACGCGGCGTGCGGCACGGCGGCGGACAGGAATCCATGCGAGTCAGCGTGGAAGTGCGAGCCATGCGGCAATAGCGCACCGGCCCCGGGGCACCCCGTGCCCCTGGCCGGACTGCCGTTTTTGCCGGCCGTTGAATACAATTCCGGGGTTGCCTTGCCGGACCCCCCATGACTTATTGCGTCGCCACCCGCCAACGGACCGGACTGGTCTTTCTCGCCGACTCACGCACCAACGCCGGCGTGGACCAGATCAGCGTGTTCCGCAAACTCAACGTGTTCGAGCGGCCCGGCGAACGCGTCATGGTGCTGATGACGTCGGGCAATCTGGCCATCAGCCAATCCGTGGTCAACGTGCTTTCCATGCGCGACGGCGCCGACCCGGCCTCGATTTGCAACGCGCCGAACATGTTCGAAGCCGCGCGCATCGTCGGCGATGCGGTGCGTGAAGTGCATCGCCGCGACGCCGCCGCCCTGCATGACCAGGGCGTCGAATTCAACATCTCGCTGATTTTCGGCGGGCAGATCGGACACGAGCGCTGCCGCCTGTTCCAGATCTATTCCGCCGGCAACTTCATCGAGGCGCACGAAGAATGCCCCTATTTCCAGATCGGCGAATCCAAGTACGGCAAGCCGATCCTGGACCGCGTGCTTCAGCCGGACAGCTCGCTGGACGAAGCGGCCAAATGCGCACTGATCTCCATGGACTCGACGCTGCGGTCGAACATCTCCGTCGGCCTGCCGCTGGATCTTCTGGTTTATGAAGCCGATACGCTGCGCGTGACGCGCTTTGCCAATATCGACGAGAACAACCAGTATTTCCATATGATCCGCAACAGCTGGGGGGAGCGCCTGCGGCAGGTATTCGCCGAGATCGACGACCCGGTCTGGACCAATCCCTGCGCGCCGGACACCCTGGTGCCGCCGGGCCGCGTGCACCAGCCGGTGCGCGTGCTGCCCGGCAGCGCGGAACCCACGGACATCGCATCGTCCCAGGCCTTGGCGCAGGGACGCGACCCGTTCCAATCCAACTGAAACATCATGCGGGTCGCGCCGTGACGGCCCAGCCCCATCGCGCGCCGCCATCAAAGCGCCGCCATCGCTGAGTCATTGCCGGACTTTCCCCGGGGCGGCCCGCCCGTGCCGTCACTTGCGCGTCAGGTTGTTCCAGATCGCCAGCGGCGCTTCGGCGCTGTTCAGCGTGTAGAAGTGCAGGCCGGGGGCGCCCTGGTCCAGCAATTTGCGGCACAAATCCGTGACGACGTCCACGCCGAACGCGCGGATGGAAGCCTTGTCGTCGCCGAATTCCGCCAGCCGCAACCGGATCCAGCGCGGGATTTCCGCGCCGCACATCTGGGAAAACCGCACCAGTTGCGTATGGTTGGTGATCGGCATGATGCCCGGCACGATGGGCACGGAAACGCCCTTGGCGCGCACGCGATCGACGAAATCGAAGTACGCGTCCGGATTGAAGAAGTACTGCGTAATCGCGCTGTCGGCGCCCGCGCGCACTTTTTCCACGAAGTGGTCCAGGTCGCTGGACGGACTGTCCGCCTGGGGATGCATTTCCGGATAGGCCGCGACTTCGATGTGGAACCAGTCGCCCGTCTCCTGGCGGATAAAAGCGACCAGATCGCGTGCGTACTTGAGCTCGCCCGCATCGCCGCCCATGCCCGACGGCAGGTCGCCGCGCAGCGCGACGAGCTGGCGCACGCCTTCCTCGCGGTAGGCAGTCAGGATGGCGCGCAGGTCTTCGCGGGAGGCGCCCACGCATGACAGGTGCGGCGCGGCGGACACGCCCAGGTTGCGCAGCATGCGCACCGTGCCCGCCGTGCCTTCGCGGGTGGAGCCGCCCGCGCCGAACGTCACGCTGACGTAGCGCGGGTGGATGGCCAGCATCTGCTTGGCCGCGCGCAGCAGGCGCTCCTGCGCGGCGATGTCGCGCGGCGGAAAGAATTCCAGGCTATATGCCGGCGTAGAAGTATCGGTCATGAGGCAACCAGCATGGAGAACAGGCCGGAGATGATGCTATAGAGGATGGCGCCGATCACCGCCCACCAGAAGCCGTTGACCTGGAAGCCCTTCAGGATGGATCCGGCGAACCAGAACAGCAGCGCGTTCAGGACGAGCAGGAAGAGACCGAGCGTGACAATGGTGATGGGCAGGGTCAGCAGCACCAGCACCGGCTTGACCAGCATGTTCAGCAGGCCAAGCACCAGCGCCGCGATCAGCGCCGACCCGAAACTCGCCACGGAAATGCCAGGCAACAGATACGCGACCACCAGCAGGGCCACGGCATTCAGGATCCAGACGAGTATCAAGGTCATGTTCGATCTCCCGCATCAAGCGTTGTAAAGGGTGCCGCGCCGGTTGGCGCGGGCGCACCTATTTTGCGACAAGCCCATCAATAACGGTAGTGATTGCTCTTGAACGGGCCTTCGACGGACACGCCGATGTACGCGGCCTGCTCCGGCCGCAGCGTGGTGAGGTTGGCGCCGAGCTTTTTCAAATGCAGGCGGGCCACCTTTTCGTCCAGTTGCTTGGGCAGCACGTACACCTGGCCCTTCTCGTAGGCCTCATTGCGCGTGAACAGCTCGATCTGCGCGATGGTCTGGTTGGTGAACGAGGACGACATCACGAACGAGGGATGCCCCGTGGCGCAACCCAGGTTCACCAGACGGCCCTTGGCGAGCAGAATGATGCGCTTGCCGTCGGGGAAGATCACGTGATCGACCTGCGGCTTGATCTCTTCCCACTTGCAATCTTCCAGCGACGCGACGTCGATTTCGTTGTCGAAGTGGCCGATGTTGCAAACGATGGCCTGGTCCTTCATGCGCTCCATGTGGGCGCGCGTGATGACGTTGTAGTTGCCGGTCGCGGTCACGAAGATGTCGGCCTTGTCGGCGGCTTCTTCCATCGTCACGACCTTGTAGCCTTCCATCGCGGCCTGCAGGGCGCAGATCGGGTCGATTTCCGTGACCCAGACCTGGGCGCGCAGCGCCTGCAGCGCCTGCGCGCAGCCCTTGCCCACGTCGCCATAGCCGGCCACGACGGCGATCTTGCCGGCCACCATCACATCGGTGGCGCGCTTGATGCCGTCCACCAGCGACTCGCGGCAACCGTACAGGTTGTCGAACTTCGACTTGGTGACCGAGTCGTTCACGTTGATGGCGGCGAAGGCGAGTTCGCCCCGCTGGGACATCTGGTACAGGCGATGCACGCCGGTGGTGGTTTCCTCGGTCACGCCGCGGATCTGCGCCAGGCGGGTGGAGTACCACTTGGGATCGCGCGCCAGCGTCGCCTTGATGGCGGCGAACAGGACGCGCTCTTCCTCGCTGCCCGGCTTGGCCAGCACGGAGATATCCGACTCCGCCTTGGCGCCCAGGTGCAGCAGCAGCGTCGCGTCGCCGCCGTCATCCAGGATCATGTTGGCGTGCTGGCCGTTGGGCCATTCGAAAATCTTGTGCGTGTATTCCCAGTATTCGGCCAGGGTCTCACCCTTGACGGCAAAAACCGGCGTGCCGCCCGCGGCGATGGCGGCGGCGGCGTGATCCTGCGTCGAAAAGATGTTGCACGACGCCCAGCGCACTTCCGCGCCCAGCGCTTTCAGCGTTTCGATCAGTACGGCCGTCTGGATGGTCATGTGCAGACTGCCGGCGATGCGGGCGCCCTTCAAAGGCTGAGAGGCCGCGTATTCTTCGCGGGTGGCCATCAAGCCAGGCATCTCGGTTTCGGCGATGGCGATCTCGCGGCGGCCCCAGGCGGCCAGGCCGATATCGGCGACGATGTAGTCGGAAACGGACTTATCGGAAACGGTGTTCATGGGTTGCTCCACGTATAAACGGACGGCGCCACACCGCGGCCCGAAACGTGCGCAACGTCCCGGCCGGATATTGCGGCCGGGATCACACCGGATGATTGGTGCGCCCGCCTCTGCCACGCATGCGACAAAGGTGAGCGCCGTTGCATGCCGCCACGCGATGCGCGACAGCCAAACAGAGGCCTGAGCCTGGCGGGTATGTCGGGCGCCATGGCCCCCCGTCGCAACGCTCCTCAGGCGTGGGCAATATTGTACCGGGTAGCGGGTGTCAGCGGAACCAGCGCATTGAGCAGGTCCGTGGCGATCGCGTCCCAGGTGCGCGTCAGCGCATGCTGGCGCACCACGTCCCGGCTAAGGCTGAGCGCCTCCAGGCAGGCCTGGCCCAGATCGTCGCGCAGGAATCCGGTCACGCCGTCCTGGATCACCGCCATCGGCGCGTCGGTGCGGAACGCCGCCACGGGCGTTCCGCAGGCCAGCGCTTCGAGCATGACGAGCCCGAAGGTGTCGGTCAGGCTAGGGAACACGAAGACGTCGGCCGACGCGTAGTAGTGCGGCAGCCGGTCGTCGGATTGCATGCCTGTGTAGTGGACGTCCGGATACTTGCGGCGCAGCCGCTCGGCATCCGGGCCGCCGCCCACGACCACCTTGCTGCCGGGCAGGTTCAAACCGAGAAAAGCGTCCAGGTTCTTTTCGCGCGCCACCCGTCCGACACTCAGGAATATCGGGCGCGGCAGGTCGGGAAAGGCGTCGCGCGGCCCGGGATGGAAACGTTCGGCATCCACGCCGCGCGACCACACCTGCAGATTCTTCAGTCCATGGCGCGCCACGGTGTCGCGCACCGTCGGCGTCGGCACGAGCACCCGCTGCGATGGCCCGTGAAACCACTGCATATAGCGCCAAGGCAGATAGGCCGGGATGCCCATCCGCGCCTGCAGATAGTCGGGGAACATGGTGTGGAAAGACGTCGTGAACCGCCATCCCCGGCGCAGCGCCATGCGGCGCGCCGCCAGCCCCAGGGGCCCTTCGGTGGCGATATGCAGGGCGTCGGGAACGATGTCCCCCAGCAGCCGCCGCAGCTGCTTGCGCGGCTGGATGCACAGGCGCAGCTCCGGCTCCGACGGCGCCGGCACGGTCCGGCTGCCCTCCGGGCTGACGACGATCAGCTCATGGCCCCAGCTGGACAGGATCTTGCGCATGGTCGTCCAGGTGCGGACAACCCCGTTCACTTGCGGATGCCAGGCATCCGTAACCAGCGCGATGAGCATGGGCTTTTGCAAGAGAGCCAGGAAAGCGCTTATTTGGCCCGTGGTTCATGACGGGAATATGTCCCACCCCCGAAGCGCTATCGCGCTTCCCCCTCGAGGGGGCGCGCCTGCGGACCGGCGGAGCCGGATCCGCGGCGCCCCGGTGGCGGAGCTTCTTGCGGGGGGCGGAGCGGGATCCGCGGCGCCTCGGGCGGGTGCCCGGGGGCGCTATCTTCTGGGGTAGCCCTGGGAGCGGATGCGGTGCCAGACGACTTGTTTTTCGGCGTCGCTCATGAATACCCAGTTGGAGACTTCCATTGCCGTGCGGCCGCAGCCGCGGCAGATTTCATCGAAGAGCGTCGAGCACACCGCGACACAAGGCGAATCCGTGGCCGCGAAGACGCGGTCGTTCTCGGTTTCGGGGGCGGTGGGACACATATCGGGAGTGAAATCAGCCATGAGGGAAGAATAGCCGAATATGGGGTGGATGGCCCGGCTGGCCGGCGGGGCGGCCGGGCCATCCAAGGCCGGCGGCGGCGCCTTCCTGCCTCGCCGGATTTTCATGCTATTTTGCACGCCCGGGGTCTACGGCGCGCGTCGCCGCGCCCGCTGCCAGTAGGCCCCGGCACAACGCAAGGCGTAGCCATGAACCCGGTACTGCAATCCAAACTACAGGCTGCCGACGCCCAGAAGGCTGCGTTGGATGCCGTGCGGCCATTGCCGCCCCACACGGTGGCCTCGCTGCACGACAAGCTGACTTTGGAATGGACGTACCATTCGAACGCCATCGAGGGCAACACGCTGACCTTGCGCGAAACCAAGGTCGTCCTCGAAGGAATCACTGTCGGCGGGAAAACGCTCCGCGAGCACTTCGAGGCGACCAACCATCGCGATGCGATCCTTTATGTCGAAGAAATCGTGGCGAAGCAGGCGGCGTTGAGCGAATGGCAGATCAAGAATATCCACAGCCTCGTGCTGAAGGGGATCGACAACGATCAGGCGGGCCGCTACCGTCGTGAAAACGTCGTTATTTCGGGCGCCAGTACCATCCCGCCGGACTTTCTGCACCTTGACGAAGAGATGCAGCGGCTTATCGCCTGGCACGCGCAGGCCGGGCAGATGCACCCCATCGAGCGTGCCTCCGAACTCCACACGCGATTTGTGAAGATTCATCCCTTCGTCGATGGCAACGGCCGCACCGGCCGATTGCTGTTGAACTTCGAGTTGATGAAGTCGGGCTACCCGCCCGCCGTCATACGCAAGGAAGACCGCCTGGCGTACTACGACGCCCTGGACGAAGCTTGCGTGAGCGGAAATCACGACGCGATTACGAGCCTGGTTGCCGATGCAGTTCAGCGGTCGCTGGCCGCGTATCTCGACTTATTGCGTCCGACGCCCTGATTCGGGCCGCAATGCGCGGCATTCTCCTGCCAGGGGGCGGAGCGGCTCAAACGGCGGACGAGCGCGTCCGGATCCGCGATGAATCGGACCTCCGGATCCTGGAAACTGCATCAGCCAAAGAAGGACAACGCCGTCTCGGCGATCTGCTCCGGCAGCTCTTCCGCAAGGTAATGGGCGCCGTCCACCGCATGGCCCTGGACATCCGGCGCCACGTTGCGCCATAGCGCCAGCACGTCGAAGTTGCGGCCCACGGCGCCGCGAGCGCCCCAAAGGACGAGCAGCGGGCAAGGCAAGCGGCGTCCCGCCGCGCGATCCTCGCGGTCGTGCTCGAGGTCGATGGTGGCCGAGGCCCGGTAGTCTTCGCAAATGCCGACCGGCAGGCCCGGCAGCGCCGCGCAACGTTCGTATTCGGCCAGGGCGCGCGGGTCGAAGATCCCCAGACCCCCGGGGCGGCCGCCCATGATCGACCGCACGTAGAAAACCGGGTCCCGGCCGATCATGGTTTCCGGCATGGGCGCTGGCTGGATCAGCCAGAACCAGTGATAGTAGGCCTGCGCGAACGCGCGCGTCGTGCCTTCGTACATGTCCAGGGTGGGCGCGATGTCGAGCAGCATCATGCGTTCGACGCGTTCGGCGTGGTCCATCGCCAGCCGGTGCGCCACGCGAGCTCCGCGATCATGCGCCAGGACCCGGAAACGCGGGTGACCCAAGGCCGTCATCACGGCCGCCATGTCGGCGGCCATGGCGCGCTTGGAATGCGCGGCGTGATCGGGCGTGGCGTCCGGCTTGCCGCTATCGCCGTAACCGCGCAGGTCCGCGGCCACGCAGGTAAAGCGCGCGGTCAGCGCCGGCCACACCCGATGCCACATGGCGCTCGTCTGCGGATGCCCGTGCAACAGCAGCAGCGGCGGCCCCTCGCCTGCCACGCGGGCGGCGATGTGCGTTCCGTTCACCTCGAACCGGCGTACCGGCACGTCAAAAAGCGATGTCATAGCGCGTCTCCCATGTGGCGCCAGCTTAACGCGAGGCGCAAGCTCAGACCGCGCGCCGCGCGGCGTCGCCGGATGCCGGCGCCTTGCGGGCCGCCTCGACGGCCCGGCGCGCCACGTCCTTGAGCCACGGCCGCGTGCGCCAATGCCGAAGCTCGAAGTCCGCCACGGCGCTTTCGCGCGCCAGCGTGTCCTGCACCATGTCGTGTCCGCGCAGGAACATATCGCGATGACGGGGCGAGAGCGTGAACGGCAGCTGCGCGGCGCCATCATCCACGACGCCGGCGCGCACGTCGATGCGCAGTCTTGCCCGCGACGGGTCTTCGGTCCGGCGCAGCAATGCCTGCACATGCCGCTCGTCGAAGGTGACCAGCAAAAGCCCATTGTTCATCGCGTTGAAAAAGAAGATTTCCGCGAAGCTGGAGGCGATGACCGCGCGTATGCCGTACTGCTGCAGCCCCCATACGGCGTGCTCCCGACTGGACCCGCAGCCGAAGTTGGCGCCCGCGACAAGGATGCTGGCTTGCCGCCACGGCGGACGATTCAGCACGAAGCCGGGCCGCTCGGCGCCGGCTTCATCGAAACGCAGGTCATACAGCAGCCCGCGATCCAGTCCCCGCTTGTCGATGCCCCGCAGGAACTGCTTGGGCATGATCTGGTCGGTGTCCAGGTTGGTATAGGGAAGCGGGGCCGCTATTCCTTCGATGATGGCCTTATCCATGGTCGCGCTCCATCGCACGGACGTCGGTGATGCGCCCGGTCAGCGCCGCGGCGGCGGCCATGAGCGGGCTCATCAAATGCGTGCGGCCGCCGCGTCCCTGGCGGCCTTCGAAGTTCCGGTTGGTGGTGGACGCGCAGCGCTCGCCGGCGCCCAGCACGTCGTCGTTCATGGCCAGGCACATCGAGCAGCCGGGCTGCCGCCATTCGAAGCCGGCGGCCGTCAACACCGCGGCGATGCCTTCGCGTTCGGCCTGCTCCCGCACGGCGCCCGAGCCGGGCACCACCATCGCACGCACACCCGGCGCCACGCGCCGCCCGCGCGCCAGGTTCGCGACCGCGCGCAGGTCCTCGATGCGGCCATTGGTGCAGGAGCCGATGAATACGCGGTCCACGCGCAGCCCTGCCAATGGCATGCCCGGCGTCAGTCCCATGTATTCCACCGCCTTTTCCTGCGCGATGCGTGCGAGCTCACAGGCTGCCTCGTCCGCGTGCGGAACGTGCGACGTTACCGGCGCCGCCTGGTCCGGACTGGTACCCCAGGTGACATAGGGCGCGATACTGCCCGCATCGAAGACATGTTCGGCGTCGAAGCGCGCCCCCGGGTCGGTGCGCAGCGACTGCCAGTCGGCCAGCGCCGCGCGCCGTTCCTGCGCGGAAAGAAAACTGGCGCGGGCCGTCACGTAGTCGATGGTGGCGGCGTCCGGGGCCACCAAGGCGGCGCGCGCGCCGGCCTCCACCGCCATGTTGCACAGGGTCATGCGCCCTTCCATCGTCAGCGCGTCCACCGCGGCGCCGCAGAACTCCACCGCATAGCCGCGCGCGCCCTGCGCGCCCAGACGATGCACCACGTACATGACCATGTCCTTGGCGGTCGTACCCAAGGGCAGCGCGCCGTCGATGCGTATCCGCATCGTGCGGGCGACCCGGTAAACCAGCGTCTGACTGGCCAGGATGTGTTCGACTTCCGACGTCCCGACACCGAAGCCCAGGGCGCCCAGCGCGCCGTGCGTGGTCGTGTGGCTGTCGCCGCACAACACCGTCATCCCCGGCAGGATCATGCCTTGTTCGGGCGCGATGACGTGCTCGATGCCCTGCAGCGGGTCCGTGGTGTCGAACAGCGCGATGCCGTTCTCCTCGCAGTTGCGCTTCAGGTTGCGCGCCTGCAGGGACGAGGCGGGATCCGCAATGGTCCGGCGCGGCGCAGGGACCGCATGGGTCGGAATGATGTGGTCGACCACCGCCACCTGTTGCCCGGGACGGCGTGCGCGCAACCCGCGGCTCGCCAGTCCGGCGAACGCCTGGGGGCTGGTGTATTCGTTCATCAGATGCAGGTCGACATAGAGCAGGATGTGCTCGTCGTCCAGCCGCGCCACTTCATGGGCGCGCACCAGTTTGTCGTAGAGCGTCGTTGGGGCCATGACCGGGCTCCATGCAGGTTTGAAGCCGCAGTGTAGGAGCGGGAGGGCGCTTTATGATCAAATCGATTCTGAACCTTTGTTCAATTGAATTTAATAATCGCGCGTGCGCCCGCCGCCCCTCGGGAACACGCGTCGAGCGCAATGGACGCCCTATCCGAACTCGCTTTTTTCTCGTTGCTCGCCCGGCAGGGCAGCCTGACCGCCGCCGCGCGGGAGCTTGGCTTGACCCCGGCCGCCGTCAGCACGCGCCTGGCCAAGCTGGAACAAAGGCTGGGCGTGCGGCTGCTGCACCGTACGACGCGCCGCATCAGCGTCACACAGGAAGGCGAGCTTTACCTGGCCGAAGGGGCACGCATCCTTGCGGATCTCGACGCGCTGGAACGCCAGGTGGCGCGCGGCCGGGCGCAGCCCAGGGGCCTGCTGCGGGTGAACGCCAGCTTCGGATTCGGACGCCGCCATATCGTTCCGGCGGTGGCGGCGTTCGTGCGCCGCTATCCCGACGTCGACGTGCAGATGCGGCTCACGGACCGGCCCCTGCCTTTGCGTGACGAGGGTTTCGACGTGGGGATCCGCTTCGGCGACATTCCGGACGCTCGCCTGACGGCGCGCAAGATCGCCAGCAACCGCCGCTTGCTGTGCGCCGCGCCAACCTACCTGAAGGCGCGCGGAACGCCGCAATCCCCGCGCGACCTTCAGGGGCATGACTGCCTGGTGGTGCGCGAAAACGACAGCGCCTACGGCACGTGGCATTTGCAGTCGGGATCGAAAAGCGACTCCGTGAAAGTGCGCGGGCCGCTCAGTTCCAACGACGGCGAAAGCGTCCTGCAATGGGCCCTTGCAGGGCACGGCATCGCGCTGCGTTCGGAATGGGAAGTTGCCCCGTACCTGCGCGCGCGCCGGCTGGTGGCCCTGCTGCCAGGGTGGGCGCCGCCGCCGGCGGACATTCATGTGCTTTACGCGGAACGCGGCAATGTGCCGGCAAAGGTGTCGGCTTTCGTGGCCTTCCTGCTGGACCGCTTCGCCCCGCAGCGCAAGCGCCCCGGTAAGGACGGGCTGGTCTGGTAGCGGCGTCGGAAAGCGGCGTCCGGAAAGCGGCGCGGCCCGCACGCACCTGGGCAGGCACGCGCGGGCCGCATGGGGAATGCGCCGGACATGGCGTCCGGCGTCATCTGCCGGGCCGAACGATCAGACCGCCTTTTTCAGGGCGGCAGCCTTGTCGGTGGCTTCCCAGGTGAACTCCGGCTCCGAACGGCCGAAGTGGCCGTAGGCCGCCGTCTTGGAGTAGATGGGACGCAGCAGGTCGAGCATGTTGACGATGCCCTTCGGACGCAGGTCGAAGTGCTCGCGCACCAGCTTGGCCAACTGGTCGTCCGGGATCACGCCGGTGCCTTCCGTGTAGACCGTGATGTTGATGGGCTCGGCCACGCCGATGGCGTAGCTGACCTGCACCTGGCACTGGCGCGCCAGGCCGGCGGCCACGATGTTCTTGGCCACGTAGCGTGCGGCATAGGCGGCCGAACGGTCCACCTTGGACGGGTCCTTCCCCGAGAACGCGCCGCCGCCGTGCGGGCAGGCGCCGCCATAGGTATCGACGATGATCTTGCGGCCCGTCAGGCCGCAATCGCCTTGCGGACCGCCGATGACGAAGCGGCCCGTCGGGTTGACCAGGAAGCGCGTCTTCGGCGTGATCAGGCCGGCCGGGAAGGACGGCTTGATGATGTCTTCGATGACCGCTTCGCGGATGGTCTCCTGCGACACTTCGGGCGCATGCTGCGTGGACAGCACCACCGTGTCGACCTCAGTGGGACGGCCATCGACATAGCGGAAGGTGACCTGCGACTTGGCGTCGGGACGCAGCCAGGGCAGGCGGCCGTCCTTGCGCAATTCGCTCTGGCGCTGCACCAGGCGGTGCGAATACCAGATGGGCGCGGGCATCAGGTCGGGCGTTTCGTCGCAGGCGTAGCCGAACATCAGGCCCTGGTCGCCGGCCCCCTGGTTCAGGTAGTCGTCGGAGCTGCGATCCACGCCCTGTGCGATATCGGGCGATTGCTTGTCGTAGGCCACCAGCACCGCGCAGCCCTTGTAGTCGATGCCGTAGTCGGTGTTGTCGTAACCGATGCGGCGGATCGTGTCGCGCGCAACCTGGATGTAATCCACATTGGCCGTCGTGGTGATTTCGCCGGCGAGCACGACCAGGCCGGTATTGCACAGCGTTTCCGCGGCGACGCGGGCGTTGGGATCCTGGGTGAAGATGGCGTCCAGAACGGCATCGGAGATCTGGTCGGCGACCTTGTCCGGATGGCCTTCCGAGACGGATTCGGAGGTGAAAAGGAAATCGTTGTGTGCCACGGCTTTGCTTTCCTTGCATGGCTGCCGGGGCAAGGCTGCGCCCGGCGGCCGGATTGACGAAAGGTGCGTTGCACCTGAGATCGCAATCGGCAAGGACTTTGACCACGGCGCGACGCTTTAGCGGATTTTGCGCGGGCGCCCATGGCGCGAACCATCGGCAAACCGGCGCGTCGCCCCGCAAGTTGTCGGTTAACTCGGCGACCCTTGGCATTTTAAGCGAAAATGGCGGCTTTATCCCTGCCCCACCGCATGTTGCTCGTCGCCCTGTTCCGCCTGTTGGCCCGCCTGCCGCTATCCGTGCTGCATGGCATGGGGCGCTTTTTCGGCATCCTGGCCTATACCTGGCCGGGCAAGTATCGCGATCGCCTGCGCGCGAATGCCGCGCAGGCGGGCTACCCCGGCGACCGTTTCGCGCGCGAAGCCGCCGCGCAGGCCGGGGCGATGATTTTCGAAATGCCCAAGGTCTGGTTCCAGCCCGACCACTGTCTGGCCCGCGTGGTTTCCAACGACGACGATGTGGTGGCCGCCGCGCGCGCCGAAAACCGCGGCATCGTCTTCATGACCCCGCATCTCGGCTGTTTCGAGATCACGGCCCGCCACCAGGCGCGCCAGATGCCGCTCACCGTCATGTTCCGCCCGCCCCGCAAGGCCGCCATCGCGCCCCTGCTGGACGAAGCCCGCAACACATCCAATCTGCGCGCGGTGCCCGCCACCATGCAGGGCGTGCGCGAATTCGTGCGGGCGCTGCGCCGGGGCGAAGGCATCGGCATGCTGCCCGACCAGGCGCCGGCGCGCGGCGAAGGCGTGTGGGCGCCCTTTTTCGGCCGCATGGCCTATACCGTCACCCTGCCGGGCAAACTGGCCGCGCCCGGCGACGTCCCCGTCATCCTGGCCGCCGGCGAACGCCTGCCGCGCGGGCAGGGATGGCGCGTTCACTACGTACGCGTACCCGGCCCCCTGCCGGAAAGCGCGGAAGCGCAGGCCGCCCTGTTCAATGCCGCCATGGAAACCCTGATCCGCCGCTTTCCCGAGCAATACCTGTGGAGCTACAACCGCTACAAGACGCCGCGCGGCGCGCCTCCAGCGCCGGACGCGCCAGTGGCGGAGGGCCACGCCGGGGCTAGCGCCGCCGATGCTTCCATGGACGACGCCCGATGAGCCGCCTGAAGCATCGCGCGCTGGTCGCCCTGTTTTCCTGGTTTGGCCGCATGCGCCCGGCGACGCGGCTGCGCGCCGGCGCCATCCTGACCTGGTTCACGCTCGTCTTCGCGCGGCGGCGGAAACACATCGTTCGCGTCAACCTGCGCCTGTGCTTTCCAAACGAAAGCGAAGCCACCCGGGCGCGCTGGCTGCGCGAGCATTTCCGCGCCTTGTGCCAATCGGTGGTCGATCGCGGCGTGCTTTGGTATGGGACGCCCGAAGCCATCAAGGAAATGGTCACCGTGTCCGGCCATGAGGAATTCCTGCGGCTGGGGCGGGAAAAGCAGCCGCTGATCCTGCTGGCCCCGCACTTCATCGGCCTGGACGTCGCCGCCACGCGCCTGACGATGGAATCGCCCACGGGCGCCACCATGTACACGCCCCAACGCGACCCCGACGTCGATGCCATCGTGCGGGCCGGCCGGACTCGCTTCAACGAGGTCCACCTCGTCAGCCGCAAGGAGGGCATCCGCGGGCTGATCCGCCATTTGCGGGAAGCCCGCCCGGTTTACTACCTGCCCGACATGGATTTCGGGCGCGACGGCGCCGTATTCGTACCCTTCTTCGGCGTGCCGGCGGCCACCATCCCGGCCACGGCGCAGATCGCCCGCAAATGGAACACGCCGGTTTTCCCGGTCATCGAGTTCTGGGACCCGGACACCGGCCGCTATCACGTGGAAGTCCTGCCCGCGCTCAAGGACTTCCCCGGCGAGGACTCCCTGGAAGCGGCCACCGCCCGACTGAACCGGGAACTGGAGCAATGGGTGCGCCGCTGCCCCAGCCAATACTATTGGGTGCACCGCCGGTTCAAGACGCGTCCGAACGGCGAAAAAAAGTATTACTAGCCCACCCCCGAAGCGCTGCGCGCGTCCCCACTCTGGTGGCGCCGCTTGCTTCTCGTTTGTGTAAGGGAGCATGCAGCCGCGGGACGGGTTGCGTCGGCGCACCGAGCGGGGGCTACGGGATTCGGCGATAATGGCGCGATGACCTGGAACTTCACCAAAATGCACGGCGCCGGCAACGACTTCGTCGTCCTTGACGGCGTGCGCCAATCCATCGACATGACGCCGGAACGCGCCCGGGCGTTGGCCGATCGTCATTTCGGCATCGGCGCCGATCAGATCCTGCTGGTCGAGCCGGCCACCGTGCACGAGGCGGATTTCCGCTACCGCATCTTCAATGCCGACGGCAGCGAGGTTGAACACTGCGGCAACGGCGCGCGCTGCTTCGTGCGCTTCGTCCATGAAACGGGTCTGTCCGACCGCAATCCGCTGCGGGCGCAGATCGCCACCGGCATCCTCGTGCTCGATGAAGGCGACGACGAACAAGTCACCGTCGATATGGGCGTCACGCGTTTCGATCCGGCGGCCCTGCCCTTCGACGCCGATGGATTGACGAAGCGCCAGGAAGGCGAAGACACGCTTTATGTGTTGCCCCTGGCCGACGGCCCCGACGGGCGCGCCAGCGTGGAGATTTCGGCGGTGGCCATCTCCAATCCGCACGCCGTGCTGCGCGTCGATGACGTCGACACCGCGCCGGTCGGCCTGCTTGGTCCCGTGATCGAATCGCATCCGAGGTTTCCTCGCCGCGTGAACGCAGGCTTCATGCAGGTCGTCGATCGCCACCATATCCGCCTGCGCGTCTATGAACGCGGCGCCGGTGAAACGCTGGCCTGCGGCACCGGCGCCTGCGCCGCCGTGGCGGCGGGCATCCGCCGCGGCTTGCTCGATACGCCCGTCCAGGTGCAGGCGCGCGGCGGCGTGCTCACCGTCGGCTGGGACGGCAAGGCGCTGCGCATGACAGGCCCCGCGACCTCCGTCTATACCGGCCAGGTGGACGTCGACCAGTTGGTGTTCTCCATGGCATTGAACCGATAAGCGCACCGTTCCCATTTCCCATGACCGATACCGTTCTGAGCCCGCAGCAGGTCGCCGATTTTCTTCGTGACAATCCCGACTTTTTCGCTACCCATGCCGATGTCTTCGCCACGATGCGCGTGCCCCATCCCCATGGCAGCGGCACGATCTCGCTGGGCGAACGGCAGATCCTGACGCTGCGCGAACGCAATCGCGAACAGGAATGGCGGCTGAACGAGCTGATCCACAATGCCAACGTCAACGAAGGCATCAGCAACCGCCTCATGCAATGGTGCGCGCGCCTGCTGGGCGAAACCGAAATCGAACGCATCCCCGGCGAGATCGCGCTGGGACTGGCGCGCGAGTTCGACCTGAACGAAGTCGGCCTGCGCCTGTGGCGTCTGCCGAACCTGCCCGAAGGCGGCTATGGGGAACCGGTGTCGGAAGACGTACGCACCTTCGCCGATAGCCTCAAATCCCCCTACTGCGGCCGGGACACCGAATTCGAAGCGGCCAGCTGGCTCAGCGCCAAGCCCCGTTCACTGGCCTTGATCCCGCTGCGCCCGGGTGCCGAGGCGCCCACCGTGGGCCTGCTGGTGCTGGGATCGAACGACCCCGACCGCTTCGCGCCGGACATGTCGACCACCTTCCTGGATACGGTCGGCAAGCTCGCTTCGGCGGCCCTGCGGCGGATGGCCTGAGGGACACCATCGTGCCGCCGCTGCCGGAACCCATGCAGCAATGGCTGGCGCACCTGGCGGCGCACCGGCGCTATTCGCCGCACACGCTGGACGGCTACGCGCGCGACCTGCGGCATCTTGCGGAGCTGGCCGGCGACATGCCGCTGGAGCGGCTCGCCAACGGCCATATCCGCCAGTTCGTCGCGCGCCTGCACGCGCGCGAGCTGGGCCCGCGCAGCCTGGCGCGGGCGCTGGCGGCCTGGCGCGGTTTCTACCAATGGTGGGCGCCTCGCGCCGGCCTGCCGGGCAATCCCGTCGCGGGCGTACGCGCGCCGAAGGCGCCGCGCCCCCTGCCCAAGGCGCTTTCGGTCGAACAAAGCGCCGCCCTGCTGGACCGGCCCGGCGCCGGCCAAAGCCACGATCCCATCGCGCTGCGCGATCAGGCGATGGTCGAACTGCTGTACTCCAGCGGTTTGCGTCTGTCCGAACTGACCGGCCTGGACTGGCGCTACGCGCACGGGCCGGACCACACCTCCGCCAGCTGGCTCAACCTGGACGAACGCGAAGTGACCGTCCTGGGCAAGGGTGGCAAACGGCGCACCGTGCCCGTCGGCACGGCAGCGATCAAGGCGCTGCGCGATTGGCTGGCCGTTCGCGCCACCTTGCTCGCGCCCGGCGCGGCAGCGGACGACGAGGCCGCGCTGTTCCTGGGCGCGCGCGGCAGGCGGATTTCGCCGCGCGTGGTCCAGACCCAGGTTGCGCGCGTCGCGCGCGCCGCGGGACTTCCGGTGCACGTGCATCCCCACGTGCTGCGTCACAGCTTCGCCAGCCACGTGCTGCAGTCCGCCCAGGATCTGCGGGCCGTGCAGGAGATGCTGGGACACGCCAATATTTCGACGACGCAGGTGTACACGCGCCTGGACTTCCAGCATCTGGCCAAGGTCTACGACCAGGCCCATCCCCGCGCGGGGCGGAAGACCTGAACCGGCCTGCGCACCGTCATCGATTTCGCGATACCACTCAATAACAGGAGACACGCCCATGAGCAGCACCCCCGCCACCGACACGGACTTTCTGCCCCAGGACGCCGCGCGCGCCACGCTGGTGGGCCGGGTGTGGCGCCCGGCGCCCGTCGATGGTCCCAGCGTCGTCGCGATCCGCGACGGGCAGGTTTTCGACATCACCGCCACTGTCCCGACCATGGCCGACCTGCTCGACCATCCCGATCCCGTTGGCGTCGCGCGTTCGGCGCCCGGCGAAGCGCTCGGCCCGGTGCAGGCGCTGCTGCAAACGAGCCTGGCGCAAGGAAGCGGCGCACAACCGGCAACGCCGGCGATGACGCTGCTCGCGCCCTGCGACGTGCAGGCCATCAAAGCCTGCGGCGTCACCTTCGCGGTCAGCCTGTTGGAGCGGCTGATCGAGGAACGCACCGGCGGCGATGCCGGCGCCGCGCAGGCGATGCGCGCCACTTTGCAGGAAACGCTGGGCACCGATCTGCGCCGCATCAAGCCGGGATCCGAAGGCGCATTGCGCCTGAAGGAAACGCTGATCCAGCGCGGCGCGTGGTCGCAGTACATGGAAGTCGGCATCGGCACGGACGCCGAAGTGTTCTCGAAATCGCAGCCGATGTCGGCAGTGGGTTTCGGCGCGCAGGTCGGGCTGCTTCCCGCATCGGAATGGAACAACCCCGAGCCCGAAATCGTGCTGGCGGTCAACAGCCGCGGCGAAACCGTCGGTGCGACGCTCGGCAATGACGTGAACCTGCGCGACATCGAAGGCCGCAGCGCGCTGCTGCTCGGCAAGGCCAAGGACAACAACGGCTCCTGCGCCATCGGTCCTTTCATCCGCCTGTTCGACGACCATTACGGCATGGATGCGGTGCGCGACGACAGCGTATCGCTGCTGATCGAAGGCGGCGACGGCTTCGTGCTGAACGGCATCAGCCACATGCGCGAAATCAGCCGCGATCCGCTCGAACTGGTGGCCCAGACCTACGGCGCCCATCATCAATATCCGGACGGTTTCATGCTGTTCCTGGGCACCATGTTCTCGCCGATCCAGGATCGCGGCACCCCGGGCAGCGGATTCACGCACCGTGCGGGAGACCGCGTCACCATCGGTTCGCCGGCGCTGGGCAAACTCATCAACACCGTGCAGAAATGCACCGAGATCCCGCCCTGGACCTTCGGCGTGCGCAAGCTGTACGCGAATCTGGCGCGCCGCGGGCTGCTGCGCCACGAACAGTAGCCGAAGGGCTTCAGGGATTCAGCGCGGCCATGAAGGCGCGCAGATTCCATTCGAACATGCCCAGGTAGGTGGACGCGGGCGAACCGGGACGGGCTAAGGCATCGGAATACAAGGTGCCGCCCAGTTTGGCGCCCGTCTCGTGCGCGATGCGCTCGCTCAGACGCGGGTTGGTCACGTTCTCCAGGAAAACGGCCGGCACCTTTTCCCGCTTCACCTGATCGACGATGCGCGCGACGGCGGCGGCCGAGGGTTCGGCATCCGTCGATACGCCCATGGTGGAAATGAACGTGACGCCATAGGCCTGGCCGAAATAGCCGAACGCGTCGTGCGAGGTCACCACGCGCCGGCGCTCAGGCGGAAGACTGGCGAACGCCTGACGGATGCGGCGATCCAGGTCCAGGATGCGGCTGACATAGGCGTCGGTGCGCTCGCGATAGCGCTCCGCATGCGCAGGATCCGCCTGGGCAAGCGCCGCGCCGATATTGCGCGCGTACCGCGCGCCGTTGGCCAGATCCTGCCAGGCATGGGGATCCAGATCGCCCTCGTGCTTGTGACCGGCATGGCCGTGCGCGTGATCGGCATGGCCCTGCGTGTCATCGGCATGGCCGTCATGATCACCGGAATCATGTGCGCCGGCATCGCCGTGTCCACCCTCTTCGTCGAAATGCCGCGCCTTCACGCCATTCGACGCCACCACCGTCACGCCCTTGAAGCCGGCCGTTTTCACCAAACGGTCCATCCAGGTTTCAAAGTTCAAGCCATTGACCACCAGCATCTGCGCCGCGCTGAGCGTGCGCACATCGCTCGGGGTCGGCTCGTACTCATGTGCGTCCCCATCCGGCCCGACCAGCATATCGACCTGGACCGCATCCCCGCCGATCTCCCGCACCATATCGCCCAGAATCGAAAAGCTGGCGACAACGCGCAACGGCGCGCCCGATACCGCCCCGGACGAAGCCGCACCCGCCGCCGCCGATGCAGCGCCCGCAGCCGCCGCCCCCGCCGGTTCCGCAGCCCGAACCGGCGCCGCCCAAAGCCCCGGCAACATCGCCCCGGCCCACACCGCCCCTACGCCACCAACTATCCGTGCCACCGCCCGACGCCGCGCCAATCCCTTCGCCATGAAAACCTCCACCTGCCTAAATACGCCAATCCGCCACTAGCCATCGCCACCCGGCCCCCCACACACCACCGACGTCTGCAGACCCAACCCGCCCGCAGCCATATCTCAAAAGAAGCTCGGCCCATCGGGGCGCCACGGATCCGGCTCCGCCGGTCCGTCAGGCGCGCCCCCTGGAGGGGGAAGCGCGCCAGCGCTTCGGGGGTGGTCTCTACCTCCTCGCAATTCCGCCTTGCGGCCCAAATGCCACCGAGGCCAGGTACACCACACCCGCGCTCAAAATGATGGCCGGCGAAGCTGGCACGTTGTAGTGATACGAGACCAACAGCCCCGCCAGGGACGCTGCCGCGCCGATCAGGGCCGCCAGCGGAATCTGGCCCGCGGCGGTCCTGACCCAGAAGCGCGCCGCGGCGGCGGGAAGCATCATGATGCCGACCACCATCAAGGTTCCAAGCACCTGGAAACCCGACACCAGGTTGAAGACCACCAGCATCAGGAAGGCCATGTGGACCCAGGAGCCGCCGCCTCCCGCCGCACGCAGGAATCCGGGGTCCAGGCATTCCGCGACGAGAAGGCGATACAAGGCGGCCAGCGAGAACAGCGTGATCGTCGCGCACACGGTCACCAGCAGCAGCGCATCATCGTCCAGACCCAGCACGGTTCCGAACAGCACATGCAGCAGATCCATATTGGAGCCGCGCAGCGACACCAGCAGCACGCCAAGCCCCAGCGAGATCAGGTAGAACGCTGCGAAGCTGGCGTCCTCGCGCAGCGGCGTCAGCCGCGAAACCACGCCGGCCAGCAGCGCCACCGCCAGCCCGGTCACGATGCCGCCAAGCAGCATCGCCGTCAGCGACAGGCCGGAGAGCAGGAAACCGGCGGCAACGCCGGGCAGGATGGCGTGCGACATGGCGTCGCCCATCAGGCTCATCCGCCGCAGCACCAGGAACACGCCCAGCGGCGCGGCGCCGAACGACAAGGCGCAGGCGCCCGCCAGCGCGCGCCGCATAAAGCCGTAATCCACGAAAGGCGACACGGCCCACTCGACCAGGCTCACGGTTGCGCCCTCCGTCCGCGATAAAAGGTCCGACGGGCCCTCATGCCAGCTCCCTATCGCGCAGCGCGCGCGCCGTGCGCAGGTTGGCGTCGGTCAACGCCTGCGCCGTGTCGCCCCATGCGACAACGCGGCCCGACAGCAGCAGCGTGCGAGGGAAATGCGCCCGCACCAAATCCATATCGTGCAGCACCGCAATGATGGTGCGTCCTTCCGCATGGCAGGCAGACAGCAGGCGCATCAGGTCTTCCACGGTATGGGCGTCCACGGCGGCGAAGGGTTCGTCCAGCACCAGCACGCCGGCATCCTGGAGCAGCAGGCGCGCGAAGAGCGCGCGCTGCAGTTGCCCTCCGGACAGGGTCCCCACGATGCGGTCGCCGGCGCCAGCCATGCCAACGGCGGCCAGCGCCTGCTGGACCCGCTCGCGTTCGGCCTCACCGTAACGTCGCCACGCGCCGACGCGGCGCCACGCCCCCATGGCCACGAGTTCGTGGACCGTGATAGGGAAACCGCGGTCCAGATCCGCGGCCTGAGGCAGCCAGGCCAGATCGCGGCGCCCGTCCCCGCCCAGCGCGACGCGCCCGGACAGCGGCCGCAAGACGCCCATGATGCCTTTGATCAACGTGGACTTGCCCGCCCCATTGGGACCCACGATGGCCGTCATGGAGCCGGGCTCGAACACGCCGCTGACCTCGCTGACCGCCGCGCGGCCGCGCCAGCCGAAGGACGCCTGCTCCAGCCGGATCGCCGCGGGGGAGCGCACGCCGCTTACAACCATCCCATCGCCCATGCCGTCAAAGTCCAGAGCGCGGCGCTTACCAGGGCCGCCGCGGCCATGCGCTCGGCGGCCGACGCCATCATCCATGAGCCCCGGCCGACGCGGCGGCGCGCCGCGGGACCGTCCTTCGGCAGCGCCCGTGCTGACGGGGACGCGGCAGGCGCGGCGGGCCGTTCTGAAACGGCGGATTTGGCTTGGAGCGGATCGGAAGTCATGGGAATGCGGAACTCTATGCCGGCAGGCGCGGGCGACGGAGGCATGGGAGTGCCGGAGCCGCGTGCCGGATCTCGTATTGTTATATCATAACAAAACTGGCGCACCGCGCCGCGGCCCCGGGCCGTCGGGTATCCTTTCTCTTCCCTGTACCGCCGCCCGTCGCGCATGCGCCGTTCGCGCCCTGCCTTGCCGGCCAACAATATGTCGACTTCCCCACGACCGCCCCGGACCGATAGCGTCGGCGCCCAATTGGACGTCGCCGAAGCCTTGTGCGCGAAACGCGGCCGGCGCCTGACACCC
Organism: Bordetella genomosp. 9; assembly: GCF_002119725.1. Lineage (NCBI taxonomy): Bacteria > Pseudomonadati > Pseudomonadota > Betaproteobacteria > Burkholderiales > Alcaligenaceae > Bordetella > Bordetella genomosp. 9. The sequence goes on from NZ_CP021109.1 coordinate 4,356,645, forward strand.
ATCCGCCGCAAGGTGCTGGAACTGCTGTTGCGCCATGGGCGCAGCCTGAAAGCCTACGAATTGCTGGATGCAATGCGGGACGTCCACCCCGGTGCGGCGCCGCCCACCGTATACCGTGCGCTGGATTTCCTGATGGACGAGGGCCTGATCCATCGCCTGGATGCGGTCAATGCCTGGACCGCCTGTCACGATGCGGGCGGGGCGCCGCACGACCTGCTGGTCGTGTGCACGGAATGCGGCGCGGTGGCGGAAGTGAGCGATCCCGCGATGAGCCGGCAGTTGGCGGAACGCGTGGCGCGCACCGGCTTCGCGCTGAACGCGCACGAGACCGAGATCCGGGCGTTGTGCCCGGCGTGCCAGCGCAAGCGCCCCGCCGGCGAACAGAGCCACCATCATGGCGGGCACGGACACGCGCATCACGATGGCCACGACGACGCCAGCGACGATGGCGCCACGGATGCCGCCCCGGGCAGGCAATCCAGCGGCGCCCATTGAGACCGGCGCCCCTGCGCAATCCCGGGATCGCGAACGCCTTTTTCGTGGCAAGGTCTTCGCGCGGCGGGCCGCCCGTGACCGGAATCTTGGGCGATCCTTGGGCGGCCGTACCAAAACGTCACGACAGCAACCCGAACGGCCGCCCGCGCATCGAAGCGTAAGCATCGAATACGCGCGTGACAAGGCGGTCATCCTTTTGTCCTGCGAAGGAATGAGGGGCGGCAGGGAAATTCGCCGATCTCCCTATTGAAATCGGTGTATATGCCCCCATTTGGCGGCAATCCTCCTTTTAAACCAGGGTAGGTACGGGGTTTGCCCGGCGTCGCCGACTGTGCTGTAATCCTGCGTCCGGGCGGGAACGCGGCCCTGTAAATGGCCCCGAAAAACCCCTTGCCTACCCGCGCTTCGCGCAACGCTTCAACCGCTTGGGGCGCTTTGCCGTGGCATTGAATCGGCAGTCATTATGAATACCTCGCGCAGTCTGGACGAAATGGTCCCCGTCACGATCCTCACCGGCTTTCTCGGTGCGGGCAAGACCACACTGCTCAAACGCATCCTCACCGAGTATCACGGCCGCCGCGTCGCGGTGATCGAAAACGAGTTCGGACCCGAAAGCATCGACAACGACCTGCTGGTGCAGGACAGCGAAGAAGAAATCGTCGAACTCAGCAACGGCTGCGTTTGCTGCACCGTCCGCGGCGACCTGATGCGCACACTGGGCGAACTGAAGGCAAAGCGCCAAGCGGGCGCGCTGAATTTCGAACGCGTCATCCTGGAAACGACGGGCATGGCCAACCCCGGCCCGGTCTGCCAGACCTTCTTCATGGACGACGACATCGCCGAATACTACCGGCTCGATGCAGTCGTCACCGTCGTCGATGCCAAGCACGGCATGGAGACCCTGGACGCCCAGGAAGAATCGCAGAAGCAGATCGGCTTCGCCGACCGCATCCTGATTTCCAAGCGCGACCTCGTCAACGAAGCCGACTACGAGGCGCTGCGCGCCCGCATCGTGCGCATCAACCCGCGCGCGCCGATCACCCCTGTGCATTTCGGCGAAGTGGATCTGAAGTCCATCATCGACATCAGCGGCTTCAACCTGAACGCCATCCTGGACATCGATCCCGAATTCCTGGCCGACGAACATCCCGACGCGCGCCACGATCACGATCATGGCCACGACCATGATCACGACCACGATCACGAAGGCGAATGCGGTCCGAATTGCGGCCACGCGCACCATCACCATCACGCGCACCACAGCGACGAGATCGGCGCTTTCGTGTTCCGGTCCAACAAGCCTTTCGATCCGGCGCGCCTGGAAGAATTTCTGGGCGGCGTGGTCCAGGTCTACGGGCCCGACCTGCTGCGGTACAAAGGCATTCTTTACATGAAGGGCGTGAACCGGCGCATGCTTTTTCAGGGCGTTCACATGATGATGGGCGCCGAGCCGGGGAAACCCTGGGCCGCTAATGAAAAACCGGCCACCAAGATGGTCTTCATCGGCCGCAAACTGCCCCAGGAAATATTCACCCGGGGACTGGAGCAGTGCCTGGCTGGCGCGTCCTGATCGCCGAACGCGATTTGCCAGGTCCGATTCATAGTTTGGAGTACTTTCATGGCTACCAAGGCAGCAACGAAAAAATCAAGCAAGTCGACAAACGAGACGCCGGTTGATCTGCCCAGCGAGGAAGAAATGCTGGCCATGCCCGAATCCGACTACATGAACGAACGCCAGCTGGCGTTTTTCAGGGAGCGGTTGAAAAAGCTGGAGCAGGACATCCTGAACAACGCCGGCGAAACCACCGAACACCTGCGCGAAACGCAGTTCGTTCCCGATCCGGCGGACCGCGCCACGATCGAGGAAGAACACGCGCTGGAGTTGCGCACGCGCGACCGCGAGCGCAAGCTGCTGAAGAAGGTGCAGCAATCCATCGCGCGCATCGACAGCGGCGAATACGGCTGGTGCGAGGAAACGGGCGAGCCCATCGGCATCCCCCGCCTGCTGGCACGGCCCACCGCCACCCTGTCCCTGGAAGCCCAGGAACGGCGCGAGATGCGGCAGAAGCTCTACGGCGATTGAAACGGGCCTGATGCGATCCCAGGGCCGCCCACCGGGCGGCCCTTTTTTGTTTTCGCGGGCGGCGCGCCGCGCCGATTCTTGAATCCGGCGTCCCACGCCCCCATATGCTGATTTCGTACCCCGGCGCGGGGCGCCCGGCGCCCAGCCGCCCGTGCTGGCAATCAGGAAAGGAATCATGGATCAATATCACGGCACTACCATCGTCAGCGTGCGCCGCGGCAACCGCGTGGCCCTGGGCGGCGACGGCCAGGTCACCCTGGGCAACATCGTCATCAAGGGCACGGCCCGCAAAATCCGGCGGCTGTACCACGACAGGATCCTGGCGGGTTTCGCCGGCGCCACCGCCGACGCCTTTACCCTGCAGGAGCGCTTCGAGGCCAAGCTGGAAAAGCACCAGGGCAATCTGATGCGTGCGGCCGTGGAACTGACGCGGGACTGGCGCACCGACCGCGTGCTGCGCCGCCTGGAAGCCATGCTGATCGTTGCCGACCAGGACCATACCCTGGTGCTGACCGGAAATGGCGACGTGCTCGAACCCGAACACGGGCTCGCCGCGATCGGATCCGGCGGCGCCTATGCGCAATCGGCGGCGCGCGCGCTGCTCGACAACACGGATCTGTCGCCGGAAGAAATCGTCAAGAAGTCGCTGGAAATCGCCGGCGAACTTTGCATCTACACCAACCAGAACCACCTCATCGAGACGCTGGGCGACTGAGGCGCCGCGCGGCCAGGCCTGCATCGGCCCCTCCCGCCCCCAAGCCCCTTCCCGTCCAGCATCCGTTCCGCACGAGGTCCCCAGCATGTCCGCATCCAGCATGACCCCCGGAGAAATCGTCTCCGAACTCGACAAATACATCGTTGGCCAGCAGCGCGCCAAGCGTTCCGTGGCCGTGGCGCTGCGCAACCGTTGGCGCCGGCAGCAGGTGCCCGAACCGCTGCGCAATGAAATCCACCCGAAGAACATTCTGATGATCGGCCCCACCGGCGTGGGCAAGACCGAAATCGCGCGCCGGCTCGCCAAACTGGCCAACGCGCCCTTCATCAAGATCGAGGCCACCAAGTTCACGGAAGTGGGTTACGTGGGCCGCGACGTCGACACCATCATCCGCGACCTGACGGAATACTCGATCAAGCAAACACGCGAGCTGGAAATGCGCCGCGTGCGCTCGCAGGCCGAGGACGCCGCCGAAGACCGCATCCTGGACGCCCTGGTGCCGCCGCCCCGCTCGGTCACCGGCGAGCCCGACCGCAACGAGGAAAGCAGCGCCCGCCAGACCTTCCGCAAGCGCCTGCGCGAGGGCAAGATCGACGACCTGGAAATCGAGGTCGAAGTCGCCCAGCCGGTCCCGCAAATGGACATCATGGGGCCGCCCGGCATGGAGGAAATGACGGAGCAGCTGCGCAACATGTTCGCCGGCCTGAGCCGCGACAAAAAGAAAACGCGCAAGCTGAAGGTGAAGGAAGCGTTCAAGCTCCTGGTCGAAGAAGAAGCTGCCAAGCGCGTCAATGAGGACGACCTGCGCACCGCCGCCATCGCGAATGTCGAGCAGAACGGCATCGTCTTCCTGGACGAAATCGACAAGATCGCCGCGCGCCAGGAAACGGGCGGCGCGGAAGTATCGCGCCAGGGCGTGCAGCGCGACCTGTTGCCGCTGGTGGAAGGCACAACGGTGAACACCCGCTACGGCATGGTGCGCACCGACCATATCCTGTTCATCGCTTCGGGCGCATTCCATCTGGCCAAGCCCTCGGACCTGATTCCCGAACTGCAGGGCCGCTTCCCCATCCGCGTGGAGCTGGATTCGCTGACCGCGGCGGATTTCGTGCGCATTCTGTCGGACACCGATGCGTCGCTCATCAAGCAATACACGGCGCTGCTGGCCACGGAAAACGTGCATCTGGAATTCACGGACGACGGCATCCAGCGGCTGGCCGAGCTGGCCTTCAACGTCAACGAGAAAACCGAGAACATCGGCGCGCGCCGGCTGTACACGGTGATGGAAAAGCTGCTGGAAGACCTGTCCTTCGATGCGACGGCGAATTCAGGCGACGTGGTGCGCATCGATGCCGCCTACGTCGATGCCAAGCTGGCGGAAACGGCGGCCAGCCAGGACCTGGCGCGCTACGTGCTGTAAACGAAGCGGCAAAGCGCCCACCGGGCGCTGGGCCGCTTGCCCTTGCGGGCGCCGCGTTGCCAAACTAGCATAGCGGCGCCCTCAATCACGGAAGACGACCTTGTCCGCCCCCATCTCCCATACCGTCCGCCTCGCCACGCCTGAAGACGTGCCGGGCATCCTGGCGTTGATGCGCGAACTCGCCGAATACGAAAAACTGACCGGCATCTTCGCAGCAACGGAAGACAGCCTGCGCGCATCCCTTTTCGGCCGCACACCGGCCGCCGAATGTCTGGTCGCCGAGCGCACGGACGCCGCCGATGGGGCTGCCGCCGAACTGCTGGCGTATGCCGTGTGGTTCCACAACTATTCGACCTTTCTGTCCCGCCGCGGGCTGTATCTGGAAGACGTCTACGTGCGCGCCGACATGCGGGGCCAGGGCATCGGCCGCGCCTTGCTGCGCCGGCTGGCCGCCATCGCGGTGGAACGCGGCTGCGGCCGCTTCGAGTGGACGGTGCTGGACTGGAATCAGACCGCCATCGATTTCTATGAAGGCCTCGGGGCGCAGGTGCTGCCGGAATGGCGCATCGTGCGCGTCACCGGCGACGCGCTGGAAAAAATGGCACGGCAGGTGGAAGCGCCGGCCGCCAGGGCGGACGTCGATGGCTAACCGGCTTTCGGTCATCGCCACGCGCACCGGGGACGACGGTACGACCGGGCTGGGCGACGGCAGCCGCGTCCCCAAGGACAGCGCCCGCGTCGCGGCCCTGGGCGATGTCGACGAATTGAACAGCGCCCTGGGCGTCGTGCTTACCGAAGCGGGATTGGACGCCGAAGTCGCCACGGACCTGTGCACGACGCAGCACGAGCTCTTCGACCTTGGCGCGGAGCTGTGCGTTCCAGGCTATGCCAGATTGGGCGACCACCATGTCGCCCGCCTGGACGCACGGCTTGCTCATTACAACGCGGGCCTGCCTGCCCTGCGGGAATTCATCCTGCCCGGCGGTTCGCGCCCGGCCGCGCTGCTGCACCAGGCGCGCACGATATGCCGCCGCGCCGAGCGGTCGGTGGTGGCGCTGCAGCGCAGCGAGGCGGTCAACCCGCCGGTCCTGCAGTACCTGAACCGGCTGTCGGATCTCCTGTTCGTCATGGCTCGCGTGGCCAATCGCGCGATGGACGCCGCGGACGTTTACTGGCGCAATCCCAAGACGGGCGGCGAAGACTAACGCCACACAACGCGACGCGCGGCGCTGATGTGCGGCCCTTTACCGGCAAGGCGGTTGCCCGCCACCGCCTTCAAAGGATTTCGGGTCCGGAACTTGCTCTAGCGGAACGACGCCATATCGGCGCATCTTTCCAAGGAGATTTCGATGACCGTACGCCTCATTACCCGTGGAATGCTCGCCGCCGGCATGCTGGCCTTCTGCGCCGGCGCGTGGGCCCAGCCGGCCCCCACCACGACCGCCCCCAGACAGGACGGCGCCCAGCGCAGCACGCTGTCGGGCGACGACAAGGACTTCCTGGAGAACGCCGCGCAGGGCGGCCTGGCGGAAGTCGAAGGCAGCAAGCTGGCGCAGAGCAAAAGCACCAACGCCGACATCAAGCAATTCGCGCAGCAGATGATCGACGATCACACCAAGGCCAATGAAGAGCTGACCGCGCTGGCCAAGCAAAAGGGCTACGACGCGCCGACCCAGCCCTCCATCATGCAGCGCACCGAACTGAAGGCCCTGAGCGCGGTCAGCGGCACCACCTTCGACAAGATGTACGCCAGCCGCATCGGCGTGTCCGCGCACGAGGACACCGTCAAGCTGTTCCAGAAGGCCAGCACGGACGCCAAGGATCCGGACATCAAGGCCTTTGCCTCGAAGACGCTGCCCACGCTGCAACATCACCTGGAAATGGCCAAGGCCCTGCAGCAGAAGGTCGGGCAGGAAGACGACGCGAAGAAGAACGGCGGCAAGCAGTAAACGCCGCGGGCCCATCGGCGCGCCCATCGCGGCGCGCTGTGCCGAGCCGGCCGCGCAATGCGGCCGTTTTTTCTGGGCGGCGCCGGCATGAGGCGCGCGGGCATGGGCACGCGCATTGCGGCGCCGGGCGCCATTGCGCGTGCCGACGCGCGCCAGGGAACATGCCGATCCGCAGGAGACTCCCATGAACGTCGTGCTCAACGTCAACGGTCACGCGCGCCGGCTGGATGTCGACCCGCGCACCACCCTGCTGGACGCCTTGCGCGAGCGGCTGGGCCTGACCGGGTCGAAAAAAGGCTGCGATCAGGGCCAATGCGGCGCGTGCACGGTGCTGGTCGGCGGCGAGCGCGTACTGTCGTGCATGACGCTGGCCGGCACGGTCGAGGGCGAAATCACCACCATCGAAGGCCTGGCCAATCCGGACGGCACGCTGGCGCCGATGCAGCGCGCCTTCATCGAGCGGGACGCTTTTCAATGCGGCTACTGCACGCCCGGCCAGATACTCAGCGCCATCGCGTGCGTGACCGAGGGCCACGCGGGCACCGAAGCCGAGATCCGCGAGTACATGAGCGGCAATCTGTGCCGTTGCGCCGCCTATCCCAATATCGTGCGCGCCATCATCGACGCGCGCGAGGCGACCGCCGGCGACGCGCCGCACACGGGAGAAGAATGATGCGGCCTTTCATTCTGGAAAGCGCCGCGACCGCGCACGAGGCGCTGCGCATGGCGCAACGGGCGCAGCTCCCGCATGGCCGCCGCGAGCCGGACGCCGGCGCGCCGCATCCCTACGCGGCGCCGCCGCCGGCGCAGCCGCATTCGCCCACCTCGCACCTGGACCACGATCATGACCGCCCCATGCAGTTCCTGGCGGGCGGCACGACGCTGCTGGACTTGATGAAGCTGGACGTGATACGGCCTGCGCATCTGATCAATATCAACGCGCTGCGCCATGAGTTCGGCGCCATCGAAGCCGATGCGGACGAACTGCGCCTGGGCGCGCTGGTGCGCATGTCGGCCGCGGCAGACCACCCCGCGATACGGCGCGACTATCCCGTCATCGCCGACAGCCTGCGCCAGGCGGCCAGCCCGCAGTTGCGCAATATGGCGACGCTGGCCGGCAACGTGCTGCAGCGCACGCGCTGCCCATACTATCGCGACACCAGCTGGAAAGCCTGCAACCGTCGTGAGCCCGGGTCCGGGTGCGCCGCTCGCGATGGCGTGAACCGGCGTCTGGCCGTGCTGGGCACCAGCGAATATTGCATCGCGCACTATCCCGGCGACTTCGCCAACGCGCTTGTTGCGCTGGAAGCCCAGGTGTCCATTCTGGATGCGCGCGGGGCGCCGTACACCATGCCGCTGGAAGATTTGCACCGCTTGCCCGGCAGCAGTCCGCACATCGAAACCAATCTGCCGGACGGCCATCTGATCACCGGTTTCACCGTACCCGCGCAACCCTGGACGCGCCGTTCGCTGTACCTGAAGATACGCGACCGCGCGTCGTACGACTTTGCGCTGGCCGCCGCCGCGGTGGCGCTGGACCTGGGACCGGACCGGATGGTGCGCACGGCCCGCATCGCCCTGGGCGGCGTGGCCACGCGCCCGTGGCGCTCGCACGAGGCCGAACAGGCGTTGCAAGGATGGGTGCTGGACGAGACCGCCGCGCGCCGGGCTGCGGAGGCGGCCTTTCGGGACGTATCCGCGCAGGGCCAGGCGAGCTTCAAGCCCGAACTCGGGCGCCGCACGCTGGTGAGGGCGCTGCTCGAAGCCGCGGCCTTGCCGGTATCGGGTGACGAGGACGCGACGCCATGACGCAGCACAGCCCCGCATCCCCCGAAAGCGCACATGGCGGCGTCCTGGGCTCCGTTCCGGATAAGGACGCCGAGGTCAGGATACCGGCCGGCGCCCGCATCGGCGAACCGCACCCGCGTGTGGACGGCTATGCGAAAGTCACCGGCCAGGCCCGCTATCCGGCCGACGAACCGGTGTCCAACGCCGCCTATGCCTTCCTGCTGACCAGCGATATCGCTCGCGGACGCATCGTGCGCATGCATCTGCAGAGCGCGCTGGCAATGGAGGGTGTGCTCGACATCCTGACCCACGAGAACGCGGGACACGAAGCGCGTCCGCCCACGCCGCAAAGCGGCGGCGGATCCACCACCACGCTGGAAAGCGACCGGGTGTGGCACGACGGCCAGATCATCGGCGTGATCGTGGCCGAAACATACGAGATCGCGCGCGACGCGGCCCATCGCGTGCGTGTCGATTACGAAGAAGAGCCGCCGTCGGCCACCTTCGACACGCCCGGCAGCGAATCGGTACGGCGCGAGCCCGGCGAGCATCGCGACTACGAAGTCGGCGATGCCGATGGCGCGTTCGCGGGCGCCGAAGTCAAACTCGATGCGTGGTACGAGACCCCGACGCAGCACCACAATCCCATCGAACTTTTCACGACCACCTGCGCCTGGGACCACGATGCGCTGACCATCTGGGAACCCAGCCAGTTCGTGCAGGGCCTGCGCCACAACGTGGCCCATCAGCTCGGCATGTCGCCGGAGCGGGTGCGGGTCATTTCGCGCTACGTCGGCGGCGCCTTCGGCTCCAAGGGCAGCGCGACGGCCCGCAGCGCCTGGATCGCGGTGGCCGCGCGCCGGGTCGGGCGGCCGGTCAAGCTGGTGCCCACGCGCGGCCAGGGCTACACCATCGCCACCTATCGCGCCGAAACACGCCACCATGTGCGACTGGGCGCCAGCCGCAACGGCGCCTTGACCGCGCTTTGCCACGAAGGATGGGAAGTGACCAGCCGGCCCAGCGACTACAACGTGTCCGGCACCGAAACCACGGCGCGCGTCTACGCCTGCCCGAACATCCTCACACGGGTCAACGTCGTGCACGCGGACCGCAACACGCCTGGCTTCATGCGCGCGCCGCCCGACACCCCGTACATGTTCGCGCTGGAGTGCGCGATGGACGAGCTGGCCCTGGCGCTGGGCATGGACCCCATCGAACTGCGCCGCGTCAACGATACCCCGCGCGACCCCGCGAACGGCTTGCCCTATTCCAGCCGCAGCCTGATGCAGTGCTTCGACGAAGGCGCCCGCGAATTCGGCTGGCAAGCCCGCAATCCGCGACCCCGGTCGCATCGCGACGGCGACTGGCTGGTGGGCTGGGGGTGCGCCACGGCGGCGTATCCATCAAATATCGCCGCTACGGCGGCGCGCGTCACACTGGCGCCGGACAGGGCGCGGGCGCAGCTGGCCGCGCACGACATCGGCACCGGTGCGTACACGGTGGTGGCGCAGACCGTGGCGCAGGCCTTCGGGCTGCCGCTGGAGCGCGTGCAGGTGGAAATGGGCGACAGCAGCCTGCCGCCCGCCTCGCTGGCCGCGGGATCCAGCCATACGGCGACCATCGTGCACGCGGTGGCCAAAGCCTGCGATCGCGCGCTGGGCCAGCTGCGGGGCGCCGCCGTGGCCGCGGGCGGCCCGCTGGCCGGCCACGATCCTCATGCCTTGCGCATCGAAAACGGCTGCCTGATCGGCCTGGACGGGACGCGCACGTCCTTCGCCGACGCGCTGGCCCACGCCGGCATGGGCGCCATCGAAGCATATGCGGAAAACGTCCCGGACGGCCTGCCGAAGGCCGCCATGCAGACGCTGTATCAGGGCAAGCCGCCCATCCTGCGCGGACACAGCCGCGAGGATGTCACCGCCTATGCCTTCGGCGCGCAGTTCGCAGAAGTGCGCGTACACCGCCTGACCGGAGAAATCCGGGCGCCGCGGCTGCTTGGGGCCTTTGCGGCCGGCACCATCGTCAATCCGCTGACGGCGCACAGCCAGTACATGGGCGGGATGATTTGGGGTTTGGGGTGCGCCCTGCTCGAAAAGACCGAGATCGACATCCGTCACGCCAGGTATGTGAACGACAACATCTCCGAATACCTGGTGGCGGCGAACGCGGACGTCACGGACGTGCGCGTCCTGCTGGTTCCGGAGCACGACACGGCGGTCAACCCGATGGGGATCAAGGGCATCGGCGAGATCGGCATCGTCGGCATGAACGCCGCCATCGCAAACGCGGTGCACCATGCAACTGGCCGGCGCATCCGGCGGCTGCCGATACGGCTGGAAGATATGTTGTAGCGAAGCGGGCGGCACGCCGGCAGGGGCGCCGCCCCGGGCGCTCAGTTCACGCCGGCGGCATGCGCCTGCTGGTCGGCGTGGTACGACGAGCGCACCATCGCGCCCACTGCGGCGTGGGTGAAGCCCATTTCGTAGGCCTCGCGTTCGAACATCGCGAACGTATCGGGATGAACGTAGCGCAGCACGGGCAGGTGATGCTCCGACGGCTGCAGATACTGGCCGATGGTGAGCATATCGACGTCATGCTCGCGCATGTCGCGCATCACCTGCAGGATCTCTTCGTCCGTTTCACCCAGACCCAGCATCAGGCCCGACTTGGTCGGAACTTCGGGGTGCAGGCGCTTGAACTCCTTCAAGAGCTTCAGCGAGTGCGCGTAGTCGGATCCCGGGCGGGCCTGCTTGTACAGGCGCGGCACGGTTTCCAGATTGTGGTTCATCACGTCGGGCGGACCCGCGTTCAGGATTTCCAGCGCGCGATCCAGACGGCCGCGGAAGTCCGGGACCAGCACCTCGATCCTGGTGGACGGCGACAGCTCCCGCACCTGACGGATGCATTCGACGAAGTGTCCGGCCCCGCCATCGCGCAGATCGTCGCGGTCTACCGAGGTAATGACCACGTATGACAGCTTGAGCGCTGCGATGGTGCGCGCCAGGTTGCGCGGCTCGTCCGGATCCAGCGGATCGGGGCGGCCGTGGCCGACGTCGCAGAAGGGGCAGCGCCGCGTGCACTTGTCCCCCATGATCATGAATGTGGCCGTGCCCTTACCGAAGCACTCGCCGATGTTCGGACACGACGCCTCTTCGCACACCGTGTGCAGGTTGTGCTCGCGCAGGATGCGCTTGATGTCGTAGAAGCGCGAGCCGGGCGCCGCGGCGCGCACGCGAATCCATTCGGGCTTCTTCAGACGCTCGGCCTGCACCACTTTGATCGGAATGCGGGCGGTCTTGGCCTGGGATTTCTGCTTCGCGGTGGGATCGTAGGGCTTGGCGGACGCGCCGGCGGTGTCGGCGGCGGGCATCGCGGTGGACGGAGAAGCGTTGGCCCCGGCGGGCGCGGCGAAGGGGGAATCGGCGGGCGTGGACATGTGTCGGCTACGCGCGGCGCGGCGGGGCGCCGCCTTCAGGAAAAACCCTATGATACTCCCGCACGGTTTCCGGGCCGCCGGGCCTTTTCCACGTTATGGGATGCGGCGCCCATCCCCTTCCGGGCGGTCAAGCAATGCCGAAAGCTCCGGCGCGGGACCGGCGCGCAGCATCTCCACGGCCTCCCGCAGAAACGCCGGCGTGGCGGTTTCCGGCACGCGCCGCAGCCATGCAGCGGCCTGATCGCGTTGACCGCGATCCAGCAGCAGCCGCGCGTAATGGAACATGCCGCGAAAATCGCCGCCTTCGGCCGCCTGCCGGTAGCAATCCATGGCGGCGTCCAGGTCGCGCGGCACGACGTCGCCCTCCTCCAGGAAACGCCCAACCACGCCGATGGACTTGATATGCCCCATGCCCGCCGCGCGCCGATACCACTGCAGCGCCGCGGCGCGGTCGCGCGGGACGCCGCCCCGCCCGTCGCGCAGCATGTGGGCGTGGTTGTACATGCCCCAGTCCAGGCCGCGTTCGGCCGCCAGGCGGAACCAATAGGCGGCGACCACCTCGTCCCGCGCAGTGCCCCAGCCGTTTTCGTAGCAGCGGCCGACCATGTTGATGGACATCAGGTGGTCGGCCTGCGCGGCGCGCTTGAACCACGCGAAGCCCGCTTCGGGATCGCGCGGCACGCCTGCGCCGTCCAGCAGCATCTGTCCCAGGATCGCCTGCGCCTCGACGAGCCCGTGCTCGGCGGCCGCCTGTATCCAGGGCGCGTAGCCCTCGGGCGGACCGGCCATCAGCGCGGCGAGCTGTTCGGGTGTGGTGGCTGCAATTTCGGCGGCGGAGATGGCGGGCATGTGGCGGTCCGGCGAGTCGACGCTGCGGATTATCGCGCGGCGCCGCCACAGAGCCCGGCGATACGGTCAGCCAGGCGCTCGCCCGCTTCTTCCAGCCCGGCCTTTACGCCGCAGGCGGCCATATCGACCGTGGGCAGGTTTTCATATCCGCAGGGGTTGATGCCCAGGAAGGGTTTGAGGTCCATGTCCACGTTCAGCGCCACGCCGTGGTAGGCGCAGCCCGCGCGGATCTTGATGCCGAGCGCGGCGATCTTCGCCAGCTCGCCGTCCGCGCGCGCCACGTAGACCCCCGGCGCGCCGGCCTTGCGGCAGCCCTGTATGCCGTAGTCCGCCAGCGTGGCGATAACGGCGTCCTCGAGGCGGGCGACGTATTCCTTCACATACATGCCCGCGCGCCGCAGATCGACCAGCGCGTACGCCACGACCTGGCCGGGACCGTGGTACGTGACCTGCCCGCCGCGGTCGGTGCGGACGACCGGTATGGCGCCGGGGTTGAGCACATGTTCCGGACGGCCGGCCTGGCCCAGTGTGTACACCGGCAGATGCTCGCACAGCCAGATCTCGTCCGCCGTGGCCGGCGTGCGGGCCTCGGTGAAAGCCTGCATCGCCTGCCACACCGGCGCGTAGTCGGCCGGCCGGTCCAACCACTTGATCATCGGCTACAGAACCACGGATACCATGGGATGGCCGTGCAGGGCCCGGTACAGGTTGTCCAGCTGTTCGCGCGATGTGGCGCGCACCGTGAAGGTCAGGCCGATGTAGTTGCCGCCTTTGCTTGGCCGCATTTCGACCGTGGCGGGATCGAAGCCCGGATCGAACTGCAGCACGACTTCGGTCAGGACCTGGGCGAAGTCCGGATGCCGTTTCCCCATCACCTTGATGGGAAAGTCGGAGGGATATTCGATCAGGGATTGCTCGGGCGGGATGTGGTTCATGACGTTCAGGGCCTCTCGATAAGCCCTAGATGGGGGCGCCGGCGCCCTTTCCAAGCAGGGCCGCGATACGCCGATCATACCCCTCGCGCAGGCGCGAATACACCGGGCCGGGCGTGCCCCCGCCGATCGGCTTGCCGTCGAGCATGCTGACGGGCAGCACTTCGCGCGTGGCCGAGGAAATCATCAGCTCGTCCGCGGTTTCGACCTCGGCGCGCGTGACGGGGCGCATTTCGAACGGGATACCGGCCTCTTCCGCCAGCTCGGCCATCAGGCCGTAGCGGATACCTTCGAGCACCAGGTGATTCTTCGGCGGGGCCAGCAGCCTGCCGCCCGCGGCAACCCATATGTTGCATGTCGCGCCCTCGGTCAACATGCCGTCGCGGAATTGCACCACCTCGTCCGCGCCCGCATCGACCGCGCGCTGCTTGGCCAGCACGTTGCCCAGCAGCGAGACCGATTTGATGTCGCAATGGAGCCAACGCTCATCGGGGATGGAAATCAGGGTCACGCCTTTTTCGCGCAGCGTCCGGTCGGGACGCACGAAGGGAGAGGTCATGCCGAAGACGGTAGGCGCGATGTCCTCCCCGGGAAAGCCATGGTCCCGCTTGGCAACGCCGCGCGTGACCTGCAGGTAGATCAGGCAGGAAGGCGTGAGCGAGCGTTCGATCAGGCCCTGCACCACTTCCTGCCAGGCTTCGTCGCTCATCGGCGCCGGGATACGGATGGCCCCCAGGCTGCGGCGCAGGCGGGCCAGGTGCTCCGGCATGCGGAACGGGCGGCCCTCGTAGACCGGTACCACCTCGTACACGCCGTCGCCGAAGATGAAGCCCCGGTCCAGCACCGAAATCTTCGCATCCTGCAGCCGCAGGAACTCGCCGTTCAGATACGCCTGGCTGTCGCCCGGCACGCCCGGAATCATGTTGCGCTCCTTGAATAACCACATAAAAACAAGGGCGGACACCCGGTCCGCCCTGCGGCGCGGCCATCCGCCGGTGGCCGCCAGCTTACACCGCCGCCGTCTATTGCAGGCGGCGCTTGATCATATCGAAGAGCCGCCCGAAGAAGCCGGCGCGTTCGACCGGCTCGCGCACCACCAGCGGCGCGGTCTGCAGGGTCTTGCCGTCCACGGTCAGGCGCAGCATGCCGACGCGCTGGCCTTTTTCCAGCGGCGCGACCAGCGGATCCGTGCGTTCGGCCACGGGCTTGATGTCGCCCGCCTTGCCGCGCGGCACGGCCACCCAGATCGGCGCGGGCGGCCCCAGCTTGACGGATTCCGCCTTGCCTTCCCACACGCGGGCCTCCAGCGGCGCCTGCGAGGCGTCGAACAGCTTGACCGTGTCGAAGTTCTGGAAGCTCCAGTTCAGCAGCTTCAGGCTTTCCTCGGCGCGCGTCGATTCGCTGTCCGTGCCCACCATGACGGTCAGCACGCGACGGTCGCCGCGCAAGGCCGTCGCCACCAGGCAATACCCGGCGGAATCGGTATGGCCGGTCTTCATGCCGTCGACGGAAGGATCGGCCCACAGCAGCCGGTTGCGGTTGGGCTGGCTGATTTTGTTGTAGGTGAAGCTGCGCTGCTTGTAGTAGTGGAAATACTGGGGGTGATCGGTGATCAGGTGGGTGGCGATGGTTGCCAGGTCGCGCACCGTGGTCGTGTGCTGCGGGTCCGGCAGGCCCGTGGCGTTCATGAAGTGGGAGCTCTTCATGCCCAGCCGCTCGGCTTCCTGGTTCATCATCGATGCGAAGGAAGATTCGCTGCCGCCCACGGCTTCGGCCAGCGCCACCGAGGCATCGTTGCCCGATTGCACGATGACGCCCTGCAGCAGCTCGTCCACCGTGACCGGCTTGCGCGGCTCGATGAACATGCGCGAGCCGCCCGTGCGCCAGGCGTGCTCGGACACCGGCACCTGCTGGTCCAGCGTCAGCCGTTTTTCGTCCAGCGCATTGAACACGACGTAGGCCGTCATGATCTTGGTGAGCGACGCCGGTTCAACCTGCTGGTCCGGATTCGAGGCGGCCAGCACCTGCCCGCTGTTGACGTCCACCGAGATCCAGGCGCGCGCGGCGATGGTCGGCGCGGGAATCGGCGAAACCGATACGACCTGCGACACGCCGTCCGTGTCGGTCGTCGCGATCTGTGAAGGCGACGCGCCCGACGGCGTGGTGGCGGATTGCGCCGGATTGCCGGCAGGCGCCGGCGCGGCAGAAGAGGCCTCGCCGGCCGGCTTGGCGGGCGCCGGCTTGCCGGACGATTGCGCCCAAGCCGCCGGACCTCCCGCCGCCAGGGCGGCAATCAATGCACTGGCCAGCACGCGCCGGCCAATAACCAGGGGAAGCACTCGGGGCAAACGCGGATTCGTCATCGGCAAATCGGGGTTGGAAGAAACAGGAGAAGACGGCAAGAAGCCGCCAATTATAGGCAGCGGCCCTCCCGCGACGCGCCGGAAACGGTCTGTTGTTACTTCCCAACATGCAACTTTATGCAACGTAGGAGATCACCGCTTACATTATGAGACCAGGCG
Source organism: Bordetella genomosp. 9 (assembly GCF_002119725.1). NCBI lineage: Bacteria > Pseudomonadati > Pseudomonadota > Betaproteobacteria > Burkholderiales > Alcaligenaceae > Bordetella > Bordetella genomosp. 9. Next base: position 4,372,834 of record NZ_CP021109.1, read on the forward strand.
GCGCGTTCCATACCCCGCGCCGCCCCGCTTTTGCGCGAAAAGGACCTCATCGCCGCAGAACGCGTGGCGAACCCCGGACAGCCAACCGCCGGCCGGCTCGCACGCGGCTTGTATGTATGTAGATACATTGTTGTTACTATGCGATCCGTAGCCCGGCGACAACCGGGGCGGCCCTGCCGGCCGCATGCGGTTTTTCTCCCTGCGGTCAACCTCATGAGCGGCACCTATTTTCTCGAGGCGATTCTGTTGGCGCTGGCCGTCGCGGTGCTGTGCGCGTACACCGTGGTGCTCGCGCGCCGGTTCGCCATTTCCCGCCGTTCCATGGACGGGTCGCTGCGGGCGCTCAATTCCGCTCTCTTGCGGGTTGCGACCACCGATACGCTGACGGACCTGCCCAACCGCGCCGCGCTGGTCGAGGCCGCCGAAGCCGCCATCGGCCGCGCCCGCCACACAGGCAACGAGATGGCGGTGCTGTTGATGGACCTGGACGGCTTCAAGCACATCAACGACACCTTGGGGCACAGCATCGGCGACGGCATGCTGCAGGCCTTCGCGCGCCGGCTTCGCGCCTGTGTGCGCGGCGAGGACACCGTGGCACGGCTGGGCGGCGATGAATTCGTCGTCGTGGTCGAAGGCCTGTACAGCCGCGAAGGCGCCGCGCGGGTGGCTCAGGCCGTCAACGCGGCCATGCGCGACGACCTGATGTTCCAAGGCACGACCCTGCGCCTGACCGCCAGCATCGGCATTGCCATGTACCCGCACGACGGCGACGACGTCGAAACGCTGATGAAGCACGCCGACATCGCCATGTACGGCGCCAAGGAGCTGGGCCGCAACGGCTTTCGCTTCTACGAGCCGCACATGGGAGAGTGCTACCGCCGCGCGTTGATGATGCAGCAGGGCCTGAACGAAGCGCTGGAGCGCGAGCAGCTGAGCGTGGACTACCAACCGCAGTTCGCCGAGGGCGGACGGCGCGTGACCGGCGCCGAGGCGCTGTTGCGCTGGCACCATCCCAAGCTGGGCGCCGTGCCCCCTGCCGAATTCATCCCGGTCGCCGAGCGCGCCGGCCAGATCATCGAAATCGGCTTCTGGGTCATGCGCACGGTGTGCCGGCACATGCGGCGCTGGGACGCGCGCGGCTTGCCGGCCCTGACCGTCTCCATCAACCTGTCGCCCAAACAGCTCACGCACCCTGACGTCGTGGACAGCATGGTGCGCATCGCCCGCGAGGAAGACATCGCGCCGGACCGGCTGGTGTTCGAAATCACCGAATCGGCCGCGATGCAGGACGCCGCGCTGAGTTCGCGCGTCATCCGCGCATTCCGGGCGCAGGGCTTCGGCATCGCGATCGATGACTTCGGCACCGGCTATTCCAGCCTGGCCTACCTGCAGCAATTCCGCGCGCAGCAATTGAAGATCGACCGTTTCTTCACCCATGGGCTGGACACACACGGCGAGGAAGGCCGCGCGATCGTGGCCGCCATTGTCGCCATGGCGCACACGCTCAACATGGACGTGGTGGCCGAAGGCGTGGAAACCATGACGCAGCTGCACGCCCTGCGTTCGCTGGCCTGTGACCAGATGCAGGGCTATCTGCTGAAACGGCCCATGCCCCCGGCGGCGTTCGAATACTTCCTGGAAGACCTGCAGCGGCCCGCAGCGACTGCAGTGCCGCCTCTGGACGGCCTTCCCGCATACCCATAGGGGGCTCCGGGTTTTTCCGGGCATACGCGGAGCCGGCTTTGTTTGTACGATTCGCCGTACAAATTCTGCGTCCCCAAGGGGTATAGGGATGTCGGCCGGTCCCGGGATGGCGATCCTGCGGCCGGCCGACGCTGTTCACGCCGCCGTCCCGGCACGGCACCGGCGAGAACCGCAGCCGCCGCGGCCGGTCAGGGAAAGGCGCGCGCCAGGCGCGTCAGCACCAGCTGCTTCAAGAGCACCAGCTTGCCGTGGAAGAAGTGCGATGCGCCCGGGATGACGACGACCGGCACGGCCCGATCGCGCACCCAATCCAGCATCTCGGACATCGGCACCACTTCGTCCTGCTCACCATGCACGATCAGGGTGTCTTCCGGCAGCGTGACCTCGCGGAACTGGAAACGCCAGACCGCCGCGCCGGCCAGCATCAGCGCGACCGGACGGGCCATGCCGGCTTCCGCCAGCGTCGCATCCAGCTGCGCCGCCACCGCGGTGCCGAAGGAAAATCCGCCCAGCACCCAAGGCAAGGCGGCCAGTTCCGGATGGCTTTCCAGCCATTGCGAGACCAGCTCGTGCATATCGGCGGTTTCGCCCACCGCCTTGTCGAAAACGCCCTCGGATGCGCGCACGCCGCGAAAATCCGGCCGCAACGCCACCAGCCCCTGCTGTACGCACGCACGCGACATGGTCGTGACGACCTTGTTGTCTCGCGTGCCTTCGTGCAAGGGATGCGGGTGCAGGATCAGCGCCCAGCCCCGCGGCGCACCGTCGGGCCAATCCACCGCGCAGTCGATGCGGCCGGCCAGGCCATTGAATTGCAGGATTTCGGTACGAGCGGACATGGGCAAAACGGATCAGGGCGAAGAGCGCAATGTTAAACCGCCGCGCGTGGCGGGCGCCGATGCCGACGTCGCCGACAGGCTGCGCGACAGCCACGCGCCCAGCTCCGTGGCGGCGGCGTCGGTGGCCGCGCGCAGCGCCAGCACGCCGCCCTGCGCGTCCTGCGTCGAAGCGGGCGCGCTGCGCGCGATGCGGATCGAATCCACGATCTGCCGATCGCGCACCAGCACGGCCTGCATCGCCACCTGACCAACGCTGGACTTGCCGTCCGGCGCGTAGACCTGCTCGAAGCGGGTCAGCGATACCTGCAGCAGCGGCGCGCGCGGATCCACCGATTCCGGCACCACCGGGCCTGACGCGGACAGGGTGTCCGCCACGCGCTGCTGGACGAGCTGCAGCGGCGAGGCCGCCCAGCGATACGTGGCGTAGGAATGCGGACTTGCGCTATCGCCCACGCGCCAGATCACGCCAGTGTCGGTCAGCATCTGCGGCGCGGAAAAGCTCAACGCCACCGGCTCGCGCGCTTGCGCCGAGGCCGGCGCGGACGCGGCGGGCGGCGGCCCCAGATCGAACAACTGCGCCTGTGCGCCGGTACGGCCCACGCCGCAACCGGCCAGCAGCAGCACCAGCGGCGCGACGCACATCCCGAACGTTTTCATTGGCCTCTCCCGAATCCTTCGAATCCCGCTTCGCCCGGACCGGGCCGCGGCGGCGGCGCGCCGAAAATGATCGATTGCGGCGTATCGCCCACGCGCCGCACCGTCGTCGACACGCCGCGCGCCGTCGAATTCAATTGATTCGCCATGGCGCTCACCGCAGGCAGCGTGTCGTTGCTCAATCGGGCCGCGGCGAAGGAAATTTCGCGCAGACTGCGCGTGGCCATGGCCAGCGGCCCATCGGGCGCGTCCAGATGCGCCACCGCTGCGCGCGCCTGCTGCGCCAGCGCGGACACGTCGCGGGCGGCGCCCTGCGCCTGACGCGAGGTTTCGTTCAAGGTATCGATCAGCGGTCCCACCTTGGCGACCACAGGCTGCAGGCTGGCGCTGAACGTTTTCAGCGCCGCCGTGGCGTCCGACGCGTTGCGCAGGGCCGTCTGCAGCGCCTGGATGTTCTGGTCGTCCAAAAGCTTCGCCAATTGCGCGGATATATGCTCCAGGTTGTTCACGATCGTCCCGCCGCCTTGCGAGAACCGCTCAAACAGACCCGGCCGCATGGGGATCACCGGCAATGCGTCGCCATGGCGCTCCAGCCGCGTCCTGGAGCTGCCGTCATCGCGCAACTCGATATTGGCGAGCCCCGTCACGCCCTGAACACCCAGCTCGGCCCAAGTGGATTCGGTGATCGGCGTGCCGGGCGCGACGCCGATGCGGATGCGCACCAGCCCGGGCACCCTCGGATCGAAACTCAGCGACTGCACCTTGCCCACCGGCACGCCCTGATAGCGGACAGGGGATTGCTGGGACAGTCCGCTCACCGCGGTGCCGGAGACGATTTCGTAAGGGGTCAGCGTGGACCGGTCGCGATTGATCAACACGCCTACGATGACCACCGCGGCAAGCAGCAACAGCGTAAACGTGCCCGCCAGCAGGGCGTGGCTACGGCTTTCCATACGTCAACTCCTCCGGCGCCAGATCGCCCAGCGCCCGCCGCCCCCGCTCGCCCAGGAAGAACGTGCGAATAAAGGGGTGGTCCACTTTCAGGATCTCCGGCACGGTATCGCAGGCAATCACGCGCTTGTCGGCCAGCACGGCCACGCGAGAGGACAGCGCCAGCAGCGTATCCAGATCGTGCGTCACCATCACTACCGTGAAATTCAGCTGCCGATGCAGATTGCGCACCAGCGTCACGAACTCGTCGGAACGCTGCGGATCCAGGCCGGCCGTGGGCTCGTCCAGGAACAGCAGCTCGGGATCCAGCGACAGCGCCCGCGCAAGCGCGACGCGCTTGACCATGCCGCCCGACAGATCCGCGGGGCGCTTGTAGGCATCGTCCGCCGACAGGCCCACCATGTGCAGCCGGCACATCACCACGTCTTCCACCAGCGTCTGCGGTATGGTGCGCAGCTCGCGCAGCGGCAGGGCCACGTTGTCGAACACCGAAAGCGCCGAAAACAAGGCGCCCGCCTGGAACAGCACGCCCCAGCGCCGCGCCAGCCGGCCGCACTCCGACGGACTCATCTCGTTCAAGCGCATGCCCAGCACCTGGACGGTGCCCGCGGCCGGCGTCTCCAGCCCCATGATCTGCCGCAGCAACGTGGTCTTGCCCGACCCGGAGCCGCCCACCAGCGACAGGATCTCGCCTGGGTAAACCGTCAGATCCAGGTTCTCGTGCACCACATGGTCGCCGAAAGCGGTCTTCAGACCGGTCACCGAAATGATCGGGGCCACGGTCAACGCGTCGTCCGTGAACAGATGCCGCTGATGGCTGACGTCGTCCTTCATAGCGGCACCCCGCTGAGCACAATGGCGAACAGGGCATCCACCAGGATCACCCCCGTAATCGACGTCACCACGGACGTCGTCGTGCGGCGGCCCAGGCTCTCGGTGTTGGGCTCGATGCTCAGGCCGAAATGGCAGGCCACGAGCGCGATCACCACACCGAACACCATGCCCTTGAACAGGCCGATGACGTAATTGGCAAGACTTACCGCGTCCGGCAGCGTATTCAAAAACCAGCCGAACGACACGCCCAACTGCGCGCGCGCCGCCAGCATGCCGCCGATCAGGGCCATCGCGTCCGTCCACACCACCAGCAACGGCATCGACACCGCCAGCGCCACCACGCGCGGCAGAATCAGGCGCTGGCTGTGGGAAATTCCCATCACCAGCATGGCGTCCAGCTCCTGCGTCACCCGCATCACCCCGATCTGCGCGGTGAAGGCGGAACCGGATCTTCCGGCCACCAGAATGGCAGCCAGCACCGGCCCCAGTTCGCGCACGATGGACGTGCCCAGCAGGCGCACGATAAAGCGGTCGGCCCCGTAGGTTTGAAGCTGCTGCGACGACAGGTAGGAAATCACCACGCCGATCAGAAAACCCACCAGCGCCGTAATTCCCAGCGCCTGGGCGCCGGCGCGATAGATCTGCGCCGAAATCTCGCGCCAGGGCGCGCGCGCCGGATGACGCAGCATCGCCGCAAGGTCCAGCATCAGCTGGCCCAGCATGATGAGCAGGGCGCGCCCGTGACGGGCGCTTTCCATGATCGCACCGCCCAGCGTCACCACGGCGCCCCAGCGGTCCGGCGGCGGAGGCGGCGGCGCCGCCGTATCGTGCGGATGCGCCGCCAGTGCCTGGAACACGCGCTGCAAGCCGGCCGGCAGGCGCAGGCGTTCGGGCAGCGCATCGCCCCACGCATGCCAGATCAGGTTCGCGCCCACCGTGTCCATGCGCACAATGCCGGTCAGATCCCAACGCATTGCAGGGGTCCCCTGCGCAAGGGCGCGGCAGCGCGCGTCCACCTCGCCGGGACGCGCCAGCGCGTGCACGCTCCAATCCCCGCCCAGATAGCAAACGCCGCCGTCCAGCCGGAATGGCGGCGCGGCGGCGGATGGCGGTGTCTGAACGGTATGAACCATAGGCGAATTGCGGGACCGGCTTGCATCGCGCCCTGCTGGGCGCGAATCCGGTAATCATAGCTGTCCCCGGGGTGGACCGGGGGGGCGGGATGGCGGCCCTGTCGAGACACGGCCGTGACCTACAATCCGTTCAGATTTTCCTGCAATGCGCCAGGGTGTTCGTCGTCCATCTGGTTCGCGCCGCCTGACGCCTGCACATGTGCGCCGATGCGTGAACAGCGCGACGGCGCCGCGCATCGATCTGCCATTTGCGTTGTCTCTTCAGCATGCCCGACCTGCCCGACCTGCCCTCGCCCGATTCCATGGCCGCCGCCCTGCGGGCCCGGCTGATTGACGCATCGCCACAGCCCTTCGGACGCGTCGATTGGGTCGGACAGACCGGATCGACGAATGCCGATCTGCTGGCCAGGGCGCGTGGGACGGTAGCCGGCGGACCCGCTGCGGATGCCGGCGCGGACCTCGGCGCCGCACCCAAACCGTGGCTTCTTGGCGCGCATCTGCAGCAGACCGGCCGCGGCAGGGCCGGCCGCAGCTGGCAGAACCGCCCCGGCGCCGCATTGATGTTTTCCTGCGCCTTCGACACCACCCTGCCCGCCGCCAGCCTGCCGGTCCTCTCTCCTGTCGCCGGCCTCGCTGCCTGCGAGGCCTTGCGTGCCATCGCCGGCCCGGCAGCCGCGGAACGTTTGCGCGTCAAATGGCCGAACGACGTTCAATGGGGCGACGCCAAGCTCGCCGGCGTCCTCGTCGAAACCGTGCGAAATCCCGGCGCGCGCGGCGCCAGCCACACCGTCGTGATCGGCATGGGCATGAATCTGCTGGATGGCGAGCGATTGTCGCGCGAACTGGAACGCGACATCGCCGACTGGCGCATGACCGGATCCACGGCGGCCCTGAGCGACGTGGCCCATGACGTCGCGCTGGCCTGGCGGGCCGCGGTGACGCAAGTGGAGGCTCAAGGATTCGAAGCCTTCGTCGATCGCTTCGCCCGGCTGGACGCCCTGGCCGGCCGCAACCTTAACGTGATCGATCGGGGCCAGGTGCTTCATCACGGCGTCGGCCGCGGCACGGACGCGCAAGGACGGCTGGTCGTGCAGACCGATGCCGGTGACGTGCCCATTTCCGTCGGCGAAATCTCGGTGCGGACGGCATGAGCGTCCTCATCCTGATCGACTCCGGCAACACCCGGCTCAAGATCGGCGTCATCGACCGCGCCGGCCAGGACGGCCGCGGCGTCGTCGCGCAGGCCTTCGACAACAGCGACATCCAGCGTTTGACCGCCTGGCTGGCGGCCTTGCCCATCAAGCCCGCCGCCGCCCTGGGCACCAATGTCGCGGGCCCCGCGCGCGCGGCCGCCATCGAAGCCGCCTTGGCCGCGCATGGCTGTCCTGTCCAATGGATGGTCCCCCAGGCCGAGGCATACGGCCTGACCTCGCGCTACACACGACCTGAACAACTGGGCGCGGACCGCTGGATGTCGATGCTCGGCGTCCTGGCCGGATTGGACGAGGCATCCCGCCCGCCCTTCCTGCTGGCCAGCTTCGGCACCGCCACCACGCTGGACACGGTTGGCAGCGACGGCGTCTTCGAAGGCGGTTTGATCCTGCCCGGACCGGCCTTGATGCGGCAATCGCTGGCGACCGGCACTGCCAACCTGCCCCTGGCGCAAGGCACCCTGCAGGACTTTCCCACCGACACGCACCAGGCTATTTCGTCCGGCGTCGCGGCCGCGCAGGCCGGCGCGGTGGTGCGTCAGTGGTTGGCGGGATGGAAGCGCTACGGCGCCGCGCCGCAAATCTACGCCGCGGGCGGCGGATGGCCGGAGGTGGAAGGCGAAACACGGCGCTTGCTGAACGATGCTGCGTCTGCCATGGGCCACTTGCCGCCCACCATCACGGTGATCGAAAATCCCGTGTTGAAAGGCCTGGCCTATGTGGCCGGCGCCATGCACCTGGGCTTGCCGTAATGCGCATTCTGTTCATCCTGATCGTGCTCGCGAATATCGTCGTCTATGGCATCGGCCAGGGCTGGCTGGGAACGCCGCCAGAGGACGAGGGGCGGGATACGATGAAGATGCAGCAGCAGTTGAATGCGGATAAGGTGGCGGTCGGGCGGGGATCTTGAAGTAAGGCGATAGCGCGCGCCGCTAGTACATCGGACGCGTCGCGCAAATCAGCAGCCAATGTCCGGCCTCGATGCTTCGCACGCGCTTGCATCGTCGGACTTCTACGGACGCGGAAGATTCTCCATACCCAGCCAAGGCCTTAAAGCCCGCACTATCCGCTCTGTCGCGCCCGCATGAGCGGCAGTCCATTCGAGTGCTGCCCTGCGCATCGCTTCCCGGCGTTCTTCGTCGGCCAACAGCGCGTGCGCCATACGCAAAGCCTCCGCGGCGTCCGCCACCTGCACCGCGGCGCCCGCAGCGATCGCGTCCTCGGCGGCTTGAGCAAAGTTGTGCATATGCGGCCCGAGGATCACGGGAGTCCCCGCGGCACAGGCTTCAATCAGATTTTGCCCGCCGAAAGGTGCAAACCCACCGCCGATGATCGCGATATCAGCGGCGGCGTAGTAGAACGCCATCTCTCCCAGTGTGTCGCCCAACAGTATCTGGACCTGAGGCCCCGGTATTTCTACACCTGCTGATCGCCGGACGAAAGTGAACTCATGGCGCTGAAGAATGGCCGCGACCTCTGCAAAACGCTGCGGATGTCGCGGGATGATCATATGTAGCGTGCCAGATACTTGCTCCTGGCTGATGGCGCTCTGTATCGCGTCAGCGAAAAGATCTTCTTCACCATCTCGGGTGCTGGCGATTGCAATAGCAGGGCGACCCAACGTCCGCCTCCAATCGCGGCCCGCTACAAGCTGCGTTTCCGAAAGCTCAACGTCAAACTTCAAATTTCCGACGACATGAGGACCGAAGGCGCCAATCTGGCGCAGCCGATCTGCATCGGCTTGCGTTTGAGCCAAAACAAGGTCGAGCGCTGCATACGCCCGCCGCAAGGCACGGCGCGCCCATCGTGAGCCCTTCAGAGACTTCTCGGACAAACGTGCGCTGACCAACACCATGGACACGCCTTGGCGAACCGCCTCGTGGATTAGGTTCGGCCATACCTCTCGCTCGATGAGGATGCCGCAGCGAGGCGTGAAGTGTTGAAGGAATCGCCGTACCGAACCGGGGAAGTCGTAGGGCAACCATGCCTGACACAACTGGCCGCTGGCGACCGCTTCAGCGAACAAGCGCTGCCCTTCCGCACGTCCTGTGGGCGTCGTGTGTGTCAGAAGGAGCGGCAGTCCTCGACCCAATAACATTCGAATAAGGGGTTGCGCCGCGCGGGTCTCACCGAGGCTTACTGCATGAATCCATATACGACCTTTGAGGTCAACGCTGGCATTTACCTGGGCGTAACGCCCGAAACGTGCCGGTCCAAAGATATCCCATTCGCGGCTAGCTCTGCCTGCGCGCAGCCGCATCCATAACCAAATCAATGGCGCGAAAATACGGAGGCAGAGGGTATAAAAGGCTCTGGTCATGGGTTGCCGAGATAGCCCCTCACATGATGAATCAGGGCGCCAAGGCCTGATCCACGGCTGCCAAGACCGCTTCCCGTGTGGGTGGTGCTCCCCGGTCGCCTAAACTCGCCGTAAACGAATCACCTACCAGCGGCGTCCGGACCGGCGTCGAGGCGCGATAGATTCCGATGGTCGGACGACCCAGCGCAGCGGACAAATGTGTCAAGCCGCTATCCAGCCCCACCATTACCCTGGCACGGGACAGAACGCTCGCGATAGAGGTAAGGTTCATGCGCGGAACCACCTCAGCGTCTTCGAATCCCTGAATCAAGTGTCTGGCTCGTCGCGCCTCTTCATCGTTGCCAGCAAGCAACCGCAACTTGCATCCAGCCTCACGCAAGCGATAGAAAACCGCGCGCCAATCCTCATCAGGCCATAACTTGTCAGGTCTGCTCGCACTCGGCATGATCACCGCGTAATCACCATCACGCCCGTTGCTCTGTCCGGAAAAACCTTGTAAGCCAAAGTCTGGCTTTCCCTGGGGCGTATACCCGAACGTCAACCCAGCCAGCATACGCTGGCGAACAACTGCAGGTTGCCAAAACTCGACTCTGTGTCGAACATCGTAGAACAGGGAAGCGAGCGGCTCTCGTGCGGACTTCCAGTCCAAGCCATGCCGCACGCCACGCGCCTGCCGGACAAGCCACGCCGATTTGAGCAATGCCTGCATGTCCAACACGACGTCGTATTGCTTGTCCTGCAGGCGTTCACGCAACGCGCGACGCTCTGCCCGGACCTGCGGAGACCACCATGACTTACGCCAGCGACGGTGCGCTACTTTAACAACGCTCTTCACCGCGGGATGCCAAGACGGAATCTCCGCAAACGTTTCTTCGGCCACCCAATCTATTCGGGCATCCGCAACATTTCGCGCGATGTCCGTCATGGCCGGCAGCATGTGGACTAGATCGCCGAGCGATGAAGTTCGAACTATTAAGATCTTCAAAGGGAGAGCCGCGAGAAGGTTGAAGCGGACCTATTCTAAGCGGTAAAAGTAGGCCCATGGACGCAACAATTCAATAGCACATCCATGCAGCCAGCGCCTTAAGCCCCTCCGGCAATGGCACTGGCTCAGGCAATGCGAAGCGGCTGGCCACCTTGGCCCGGCTACCGAGAGAGACCTTGATATCCCCCGCGCGCGCAGGCCCCATTTCATGCTTTACTTCCTTACCGAACACTTCGCCCAAGAGGCAAGCCAGCGATTTGATGGTTGTCGAACGCCCGGTACAAACGTTGAATACTCCCGCAGCTTGAACGCCTTCACGGTGAAGGGACTCCATGCCCGCGATAAGGTGGCTGACTACATCAGCGACATAGATGAAATCGCGGATTTGCTCGCCATCGCCATGAAGAACTATCGTCTGGCCCGCTGCGATGCGCGATGCAAAGATGCTGATCACGCCTGAGTAGGGTGAGCTCGGATCCTGTCGAGGGCCATACACATTAAAAAATCGGAACGCGATTGCGGGGACGCCATGGACTGATGTTCCCACGCGGGCATGGAGCTCGCAACCAAGCTTGTCGGCGCCATAGGCGGAAATAGGGCGTGTGGGGAAGTCTTCAGTGATTGGATTACTGCCTCCATCGCCATACACCGCCGCGGAAGAGGCCAACACTACGGGCAGCCGATCCAGGCGCCGCGCCTGGTCGAGAACCGCAATAGTCCCGCTCAAATTCGTATGGTGCGTGCCCAACCAATCCTTGTTCGCTTTGTCCACAGAAGCAATCGCCGCCATGTGGAACACACCATCGCAGCCGGCCATGGCTTTCGCCAAAACCGCCAAGTCTCCAATATTGCCCTCTATGAACTCTGCAGCAGGAGCGAGATTCTGCACTGACCCCGTGGACAGGTCGTCCAGAACCCGGACCGCATGGCCGGCCGAGAGCAAAGCATCTACAAGGTGCGAGCCGATAAAACCGGCGCCGCCAGTCACCAGAAAGGTCTTCATGAACTTCGTAATTGCCCTAAGACCGACATTCGCCGGACTTTTGATGCTCAACGCCGCCGAGGAGCAAGTTTGCTGGATAATCGCGCACCTGACGCGTGCGCAACCGGAAATCGTAGCATACGGCTACGTCGCTCGCCGACCCCGCCCGAGTACAATCGCGGTTCGTCTCAAGGCATGGCGCCTCCATCGTCCTGACCAGCGCGTAGAAACTGGTCATCAATACAGGTAGTCAACAAGTGCGCTTCGATTTTGAACATAAACCCATGGTTTTGTGGCAAGGGGCACCGCAAGCTCCGGATATCAAAATCACCAGCCTCGAAGAAAACTTCGGCTCCCGTGGCGGGTCTCGCATCATCAACACGATTTTCGAGGATATTCCGAAAAACCGTGCGGTTTGGCAACCCGACGTGCTGTGGCAAGCGAAATCACTGGCCAAGGCGGGCGGTATTAAACGGATTGTCGATATTGGGTGCGGGAACGGCGAAAAACTGGTCCACTATTTCGAGCCGGCCGAGTTTGAGACGATCGGTATCGATTTTCATGGATCGCTCGACCTCTGCCGCAAGCAGTTTCCGGACCGGCGATGGCTCGAGTGCGACCTCTCATCATATGATGACTTGGCCAGGATTGCGGAGATCAGCACGCCAGACCAGCCGGCCATCTACGTGCTTTCGGACGTCATCGAACATCTTAGCGACCCACGGCCGTTGCTTGCGTCTGTTCGAAATGCGCTACTTGCATGTCCGGAAAGCCGTTTTGTGGTTTCGACTCCTGACCGGTCACTGCTTGAATACGAAGATCCGCACCAGCGCCCCGCCAACGAGGCGCATTTGCGCGAATGGACGGTAGAGGAGCTGGTGCATCTCTTTCGAAGTAGCGGCTTCAAAGTAGAACAGGCTGGGCTCACTCGCGCGAACCAATTTTTCACGGAGCCGACGACCATTTTAGTCGTAGTGTCGTGTCCGCCCGATCATTACTTGGCCTTTCTAAAGCAGCAAGGGCTGATTCACGCGGATCTGTTGCCCACTACGCTGCTTGTGACGATGGAGTACGCCGGATACCATCGTACTGGCGGCATCGGTAGCTTCGTCCAAGAGCAACGGGTGGCCTACGGTTTTGACCGTACTTTGTGCTTGTTCGACGAAGCGGCGGCGCCTCCGGATAGCGCCCTCAAAAGCGAATTACGGCTATTGGGTCCTGAGCAGTTTTTTAATGACGATCACTTGCGTCATTTACCGGTAGAAGATCGTTTGTTAGCTGCTGTCCGGCAAATACTTTTTTATTTTCCGCAGTTACAACGCATAGAATACGCCGACTATCAAGGCGTGGGCTTCCGCATTGCGCAGGCGAAGCGGAGCGGCCTACTTCCCGATAGCGTTGCCTTGATTGCGCATTGCCATGGCACAACGCATTATCTTGAGAACGGCCATTGCAGTTGGTACGGCGCCGAGCATTTCGGCGTGGCCGAAAAAGAGAAGATTGGCATTGAACTCGCCGACAAAGTGATTTATCCGACCCGGTTCCTACAGAACCTTCACGAGCAGTCGGGAATTCACCCTCGGGGTCAACAGATCCTGATGCGCTACCCCTACAGCGAGGTCAAAAAACTAGGGGGATTGACGCGCGACGTTGACACGCTCGTTTTTTATGGCAAGCGCACAAACATGAAAGGGTACGGAATGTTCCTGGACATGGTTTGCCAATTGATCTACCCAGGCGAAGACAACGAGTTCTATACGCCCGGGCTCCGTAACATCGTCATCATAGGACCGCGGGGCCCGGTGACGCCGCAGGATGACGTTAACCTGGCAAACATTAAAGGCTTGTGCAATGTAGAGGAACACACCAACGTCGGTCGTGATGCGGCCATGGCGTTGTTGGCCGCCTTGGCAGATCGGGCCATCTGCGTCATGCCGTATCTGGCAGATAACCACCCCTATGCATTGCTTGACGCTGTTTTCTCCGGCGTCCTGCCGGTGATGGTTGATGCCGGCGGCGTTGGCGAGATGTACCCGCCTGCAGTACGGCCACACCTTCTGGCTAAGGCCGATCTCGTCAGTTTAAGAGAAACGGTTAAGACATTACTGGATCAGAATGCCGCGGATTTGCAGGCACTAGCGCGGAAGACGCTATCCGCTTTCGCTGCAGAGCAGCTGGCGATCAATAAAGAAGTCCATAACTTCAACGTGTCGTGCCCTGCCCTGGAGCCGACTACCCGGATACCACATCGATCTAGCGTCGCGGTGATCGTACCGGTCTACAACATGCCGTTTCCGCACATCGGCGAGCTCATCTACGCGCTAAACAATCAGACATATCCTGTCCAAGAAGTCATCTTCATCGACGACTGCTCGACGGAAGACTACTTTGGCGCACTGCAGGCATTTGTGGGCGAACGCATGCGTCTGCCCTACCGAATACTGCGCCATGAGGTAAATCGCGGCTTGGCAGCAACTCGGAATACGGGTATGCACGCCACTTCCGCAGACTATATCGTGAACGTCGACGCCGACGACATTCCGCTGAACGACTTTGTCCGTGACATTGTTTATAGCCTCGATGCTAATCCCGATGCAGCGGCTGCCATCCCATACCTATCGGCCTTCACCGATGGTACAGACTATCATGCGATGAAACCGGATGGCTATGTGTACCGGCCACTGGGCGACGGTGTCATTGCCGCCCAGGTAGACAATCACTTAGGCCACGCGAACTCAGGATATCGACGCTCCGCCCTGCTCGCCTGCGGGGGCTGGGACGGCACAGACCGCTCAATGTGGGAAGATTACGCCTTGTACCTGCGCTTAACATCAATGGGGTACAAGCTCCAGATCATCCCGAAGACAGGCTGCCTTTATCGCGTTCGGCCCAATTCGATGCTTCGGACCTATAACGTTTGGCCGGCAATGCAACGTATTGCACGAAACATGGCGGGTCTGCCGCGATACGAGAACTTCCGATTGCAGTCCTCCATGCGGCATTACGCAGTGGTCCGGCATAGGCTGGGTGAGATGCAAAAGCAACTGGAAGCATTGCAGGCTCACAACGCACAACTGAATGCGCATATGCAGCGTCGTTCAGTTCGGGCGATTCGGTCACTTAGCGACAGGATCGCCCGAAACCCAGTCATGTTCGCGGCACTACGGAAAGTCGGACTACTTTTCTGGAAAATGGCGAGAAAAGTCGTTCCGCGTTGAAGCGGATCCCTACCGAGCCGCGAGCAGCGCGCACCATTCTTCGTCTAGAGAATCAACGCGAGAAGAAATCGGATCGCAACCATGGACTTCTATCCCGTATTTCTGTCAATTGTATTTCTAGTGCGCAACCAAGACGCGCAGCTAGAACGGGTTCTTCGAAGCGCAACTGATGCAATATCCACCCGAGTAAGTGACTACGAACTCATTATCGTCGACAACGCTTCTGATGATAGAAGCGTTGATGTTCTGAAGGCCCTGACCGAGCCAGATGGGCTACCGAACCTTCAAGTGTACGCATTGACTAAGGAAGTGAGTAGCGATACGGCAGCGTGGGTCGGCTTGGAAAACGCACTCGGTGATTTTGTGGCGGTAATAGACCCGATGGTGGACGACATACGCTTCCTGCCGCAAATGCTAGATAAAGCCGTTCAGGGCTCGGACGTGGTATTCGCAAATAATGAACAAAAACCCCGTCAAGGCGTTCTGTATCATACGGCCTATAGGGTTTTCAATTCTTTGTATAAGGGCTTCAACGGAATTCACCTATCCGAGGAGGCTCCGAGTTATAGGCTCCTCAGTAAACGCGTCATTAACTTCATCCTCCAACACCCGCAGCCGGCGCTGACCTACAGACACTTGCCGGCGACCGGGGGGTTCGCACGTACCAATATGAGGTACAGCGCCCCTCCCGTCGCAGCCGGCACGAAGAAAGTCAGTGATAGCGTCGATCGCGGCATGCGCCTCCTCGTATCGACTACGCGTGCACCAATGCGTATCGTCACGAGCTTGTCGCTTTTCGGTGCCGCAGCCAATCTTCTATATTCGATTTACGTGCTTGCCGTGGGCTTTTTTAAGTCCGACGTAGCGCCTGGTTGGGTGAGCCTGTCACTTCAACAATCGGGAATGTTTTTCCTTATTTCGCTGGTACTGTTGATTCTAGGTGAGTATATTTTGCACATGGCCAGCTTGTCCAATGAGGGGCCGCTTTACCATATTGGGCAAGAGTTCACGAGCGCCCGGCTGACCCGAAAAGAGAAGCTGAACGTCGAAATCGTGAGCTCGCATCCTAAAGTGGTAGCGCGCCACGATCGCCATTCCGGTGATTGATGTGGATGAAGCTCATTTGGATGCGGTGATTATCGGCGGCGGTTTCTATGGCGCCGCCATCGCCATTTATCTAGCTAACCGGCCGGGCCTACGGCGGATAGTGCTACTGGAACAGGAAGCCGGCCTACTGCGACGGGCTTCTTATCACAATCAAGCGCGTGTTCATAATGGCTATCACTACCCCCGAAGCTTCACAACGGCCTATCGTAGTCGCGTAAATCTGCCGAGGTTTTTACGAGACTGGCCGTATGTAGTCAAGCAGGATTTCACCAAGCTTTACGCCATTGCAAGACGAAATTCAAAAGTAACCGCCAAACAGTTCGAGCGTTTTTGTGCGGAAATTGGAGCACAAATTCGCCCCGCGGAGCCAAAGCTCAGGGACCTTTTTGAGCCGCGCTTGATAGAAGCGGTCTTTTTGGTCGAAGAGTACGCCTTCGACGCAACCCGCCTCGCAGCGTGGGCGGAAGCTCAGCTTCGCGAAGCGGGCGTTGAAGTGAGCCTTTGTTCGAAAGCCACAGGCGTTTCCCGCAATCCTAAAGGAGGCCTAGCCGTGTCAGTTCATCGAAACGGCCACACTAGCGTCCTGAAATGTCGATACGCCTTTAACTGCACGTACAGTGGTATAAATCAATTGGGCGGAGACTTTCGCGGTACGCAGACCACCCTAAAACATGAAGTTACGGAAATGGCCCTCGTGAAAGTCCCGTCCGCGCTCGAAAATATCGGCATCACGGTCATGGATGGTCCGTTTTTCTCCATAATGCCCTTTCCAGCGCGTGAGCTGCATACCCTGTCGCACGTGCGCTATACACCGCATTTCAATTGGAAAGACGAAGCGGGCATCAATCCATACGACGAATTGAGCACGTATGCCAGGGCATCACGCGTGGAGCGCATGGTGAGAGACGTTGGACGTTACCTTCCTCCGATCCTAAACGCGCGTCACGTGGAGTCGCTGTTCGAAGTCAAAACGGTACTGCTCAAAAATGAGGCCGACGATGGTCGACCTATTTTGTTCGAGAAGCACGTTGACTTGCCTGGATTTTACTCAGTCCTGGGTGGGAAGATCGACAACATTTACGATGTACTGGAAAAACTCGAAACGGAACCGTTCGATAACAGTGCGGGATGATGCATGAAAGACAACGCTTTGATAGGATTTTCCGGCTTTGTCGGAAGCACGCTTCTTAAACAAACCGCCTTCACGGGGCTGTACCGCTCGAAAAATATCCACGATATCGCAGGGGCCAGGTTCGATCTAGTAGTCTGCGCCGGCGCGCCTGCGCAAAAATGGATCGCGAACAGCAAACCTGCCGAAGATAGGAGCAAAATCGAGTCTCTTATCGGATCGCTGAAGCTCCTTAAATGCCACACCTTCGTATTGATTAGCACAGTAGACGTGTTCAAGACACCTGTCGGTGTCAACGAGAGCAGCGCTGTCGAAGAAGACGGACTCCATCCTTACGGACTTAACCGACGTCTACTCGAAAAGTTTGTTCAGGAACATTTTCCCCGGCACCTCATTATTCGCCTTCCGGGCCTGGTCGGCCCTGGACTGCGAAAGAATGTAATTTTTGATTTTCTCAACAACAACAATCTACACACGGTCGATAGTCGAGGCGTATTCCAGTTTTACCCTATGGTGAATCTCTGGTACGACATCCAGATCGCTTTGAAGAATGGGCTTCAGCTCGTCCATCTCACGGCAGAGCCCATTAGCGTGTCAGAAGTCGCGTCCGGCGGCTTTGGGCGACAGTTCACCCAAGAAGTCAACAATGCCCCCGCCCGGTACGACATGCAGTCGCGTTATGCGGAACTGTTCGGCGCGCATGGCCAGTACCAATATAGCGCGCGAGAGACGATTCAGGCGATACGAGCGTACGCCCAGTCAGAGCCGGCCACCCTGAACACGACGGCCGGGGACACGTTATGAGGCTTTCCATCTCTAACATCGCTTGGGATGTGTCTGAGGACCACCGCGTCGCGGAAATCCTCCAGGAGCACCGTGTTGATGCCATAGACATTGCCCCGGGGAAGTATTTCCCTGACCCCGCCACCGCAAGGCATTCCGACATCGAGAAGGTTAGGCTGTGGTGGGCCGATCGAGGCATAGATATCATCGGCATGCAGGCGCTACTCTTTGGAACTACGGGCTTGAACGTGTTCGGCTCTGACACAGCCCAGGATGCACTGCTCAAACACATGACGGCCGTCTGCCGCATCGGCTCGTCTCTTGGAGCGACCCGACTAGTCTTTGGCTCCCCGAAGAATCGAGACAGGCGCGGATTGTCTGATGAGCAGGCAGTCGCCCGGGGCGCCGAGTTCTTTCGGCGTCTAGGCGACATTGCGCTCGCTGCAGGGGTAATGATTTGTTTGGAGCCGAATCCGGCTTGCTACGGCGCAAATTTCATGACATCAAGCGGCGAGACGGCGCACGTCGTGCGGATTACCAATCACCCGGCTATCGGCATGCAGCTTGATACGGGTGCGGTAGCGATAAATGGCGAGTCCATTGAAGCCGTATTGGCCGAGTGTGCCCCATTGATACGGCACGTGCACATCAGTGAGCCGAACCTTGTGCCAGTCGGAGATGGTCAAACGGACCACGGTGCTTTTCACGAGGCCATGATGAAGTACATTCCGGACCACGCGGTTTCCATCGAGATGCTGGCTACTAGACACGAGCCGCATTGCGCCGCCATTCGGCGCGCCATATCTTGCGCAACAGCGTATTACCGCCCTATTTTGGGTACTAGTATATGAAGTGGGTGATTTTGTTCGCAGGCATACTGGCAAATGCCTCTGCCAGCGTTCTAGTCAAGATATCTAT
The DNA here is from genome assembly GCF_002119725.1 of Bordetella genomosp. 9. Lineage (NCBI taxonomy): Bacteria > Pseudomonadati > Pseudomonadota > Betaproteobacteria > Burkholderiales > Alcaligenaceae > Bordetella > Bordetella genomosp. 9. The sequence goes on from NZ_CP021109.1 coordinate 4,391,602, forward strand.
GATGCCGCCGCGAGAGTTTCCCTCGCTTTCTCGCCCGATCGCGGCCCTGTCCAATTGGCCCTTTTGGCTTGGCCTAGGCCTGTATGGCGCAGCATTCCTGTTGTACGCTGCGGCCTTGACCAGACTACCGCTGAACGTTGCACATCCTGTATTGACATCCGGGGCGATCGCCACCGTGGCGTTGTTTTCAATTTTCCTCTTTCGCGAGCCATTCCACTGGACGACGATCGTCGGCATCGCCCTGGTCATCGCTGGTGTGGGACTCATCACTGCACGGGCTTCATGAAGATAAGAGATCGTATGCCGGCGGCTCCCTCACAGCTGCGCACCGAATGGCAAGTACCCGCCATGGAAGTCGCCTTTTGGACAGGAGCAACGCATCGCTATTGCGTCGTTATTCCGGTAATTAACGAAGGAGCCCGCATCAGGCGATTGTTGGAAAGAATGAAAGACCTTCGGATCTCGACAGTCGCTGACGTGATTATTGTTGATGGCGGCAGTACCGACGGCTCGCTCGAAGCAGGTTTTCTTAAAGAAATGGACGTCCGTGCCCTGATCGTCAAAACGGGGCGCGGCAAGCTGAGCGCTCAGCTAAGATGCGGATACGCCTTTGCCCTGGATCAAGGCTATCAAGGAATCGTGACGATCGATGGAAACGACAAGGACGATCCCGAGGCAATACCCCGCTTCATTGAGGCGTTGGATGATGGCATCGATTTTGTGCAAGCATCTCGGTTCGTTCCCGGCGGCATCGCCGAAAACACCCCGCGATCGCGAGATTTTGCTATTCGCTTCATTCATGCTCCTGTCCTATCAATAGCTTCCGGCTTCCACTGGACGGACACCACTCAAGGTTTTCGGGCCTACAGTCGAAAAATGTTGCTCGATCCCGCCGTAAGTCCGTTCCGGGACATCTTTTGTGAATATGAGCTTCTTGCGTTTCTATCGTATCGCGTGCCGAAGCTTGGCTACAGATGCAAGGAAATTGGTACAGCGCGGCGATATCCACCTGGCGAGGTCCCAACAAAGATTAGTGCGTTTCGCGGCAATCTCAAGGTTTTGAAAACCCTATTGCTCGCCTGTATCGGGGCCTACAACCCGAGGAATCCCGCCTAGGGACGGGTGCGACGCTGAATTAGCTTCGGTCGACCGAAGCGGGCCGGATCAGAAACAAATCTGCCGCCATTCGGCCATTGTGCTTGACGATATGCGGGTGGCAATACAGTAAGAATCACCAGTTGATTTGTCGGCTGATGAATTGGAGCGTCTAATGTTATCGAGTTGGCCCACCATGCTCCACGTGAATATCGTACCGATATCGTCCTGCACCATCGAAGAGACGAAGTTATTGGTCAGCTTTGATGGCCCGATGCCTCCGCTTGGGGGAGCAACCCCGTGACGAGCCGTCGTGGTCCCTTGTTGCTGCTGGTCGCGGTGCTGCTTGGGTCTTGGGCGTGCTTTAGGCCCGGCATCCTCATGTCCGACACGATGACACGCTGGGCTGGGGCTTACACGCTAGCCGGCAAGTTGGATATTTGGTGGGGAGTTGAACAGTGGCTCGCGCCGACAATGACCTGGTTCATGCTACCCGTCGCAATATTCGGGCTGAGTACCGGCTATTTCCTCGGCGCTCAAATCGCGTATCTAATCGCCGGTGGCGCCATGTGGATCCGTATGACATCCAGCGCAAGGCCCTGGTCGATTCCTCTTGTTTTTTCAATTCCCTTAGTCTTCGTTTACGGCAGCTTTGTAGTTCCCGATGTATGGACACTTGCGTCCATACTGTCGACTGTGGGGTGCTTATTCGCTCTTGGTTCAGGCGCTCGCGCGTGGCCGGCGCTCGTTCTGTTCTTCTCGAGCGTAGTGCTGTTCGGCTTTCGCCAGAACTCAATAGTGCTTGTTCCACTCCTGGTTGGGTTCGTCCTCACGGAGCGGGGTGTCAGCCGATCCTACAAAGCAGTCCTTACGTTAGTGGTAGCTGCCGCACTATTGACGGTCGCAACAGTCCCGACGACGCTTGGTTTCAAGGGCCCCACCAGTGCCGCAGCAGCGCCTGCTTGGGAATTGATTGGCGCAATCCGAATTGCGCAGCAGAAGGGCGTGGTACGGGATAAGACACTCACCCTTGCGGGAATAGCGGATACGAAAAAGGCGGTAGACAGACATTCATTCACCACAATTGACACAGTTCTATGGGGTCCGGACGCCGCGTTACCGACTACCGCTGTCATGGAACACAAAAACGAAATAATCCGTCGTTGGATTGCGATGGTGATCCACCATCCCTGGCTGTATATTGAGACGAAATTACAAATCTATAAGTGCATGTTGGGCCTGTGTGAGAGTTACCTCCAAACGCAAGTGGGCGTCGTAGAGCCTTGGCCGCAATTAGAAGGGCGTGTACAGGGGTATCAGGCTCAAGGCGTAAGCAGCGCCATACTCGCGTACGCGAATTGGACCGGAGGAGCGTTGCGTTGGATGGTGCTACCGATATTCTGGCTACCGATTTCTGCAATTGCGTTCGCCCTAAGTTGGAGGAGTTATAGCCGACATGATCGCATGCTGATTGGCATGGCGACTTTCTATTTGTTGAGCTTCTTTATTCTCAACCAGGCCGCCTCGTTTCGCTACCTCTTCCCAACGTATGTGATCTTCAGCGCTTACCAACTTCGTGCAGTCGCTTACCTGTCCGGGCGTTTATTCCGACGCCTCTCGGCCTCGTAAGCAAACGCGTTGCAGTTGCAGCTCCGCAGTTGTGGGCCCTCGCCCGCACTTGAGAAACGACGCACGAAGCCATCCCCGCGTCTTGAGGCGCAAACAACTGACCTCTAGGTTTATGGCGCAGGTGGCATTCTGCTCCACGAAAAAGATTCGCCGGCCTGGCGTCATCCGAAATACAACGGAACGATTTCCTCCGGTGTGCCGTCCATTTTTATTTTCCCATGTTCGAGCCAAAGCACGCGATTGCACGTGTGTAATATCAAGTCACGAGAATGGCTGGCGATGATGAGAATTTTCGTCGCCTGAACCAACCCGCCAAGACGTTCTTCCGCCTTGTGCTTGAAACCTTCATCGCCAACGGACAGCCATTCATCCATCAATAGAATATCCGGTCGGATTACCGTCGACACCGCAAACGCCAACCTCAGGTGCATGCCGGATGAGTAGGTGCGAACCGGCATATCGATGAAGTCACCGAGTTCAGAAAACTCGATAATCTCGTCCATCTGCGTTTTTATTTCACTCTTGCTCAGCCCAAGCAACGCGCCACGTAGACGAATGTTCTCACGTCCGGAAGCCTCAGGATCGATACCGAACGATATATCGATGAGCGAGCCAGTCTCACCTTCTATGCGAGCGCTTCCGGCCGAAGGGCCATAAACGCCGCTTAATAGGCGCAATAACGTGCTCTTTCCGGCTCCGTTGTGGCCCACCAAACCCACCCTGTCGCCGTCCTTGAAGCTAAAAGACAGGTTTTCTAATGCGCGTACGACTACGCGCCCTTGCGCATCCGCGCCTAACTGGCCGCCTGTTGCGACCTGGAAAATCCTTTTCTTCAGGGAGCGGGCGCTCGCGTTATAGATGGGAAACTCGACGCTCACCTGGTCAAAAACTATCGAAGCCATTTTTCGCTTTAGACGGAATTTCTTTTCACAGCCAATACGCAATTCGGCGCCGGAAGCGGCCGTAGAATCCCAACGTAATTGTCCAACCTACCATCGCCAGTGCTATGGATACCGCCCAGTTTTCGGGCGACGGCATTTGTCCCAGCAATGGCGCACGCACGATCTCAAGTAGGTGATAAGCCGGATTGGCATCCAAAATATAGGTGCTCGCACGTTCCGGCAGGAGATGTGGCATCCACATGATCGGGGTCAGGTAGAACACAATCTGGAGCGCACTAACAATAATCTGCGGAATGTCGCGATAGCGAGCCGATATAGTTCCGAGCAACAACGATACCCACAAAAGGTTCAGCACTAGGACAACGAACCCCGGTATGCTGACCACGGCCGCCCAAGTCAGCGGCTTGCCGACGGCGATCAAGACAAGCGGGAATATCACCAAGTTATGGGCCAAAATGATGATGTTGCGCCAGATCATGCGGAACATATGTACGGTGAGCGGGATAGGGAGCTGCTTGATGATCGCTTCAGCCGATATAAACCCGCTACATCCCTCCGTGATAACGGCGGAAATGAATCCCCACAGAATTAGGCCTATGGCGAGAAAGGGTAGAAACTGTTCCATGGGGGAACTGAATATCTGCCCGAACACGATGCCAATCGTGGCAATCACAACGCCCATGCTGATGGTGAGCCAAAACGCGCCGACTGCGGAGCGGCGATAGCGCTGGCGCACGTCCTGCCAACCAAGAACCCCGGCCAAGGGAAGCCGTCGAATCGCGCCGGCAATGTCTACGGCCGCTTCTTTGAAAATGTTCATCTCAAAACCGTCATTGTTTACTTAAGGCGAACAGCGTCCCGCGTCTGCTGCGCGGTAGGAACCGCTTCCGTGACCGCCTCTGCTACTTGTCTGTGAGAATTGAGCAATTTGCGCCAGACCACGTCGAGGTTTGTCGTGACGGAGGCCGAATCGCGCACGTGGATAATAGTCGATGGTAGAGGGTAGGCTTCTGGCTCTACCACCTTAGCCCATCGATAGCCTCTGGCTTCGCATGCGTACAGGAAGGCGCGTTCAATCGCATGCGCCAACGTTCCATCAACCTGGCCGGTTTCATCGGGGAAATCGGCAAACCGCAATCCGAGGTCCAGCAATGGCCGCAAGGCGTCTGTGCGACACCAGAACATCGACCCAGATGGGCACTCGAGTTCCATCTGGGGGTCAATGGCAACGTGCGCTCGCCCCATCAGCTCACGCGTCAACTCGAAGTTCTTTCCCCAATGGACATGGCGGCGGAGGGGATAAAAATGCTGCGGGAAAACAAACCCGACAGGCTCCTGTGATAGCAGGTGCAATATCGAGCTCACGGTCTCGGGAGAGCCAGCGAGGGACCGATAGAGATACTCCCGCCAAGGAGCGAGATGATCTCCCCCGTGCGGCGATTTTTTGGTGTGCAGGCTGAGCGCAACGTCGTACCTGCCGTACACGTCGGCGAAGCCGACCAGTTTCGGAGCAATATCGCGTCCTCGATTCTCAAACACCCGGACCTCGACGGTTCCGTTGGTGTATCCCTCAAACGCAACCAGAATCCGGTCTCGCTTTTCTGCCGAAGTGGTCGAGACGAACACGTCGGCGCGGACGGGAATGTTACGCAAGCATGCTAGAAGCTCCGCGCACAACTCCGGATAAAAGATATGGAGGACAGCGCAGACACGCAATTCCGGCGGTATGGTGATCGGGAACTGAAAAGGCACTGCGTAGGCATAGTCGTCCAGGTCGTCCGGTCGATTGGGCGGTCGAGGCGGCAATGATTCCTCTGCGACTTGGTGGCGGAAGACTTCTAGGAAACCTCGTAAACCTCGCCGGCGGAGCAGCCGCAGAACCTTCCTCGCGAAATCGCGCCCGCCGCCGGAGAAGCCGCGCCCAAACAACCGCCGCAAGGCGGAGACGTAGCTATTCATAACGCTTCGTATGATGATTCTGGTACCACGCCAATGTCGTGGCGATGGCGGCTTCGAACTCTGCTTCCGGAATCCAGCCGAGACCGACCGCGGCACGCTGAATTTCCAATATGCTCACGGGCACGTCCACCTTGCGTCCTTCCCGGAAGCGAACTTCAATTGGACGCCCAAGGGCCTGCTCAATGGCGGAAACGATCTCAAGCAGATTCTTGCCCTTGCCGCTTCCGATGTTAAAGATGCGCTCCGCACCCTCGTGCGTAGCTGCAGCGACCAGCGCGCGAGTGACGTCATCGATATAAATATAGTCGCGCACGATGGTTCCGTCGCCCCAAATCTCTATCGGGCGATTTAGCAACGTGCATTGCATGAAAGCGGCGACTACGCCTTGGCCTTTTGATGCCGTCTGGTAGGGACCAAAGGGATTGGCAACACGCAAGACACGGTACGAGAGACCATGCGTGAACTCAAACAAGTGCAGGTATTTTTCGATCGAGAGCTTCGAAATGCCATAGGCGGTAATTGGACTGGTAGGCGCATCTTCCGGCGTAGGGAGAACGCTCGGAATGCCATAGATGGTGCCCCCAGAAGAAACGAATACGATCCGCCGGACGGCGGCACTGCAACATGCTTGTAGCAACGCCAACGTGCTCAACACATTGCTCTGGACGTCAGCCACCATATTCGCGTTCGCACTCGCCGGCGTGGTAGCGTTGACAAGGTGGAATACCACATCACACCCCGCCACAGCCCGCGCGACGGCATCAGGATCGGCGAAATCACCCTGGATCCAGTCTACACAGTCCGGCAACGCATCCGGCCGGGAGCAACGCCCGAACGCCCGCAAGTACATCACCCTGCCTGCGAGGTCGCGGCACAGATTCATGCCAAGGAAGCCAGCACCGCCTAGCACCAAGCAACGCGCGTTTGCCAATGTGCTCATTTAGCTCTCCACAACGGCATCAGCGATGGACTGTTGTACCAGCTCGCGCAGAATGCGGCTCAACTTCTTGCCCTCTTTCTTCCAGTCGCTTTGAGCAGCGGTCCGTAGGCCGGCCGCTCGCAGCCGCTCGCGTTCCGCTGGATTCCCCAAAATAGAGCACAGAGCGTCAGCCAGGGCCTCCACGGTCGGTTCTGCCATTCGCGCGTTCTCGTCCGTCAACAACCATTCCGTGCAGGGTGCGCGATTACTGACTACAGGAACGCCGCAGGCCATGAGCTCCAAAGGCAGCAGGGACAGGTTAGTAAAGGACAGCACTAACGCCGCGTCGCAGCGAGCGTAAAGGTCGCCCAGCTTGTCCAAGCTCACTACCCCCGCATCGATATGCGGAAAAGGGACGTCGTAGCCGTCGATACTTCCGCCTGCAAGCACCGCCACTGCTTCCGGCATGCGCCGCGCAACTTCCTTCAGCGCCATGATTCCAAGTTCAAACCCGCGCCGAGCAGTCGCCGGTCTCGCGTAAAAAAAAATGTGCTTCTTCTTACGACCTTCCGCGAAGGGCTGAGCCCGGTACAAGCTACGATCATAGGAAAATCCCAACGCATGCGTACGCATCCCGTATTCTGCATGGAGTTTTTGCGCAAGCCAATCGCCTGCCGTAATCCCGACAAAACCGAATCGGTAAGTCGCCTCTGCAAAAGCGCTATCCGACCCCACCGGATAAAAGTACGGCTCGAAGTCTTGTACGAAATAACACTTATGGGTCGTCGCCTGAAAGGCGCGAACGGCATATGCCGTTTCCCAGGAAGTGGCAATGGAAACGGACGCCGCTGGTAGATCCTTCAAGCCAACGTACGTCTTCGCACGTAAAGGGAAATACCAAGAAGCGATGTTCCGGCCCAGTTGCGCCGGATCCAGATCGGGATAGACATTCCCAATAGCGATGATACGGCAATCGAATCCCTCCTCCTCAAGCATTCTGATAAATCGGAGGATATTCAGGTGACCGCCAGATGCGGGACCGACATCCGGCAGGAACCAATTGACCGTATTCTTAGCCACATCGGCCGCGTCCCACGGCTCGCTGGTGACTACGGGATTCAAGAATCCATAGCGCGCGGGGATGCTCACAGGCCGCCCTTCCCGGCCGTTCTTGCTCGTCAATACCTCCAAACATTTCCGAGCTAGAGCTTGAAGCCCATGTTGGCGAGCGTAGCGCGTAGCCTGGGAAAAGCGGTGCTGGAACTTGGCCGGTTTCATGCGTTGGCCCGCCCGCTGGAAGACGTAGGCAACCCTTCGCTGACACGGCGATCTCGGGACAGCTTACGGCGCCACCATGGGGACAAGCGATCAGCCCGGGCACCTATGTAATGGCCCGCCACGGTCATGAGATTCATCAAGGGCATTTTGAGCACGGCGCGCGGGTCCGCTCGCCAGAGGCCAGCCTCGGCGGCATAGGCGAAGTCGCGTCGCGTACGGCTAAGGTAGCTGCCCAGCGCGTGGCGGCGCGAAGGCACCAGGACATAGCCAAACAGGCGATACAACGCAAACGATTCGTCGAAGCTACGCTGCAGTTTCTCGAAAATCGCGTAATCGTGAGAGTGGTACACCGCGCCCTCATCCGAATATCCCTTCTTCCAGCCAGCTTCAATCACGTGCTTGGCCCATACCTGGTCCTCCGCGAAATCGACCTCGGGATAGGGAATCACCTCCCATACGGTACGGCGCAACAACGCGTTGTTATCCGAGAAGAAATGCAGTACCTGACGATAGTGTTGGTCGGCTCGATACCGGTCGGCGTCTTCGCAAAAGACGACCTTCTGCTTGCCGAAATACTCGAAGTGCTCGATAAGGTCTCGCTTGGTGAACGGATTAGCGTCTGGATAGGCGATATGCCGCCCATACACGCCGGCGATTGAGTCATCGCTATCGGCCACGTCCACAAGCGACTGCAGCCATTGCGGCGTAGCAGGTAGCGCGTCGTGAGTGAGCATCGCCACATATTGGCCGCGGGTCGAAGCTATGGCGAGGTTACGTGTTTTCCCATGACCGAACTCGGCGGGCGGAATCTGCAGCGTCCGGACGCGGGGATCTGCGAGCGATTTAACATGGTCGAGCGTGCCGTCCGTCGACCCGGAGTCCACGACAAGGACATCGAACGCAAAGCGGGTCTGCTGAATCAGGACAGCTTCCAACACCTGGCGAAAAATATCGCCAGGGTTCTTTGTAAGCACCACTACAGAGACCTTAGGAGCGGCGGCCTGCGGTAGCTTCGGGGAACGCCCGTCGGTGAATGAAATATCGGAGCTCATGCCGGCCCAACTTCGCCGTGATAGTCGAAAAGCTCGCTATCCTCGAGAGCCAAACCTTTTTCATCCTTTGCCGACAGCCGAGGCGTCACACCTTCCGGCCATGCAACGCCGATTGTGGGATCATTCCAAGCAATGGTCCTCTCATGTTCTGGCGCATAGAAGTCGGTCGTCTTGTATAGAAAATCGGCCGAGTCGCTAAGGACGAGGAACCCATGCGCGAACCCGGGGGGAATCCACAGCTGCTTTTTGTTCTCCCCGGTAAGCTCGACGCCAACCCATCGCCCAAAGGTGGGCGACCCGCGACGCACGTCGACCGCCACATCGAAAACTGCGCCCTCGGTGACACGCACCAACTTGCCTTGCGCTTGCTTGATTTGATAATGCAAACCGCGCAACACGCCACGGCTGGATCGGGAATGGTTATCCTGTACAAAATCGAAATCCAGTCCGGTTGATTCCGCGAAAGCCTTGCGATTGTAACTCTCGAAGAAGAAACCCCGGCTATCCCCGAACACCCGGGGTTCAATCACGAGCACTTCCGGTATCTGGGTAGGTATGACATTCACGTCCGAACCTCATCTTTAAGAAGACGAAGGAGATATTGACCGTATCCGCTCTTGGCGAGGGGATTTGCCAATTTTTCGAGTTGCTCCCGCCCAATAAAGCCTCGGCGGAACGCGATCTCCTCTGGGCAGGCAACCTTCAACCCTTGCCTGTGTTCGATCGTCTCAATGAAATTGCTAGCTTCTATCAGACTCTCATGCGTGCCGGTATCGAGCCAGGCGTATCCCCGCCCCATGATTTGCACATTAAGCAAACCGCGCTCAAGATATACCCGATTTGCATCGGTGATTTCCAGTTCACCCCTCGCTGAGGGGCGCAAGCTTGCAGCGATGTCGACGATCTGCTCATCATAGAAATACAAGCCCGTGACCGCATAGTTGGACTTCGGCTTTATAGGTTTCTCTTCCAGCGAGGTCGCGCGACCTTCGGTATCGAAGTCAACAACACCATAGCGCTCGGGATCGTGCACGTGATACGCGAACACAGTGGCGCCTACGGTCTGTTCCACTGCTCGTTCCAGTTGAACGTGCAAATCGTGACCATAGAAAATGTTGTCGCCAAGCACCAGCGCGGAAGGAGATCCATTCAGAAACTCCTTACCAATAATGAACGCCTGCGCCAAACCGTCCGGACTTGGCTGCACTGCATACTGCAAGTTGATTCCCCACTCACTGCCGTCACCGAGTAACTGCTGGAAGCGCGGAGTGTCCTGCGGCGTAGAAATAATAAGAATGTCGCGTAGCCCCGCCAGCATGAGTGTGGCAAGCGGATAGTAGATCATCGGCTTGTCGTAGATGGGGAGCAGCTGCTTGGACACAGCCTTGGTAACGGGATAGAGTCGAGTCCCAGACCCGCCTGCCAGGATAATGCCTTTGCGGTGACGTTGCATGGTGGTGATCATTTGTCGAGAATTTCTGTAAGCATGCGATCGACACCCGCCTTCCAGGATGGCAATGAAAGCCCGAAAGTCTGGCGCAATAAGGCTGTATCTAATCGCGAGTTCAAAGGGCGGCGGGCGGCGACTTCGTAAGCACTGGACGGAATCGGGTTGACTGACTCAGGCCGCACCCTTAGCTCTACTCCATGTTCGAAGGCCTTTTGGAGGACATACCGCGCATAGTCGAACCAAGACGTCTCGCCCGCTGCGACGAGGTGATAGGTACCTCCAAGTTCCGGGGTCCGAAGCAGACGAGCTATCAGATGTGCTGTCACATCCGCGATGAGATCCGCACCCGTCGGCGCGCCAACTTGGTCATCGATTACGGAAAGGCTATCCCGCTCCCGGGCCAGCCGCAGCATCGTCTTGGCGAAGTTCCGTCCGCGTGCGGCATAAACCCAGCTGGTGCGTAGAATCAGATGCACTCCGGCCGCCTTCCGGATTTGCTGCTCACCTTCCAGTTTGGTGCTGCCATAGACACTTAGTGGCTTTGTGGGATCGCTTTCCGTCCAAGGTCGCGTCCCGCTGCCGTCAAAAACGTAATCGGTGGAATAGTGCACCAGCAGAGCGCCGCTGGCCGCAGCTTCTCGAGCCAGAACGGCAGGACCCGTCACATTCACTGCACGCGCCGTGTCCGGCTCCTCTTCTGCCTTGTCCACAGTCGTGTACGCCGCCGCATTGACGATGACGTCCGGCGCAACCGCTTTTACCGTGTCGGCAAGGCGGTGTGTGTCGGTGAGATCCCCGCACAAGCCGATTTCGCCATCCCGGCCTAAAGCCACGAGCTCCCCCAGCGGCGCCAACGACCGTTGGAGCTCCCAGCCTACCTGACCGTTCTTGCCTAGCAGAAGGATCTTCACTGTTGCCGGCCCGCGTAGTTCTTTTCGATCCACTGCTGATAGGCGCCGCTTTGCACGTTGGCCGTCCAGCTGGTGTTCTCCAGATACCACGCTACGGTCTTGCGGATGCCGGACTCGAAGGTTTCGGCCGGCTTCCACCCCAGCTCGCGCTCGATTTTGCGTGCGTCGATCGCATACCGGCGATCATGGCCCGGCCGATCACGAACGAACTCAATCTGCTCAGCGTATGAGCGGCCATCGGCGCGAGGCTTCAATTCGTCCAGAATCGCGCAAATCGTTTTGACGACTTCGATGTTTGGCTTCTCGTTCCAACCACCGACATTGTAAGTTTCGCCGGGCTTCCCTGAAGCAAGGACGGTCCGAATGGCTGAGCAGTGATCCTTTACGTACAGCCAGTCGCGAATTTGTTGGCCATCACCATAGATGGGCAGCGATTTTCCGCTGATAGCGTTCAGAATGACCAAAGGAATCAGTTTTTCCGGAAAGTGATACGGGCCGTAGTTGTTGCTGCAGTTCGTCGTCAGGACAGGCAGGCCGTATGTGTGATGCCATGCGCGCACCAGATGATCGGAAGCCGCCTTGCTCGCGGAGTACGGGCTGTTCGGCTCGTAGGGATTCGTCTCCGCGAAGGGGGGATCGTCCGCCTCGAGAGAGCCATACACCTCGTCCGTAGATACGTGCAAAAAGCGGAAGGCACTTCTTTCCGCCGGTGGAAGGCCCGCCCAATATGTACGCACACTTTCGAGCAGGCTGAACGTACCCACGACGTTCGTCTGAATGAAGTCACCCGGCCCGTCAATGGAACGGTCCACGTGCGACTCTGCCGCGAAATTTACAACTGCCCGTGGCTTGTGCTCGCTCAGCAGTCGAGACATGACTGTACGATCCCCGATATCCGCTCGCACGAACGTATATCCGGGCCGCCCCGAAACGGACGCCAAAGTTTCAAGATTTCCGGCGTACGTCAACTTGTCGACGTTCACCAACGGCTCGTCGGTTTCACCGAACCAGTCCAACACGTAATTTCCGCCGATGAAACCGGCACCACCCGTTACCAAAATCGTCATAGCTACAGTTTCTTGAAAAAGGCGGCCACGAGAAGGCCGATATTGCCGCCGAAGGTTTGGCGATAAACGCCTGAACGCTTTAATCCTGCAAGGCGGCGCACGATACCACCATGGCGAGAGGTGTCGAATTCTTCGAAAATTCTCTGCTGAGGGGCTGGAAGTTGATCTGCAATGCGGCGTATGCCTGCCACGTTTGCGTCTATCCAATGTCGCAATTGCCCTTGCATCAGCAGCCGGACGCGCGCCAGCCGCGCTGAGATGCCTTGATTGGATCCTATGAGATTGCCGCCATGCTGTCTGTACAGGAGTGACGGTTCCGGGTCGTATACAACTTGGCCGCCGGCCGCGCTGATGGCGACATAGGTCCACCAATCGTGCGCGACAACGTCCAGATCCGAACCGGCATTCATGAGTACCTGACGGCCCTCGGCGTTGAACACCATGGTGTTCCCGCCGCCTACATTTTGCACAAGGGCGTTCCTGAAGTCAGGCTTTTGTGTAAAGAGAGGTGATAAGCCCAATCTTGCTCCGGTCTCATCAATTAGCGTCGTCCTGGAACAATACAGCGCAGGACCAGTTGAGGCCAATTTCTCCAACTCCTCGATCGCGCGCTCCAGCTTCCCCTTTGCCCACACGTCGTCTTGGTCGGAATAAGAGAAATACTCCGCGGAGATTTCCGATCGGCAGACAAGGGAAAGAAAATTTGCGGCAAATCCACGTGATGGACCCCGCACGACTTCCATGCGTGCCGGCCCCCAACGCCGATGGTACTCCGATAGAATCTCTAACGTACGGTCACGGGACCCATCATCGGAGACCCAAACCTTCCAGTTCCCGTAGGTCTGGGCCGAGATGGAGTCCAATTGCTCCCGAATGAAGCGCTCGCCGTTATAGGTACATAGCAGGATCGCCACGTGTGGCCCTGATTGCGGCGGAAAATCACTAGACGTTGACATTCCTGCACTATCCGTACTCAACCCTCGTCAGCCTCTTTCTTGACCATAAGCCAACGCGGCGTCGCGAACTTGACCAATTTGCGATACAGCGCTAGATAAACGATCGAAAACAACGCCACAAACCCCATCAACACATATTCGTACTGCCAGAACAAAACCGCCGGAATGACGGCCAGCGACGAAAGCACCCACAGATACGGCGAGGTCATCGCATTACGCTGGATCTTATGCCTGGCTTCGGTGGACCCGATGGCCCAGCGCACCAGCCGCTTATAAACCAGCATGTGCAGATGCACACCATCCGGCACCCCAGGGGACCGCCCCCGCAGCCACCGTTTCCGGTAAATCGAAAACAAGGTCTCGAACACCGGATAAATGCAGAGCAGCAGGGGAAACCATGCCGACACCTCCGGATGCCGGTACAGCATCAGCACCGACAATTCGCCGATCATGAACCCAATGAAATACGCGCCGCCGTCGCCCAGGAAAATCAGCCCGCGGGGATAATTCCAGATCAGAAACCCGCCGATGGCGCCCATCATCCCGACGGACGCCACCACCAGCAGGCGATCGCCCAGGTAGTACGACACGTATGCCATACCTGCCAGGATCATGGCCGATACGACGGCGGCAAGGCCGTTGTATCCGTCGATGATGTTGATGGCGTTGGCCGCGCCGCCCACGGCGATCATGGTGCAGACCAGCGAAATCGCCCAGAACTGCAGCAGCCAGTCCACGCCGATGATATCCAGCCGAACGACGGCCGCGTCCAGCAGATAGTAGCCCAGGGCGCCGGCGAGCATGGCCAGCAGCAGCCGAACCAGGGCGCGGACCCGCTTGGTCAGGTCTTCCGCCAGCCCGCCCAGGAAAGCCGGCATGCCGGCGAGCAGCAGCAGCAGCAACGGCTTGAGCAGGGCCGGCTCGCGCCATGCCGCGGCGCCGGCCACAACGAGCATCGCCACGACCAGGGCGATTCCCCCCACGCGCGGAACGGGGCGCACGTGGTACTTCTGCACGCCGGTCATGTCGCTGTCCGCGGTGTACCTTGCATGCAAATGCCCATACCGGAGCGTCAGCAGCGTGATGGCTGCGGACACGAGAAAGGCGATGGACACGTAAAGCATGAAGGATTACCTACCCTGCGACTCTTCTTTTGCGGTTTATCTAGGGTCGGCTGCGTTTTCATCGTTGGCGCGCGCCGTGGCAAAGCGGGGCGCGCGGCTCATCATTACCCTACTAGATGGCGGGGCGAATTTTACTTCTTTTCTGCAGGGTCTTCCGCGCGGGCCGACTTTCTGTATGTCACTGATTTAGAACAAATTGCACGCCGTTCCCACGGTAATGGACCGGGGCATCGCACGCACCGGCATCTACCGGCATGCGGCGTTCATTTGGTGACATGATTAACAAATAGTATCGGCGGCGCCAGGCCGTCGCGGCCGGAAATCCGCGCAGGCCGGATATTTGCTCTTCTTGGCCGGCAATTTCCACGCTGCCATTGCGCCTTTATCCATCAGCATTTATTCAGTTTCCAAACGGCGGCGGCGAGGGATTTCGATGTAGCCATTCGGACTGATCAGGTCCAAAATGGAGAGAAACAAGGTCATATAAAGGAGACAGCCATGCGCATTTCCGATGCTCAATGGATTCCTGCAACCCAGCACCAGACCTGGGAAGCGCTGACCGACTGCTCGGTTTTGCGGAAATGCATACCGGGCTGTGTCGAGGTGGAATGCCGCTCGCCGACGGAATATGCCTTCACCGTCCGGGCCAAGGTTGGCGGACTCGCCGCGGATTACCAGGGCGAGGTGCTGCTTTCCGACGTCAACCCGCCGCATGGCTGTACCTTGGTTTTCGAGGGAAAGGGCAATGCCGCGGGCCTGGCCATCGGGACCGCGCAGGTCAACCTGACGCCGAAGGACGAAGGGACCCGGCTTTCCTACACGCTCGCGGCCATGGCGGGCGGCAAGCTCGGCGAAGTGGGTGAAGCGACGCTGTTGAAGGCGGGCCAGAAGATCGTGGAGAAGTTTTTCGCCTCGTTCATCGATTACATGGCCACCCAGCCCCGGCTGGCCCCGCCTGCCCCGCCTCCGCCGCCCGAACCGCATGGACTGCGCAATTCCCGCTGGTCCTGGGCCGTGGTCACGGCGCTGATTCTGGTGTTCGTGGGCTATCACGCTTTCTTTACCTGATCGCCTGCGTCCCAACCAACGGCACCCGGCGGCCGGGGAGCCGATGCGGCATGGATGCGCACAACAGCGCCCGTTCCCGGCCCGCAAAAAACGGAGTGTTGAACCCCACCGCCGGTGTATGCTCCAGACCTTCGCGCCACATAGACCCCGGGGTTTTATGCGCAGCCGTGATCTGACCGATTTGCTCGTGTTGGCCGCCGTCTGGGGCGGCTCGTTCCTCTTCATGCGCGTTGCGGTGCCGGAGTTCGGCCCAGGCCCGCTGATGGAATTGCGCGTTGGACTCGCGGCCCTTGCGCTGCTGGCCGCGGTGGCGTGGCGCGGCGGCTTTTCCATCATCGCGCGGCACTGGAAGGCGATTCTGCTGGTGGGCGCGTTCAACGCTGCCCTTCCCTTTCTGCTCTACGGCTACGCCGCGCAACGCTTGGGCGCGGGTTTCCTGGCAATTTCCAATGCGGTGACCCCGATGTGGGGTGCGGTGATAGGGCTGGTGTGGATGCGCGACCGCCTGCCCGCCCTGCGCGTGCTGGGCCTGGCGATCGGCTTCGCGGGCATCATCGTGCTCGTCTGGGACAAGTTCGATTTCGGCGATGGCGGCACGGGCTTGCCCGTGCTGGCCGCGCTGGTGGCGCCGATCTGCTATGGCGTCGCGGCCAACGCGACGAAGCGGTATCTGACGGGCGTGGACGCCCTGAGCAGCGCGACCGGCAGCATGATCGCGGCGGCCTTGCTGCTGCTGCCGCTCGCGGCCTTCACATGGCCGGAAGCGCCGGTTTCGGTTCCGGCGTGGGCCTCGACCGTGGCGCTGGCGCTCGTCTGTACGGCGATGGCTTATGTGATGTTTTTCCGCTTGATCGCCAGCGTGGGTCCCACCGCGGCGGTGAGCGTGACCTTTCTGGTGCCGGTGTTCGGCGTGCTATGGGGCACTCTGCTGCTGGACGAAGAAATCACCGGGAGCATCGTGCTGGGCGCGGCGATCATCCTGGCCGGCACGGCGCTGGCGCTGGGGCTCGTCAAGAAGCCGCGCGAAGCCACGCCGGATTCGCCGTAGGCGAAATGCGGTGCGGCCATGCAAGGCCCCATCACGAACCGCTGACGCGCCGCGCCTACACGCGCTCGAATATCCCTGCTGCGCCCATCCCCGTTCCGACGCACATCGTCACCATCCCGTACCTGCCCTGCCGCCGCCGCAGGCCGTGGACGACCGTGGCCGCCCGGATGGCGCCGGTGGCGCCGAGCGGATGGCCCAGCGCGATGGCGCCGCCCAGCGGATTGACGCGCGCCGGATCGAGTCCCAGTTCGTTGATCACCGCCAGCGATTGGGCCGCGAAGGCTTCGTTCAATTCGATCCAGTCCATATCCTGCACCTGCAGCCCTGCCTGGCGCAGGACGGCGGGAATGGCTTCCCGCGGACCGATGCCCATGATCTCGGGCGGCACCCCGCGCACGGCGAAGGAGACGAAGCGCGCCAGCGGCGTCAGGCCGTGGTCGCGCACGGCCCGCTCGGAAGCCAGGATCAGGGCGCCCGCGCCGTCCGACGTCTGGGAGCTGTTGCCGGCCGTGACGCTGCCACGCGCCGCGAATACCGGCTTCAGTTTGGCGAGCGCCTGCGCGGATGTATCCGCGCGAGGGCCTTCGTCCCGGTCGAAGTCGCGCGACGCGGTTTTCAGCTCGCCGGATTGCAGGTCCGCGTCCCGCGTGACGACCGGCACCGGCGTGATTTCGTCGCCGAACTCACCCGCCTGCTGGGCGGCGATGGCGCGCTGGTGCGATTGCAGCGCAAACGCATCCTGGGCGTCGCGAGGGATTTTCCATTGTTCGGCCACGCGTTCGGCGGTAAGGCCCATGCCGTACGCGATGCCGACGTCCTCGCCGCTGGCGAAAACCGAAGGCGAGAAGGAAGGCGCATAGCCCATCATCGGGACCTGGCTCAGCGATTCCACGCCCCCGGCGATGACGACGTCGGCCTCGCCGACGCGGATGCGGTCCGCCGCCATGGCGACCGCGCTCAGGCCCGATGCGCAGAAGCGGTTGATGGTGATGCCGGGCACGCGATCTGGCAGGCCGGCCAGCAGCACCGCCATGCGGGCGACATTCAGGCCTTGCGAGGCCTCGGGGCGCGCGCAGCCGATGATGGCGTCATCGATGGCGGCGGGGTCCAGGCTGGGCGCCTGCGCGACCGCGGCGCGCAGGATGTGCGCCAGCAGATCATCGGGACGGGTATGGCGCAGCGCGCCCCTGGGGGCCTTCCCCACGGGGGAGCGGGTGGCCGCGACGATGTAGGCGTCTTGCAAGGTGGTCGGCATCGTTGTCTCCTGGCGGCGGCGCGTGGCCGCGCAGCGTATTGGTTCGAAGCGGCCGCAGCCGCGGGCAAGCTCAGTTGCGCACCGGCTTGCCCGTCTTCAACATCCCGACGATCCGCTCATGCGTTTTCGCATTCGCCAGCACGCCCAGGAAGGCGCGGCGTTCCTGCGCCAGCATCCACTCATCGTCCACCAGCGTCTCCGGGTCGACGTCGCCGCCGCACAGCGCCCCCGCAACAGCGCAGCCCAGCTCGTAGTCATAGGCCGAGATAAACCCGCCATCGCGCAGATTGATCAGTTGGGCGATCAGGGTAGCGGCGCCGTCCCGGCCGGCGACCGGAAAGCGGGTGGGCAGCGGCGGGCGCCAGCCGGCGTCGGCCATGGCCAACGCATGCCGGATGGCGACGTAGAGCAGCTCGTCTTCCTGCATGACGATGGGATCGCTTTCACGCAGCCAGCCGGTGCGCCGCGCCTCAAGGGCGGAGCCCGATACCTTGGCGGAGGCCACCGCTTCGGCAAAGGCTTGCAGGAAGGGCAGCAAGGGCTGGCCCGGCGCGGTGGCGCCGCGCTGCTCCGCCGCGCGGCGCGCGCAGTACGCCAATCCGCCAGCGCCCGGCACGAGGCCGACGCCGACCTCGACCAGGCCGATGTAGGTTTCCAAATGGGCGACGCGGGCCGCCGCGTGGACCGCGATCTCGCAGCCGCCGCCCAGCGCCAGGCCGGCCAGCGCGGCGACGGTGGGCACGAGGGCGTTGCGCATGCGCTGCGCCACGCGTTGCAGGTCCCGCTCCATCGGTTCGATGGCGGCGGCGCCGCCTTGCATGAAGGCCGGCAGCACCGCCTGCAGGTCCGCGCCAGCGGAAAACGGCGAGCCGTCCTGCCACACCACCAGACCGCGATAGCGGGCTTCCGCCAGCTCGATGGCATGCAGCAGGCCATGGGTGACCGCGCCGCTGATCGTGTGCATCTTGGTCCTGAAGGACGCAATCAGGATGTCGTCGGCGCCGGGGGCCGTCCACAGGCGGATCGATTCGTTCTCCTCGACGGTGCGTCCCGGGGGGTGACGCGCTTCGCCGACAAGTCGCGGCGGCGCCAGCTGGCGCCTGTAGACGGGCAGCTCGCGCCGCGGCTCGAATGTCTCCGTGCGCGGATTCCAGGAGCCCACCGGCGTGTGCACGCCGCCGGCCTCGTCCACCGGTCCTTGCAGCACCCAGTCCGGCAGCGGGACGCGGCACAAGGCGCGGTTCTGTTCGATGTCTTCCTGTATCCACTGCGCCACCGTGCGCCAGCCTGCCGCCTGCCAGACCTCGAACGGACCCAGGGCATGACCGAAGCCCCAGCGCATGGCGAAGTCCACGTCGCGCGCGGTATCGGCGATGTGAACGAGATGCACGGCGGCATAGTGGAAGGTGTCGCGCAGCAGCGCCCACAGGAACTGGCCTTGCGGGTGCGAGGATTCACGCAGGGCGCGCAGGCGCCGCGCGGGATCGCGGTCGTCCAGCGCTGCCGCCACGGCATCGTCCACGCGGGTTTCCGCGGGCACGTATTGACGTGTGGCGGGATCCAGCCGCAGGACGGCCTTGCCTTCCTTGCGATAGAAGCCCGCGCCCGTCTTCTGCCCCAGCGCCCCCTGCTGCAACAGCGCGTCGAGCACGACCGGCGTGGCGAAGGCCGGGCGGAATGGATCGTCGGGCAGGCCGGTCTGCATGGTGCGGATGACGTGCGCCAGCGTGTCCAGCCCGACCACGTCGGCGGTGCGGAAGGTGCCGGACTTGGCGCGCCCCAACCGGGCGCCGGTCAGTGCGTCGACGACGTCGTAGGTCAGCCCGTAGCGCTCGGCCTGCAGCATCGCCGCGAGGATGCCGAACACACCGATGCGGTTGCCGATGAAGTTGGGCGTGTCCTTTGCGCGCACCACCCGCTTGCCCAGGTCGGACACCAGGAAGGTTTCGATGCGATCCAGCAACGCGGGGTCCGTGCGGACGGCGGGGATCAGCTCGACCAGCGGCATGTAGCGCGGCGGGTTGAAGAAGTGCACGCCGCAGAAGCGCGATTGCACGGCGTCGGGCAAGGACGCCGCCAGCGCGTCGATCGACAGGCCGGAGGTATTCGTTGCCAGGGTGGCGTGCGGCGCCAGGGCGGGGACGATGCGGCGGTACAGGTCCTGCTTCCAGTCCAGGCGTTCCGCGATGGCCTCGATCACCAGGTCGCAGTCGCGCAACCGGTCAAGGTGTTCGTCGTAGTTGGCGGGCTCGATGTGCGCGGCGCGCGCCGGGTCGGCCAGGGGCGCGGGGTTCAGCCGCAGCAGATTATCGATGGCCTTGCGCGCCGTGGCGCTGCGGTCCGGTCCATCGGCGGGCAGGTCGAACAGCACGGCGGGCACGCCCGCGTTGACGCAGTGCGCCGCGATTTGCGCGCCCATGACGCCGGCGCCGAGCACCGCGACACGGCGGATCCGGGGCGGCTGCGCGCCCTGCCCGTTCGTTTCGCCCGGGCCGGGGCCGGCAGCGGATACGCTCGCGGGATGCAGCCCGGAAGCCGTGATCGTCGGTATCCCCATGTCGTGCCTCCTCCCATGTCGTGTCTTCTGTACGCCGCCGGCGGCGCTCGGTCCAGCCGCGCGGCCCTGTGGCTGCCGGATCGCCGGGCGGCCGCTCCGCAACCATTGCAGCATTGCGCACCGGCCGATGCAAGCTGCAGCGGCCGGTCGGCGCACCGTCAATACTGCCCGGCCTGACCCGTCAGCGCCACGCCGATACGCAGCAAGGTATAGGCGGCATTATCGATCGCCTGGCGCACCAGGCCGCGTCCATCGTGCTCGGTTTCGCACACCCGCTTGCCGCCGCGCGCGATTTCCTCTTCCAGCTTGTGCCGCAGCTCGGCGGCAAAGCCAGGGTCATCCACCACCACGTTGGCCTCGCGCGCCAGCAGCAGGCTGAACGGATCCAAATTTGACGAGCCCACCGTGGCGAAGTCGTCGATCACCGCCACCTTGGCATGCAGGTAGCCCGGCATGTACTCGTAGATTTCGATGCCGGCCTTCAGCAGGTCCGCATACAGGGCATGCGTCGCGTAGTACTGCAGCCGGTATTCGACCTTGCCCTGCAGGAGCAGGCGCACGCGCACGCCCCTCGCGGCTGCCCGCCGCAGCGCCACGCGAAAGCGCAGCCCGGGGAAGAAGTAGGCGTTGGCGATCAGGATTTCGCGCTGCGCGTGGGCGATGCCGTACAGATAGGCGCGTTCGAAGGTCTGCCGCCAGCGCAGGTTGTCGCGCAGCACGAAGGCCGCGCGCAGATGGCCCGGCGCGCGCGCGGCCGTGGCGAAGTAGGGACGGCGCAGGCGGCGGCGTTCCGCGCGATATTCCTCGCGGCCCATGGCGTCGCGGCCCAGACGGGCCCGCAGGACTTCCTGCGCATGGACGGCGTGGAGCACCAGCGGACCGCGCACCTCCACGGCGAAGTCCAGGCGCGGGCACGCGTCGGTGCCTTGCGTGGTCAGGTCGTCGTAGTCATCGACGATATTGATGCCGCCCACGAAAGCGATACGGCCATCGACCACCGTGACCTTGCGATGCAGGCGGCGCAGGCGGCTGCGCGAAAACACCAGCCGCATCGGCCATGGCGGTTCTGGCCGGAAGATGCGGCACTCCGCCCCCATCTCCAGCAGACGGCGCCGCACCTCGCCGACCCACTCCAGGCTGCCGTAGCCGTCGATGACCACGCGCACGTGCACGCCGCGAGCGCAGGCGCGCGCCAGGGCGGCCAGCACGCCCTGGGCGGTGCGGTCCAGAGTGAAAATGTAGGTTTCGAGATGCACCGTGGCGCTGGCCGCATCGATTGCGTCGCACAGCGCGGGAAAGAATTCTTCGCCGTTCTTCAGCAGGCGGATGGCGTTGCCATCCGACCAGTGCAGGCGCAGGGGCCGCGGCGTCACGGCAGTTCGAGCTCCGCCAGCAAGGGGGCGTGGTCGGACAGCTTGGCCCAGGCGCGGCCGCGCAGAACCCGTGCGCTGCGCACGGCGAAACCCCGTTGATAGATGCGGTCCAGCCGGAACCAGGGGAACACTGCGGGGAAGGTGCGCGGCGGCGGCGCCACCATGTAGTTGCCGTGCATTGTCAGCTGATTGCCGCGTTCCAGCAGCGCCAGGCTGTTGGGCACGCCGCGCAGCACATTGGTCAGGCGCCGCATGGTTTCGCGCAGGCGGGGCCCTTCGCCGACCAGCTTCGGCGCGTGAGAGAAGACTTCGTACACGCCGAGCCGCTCGACGAACAGCGGCGCCAGCCGGTCGTTCCAGTCGTTGAAGTCGCCGGCGATCACCATTGGCGCGCCGGGCGGCACCATGCGGTCGATGCGATCGACCAGCGCCTGGATCTGCCGCGTGCGGCTGCCGGCGAAAAGACCCAGGTGCACCACGAAGCAATGGATATCGCGTTCGCGCACGCGCACCGTCGCGTGCAGCAGGCCGCGCTGCTCCAGCCGGTGATCGGAGATGTCCTGGTTCTCGTGGTCCACGATGGGATACCGGGAGAGCAGCGCGTTGCCGTGGTCGCTGTGATTGCGCACCGCATTGCGGCCGTAACACATCTCCATATGCAGCGCGGCCGCCAGCGACATATGCTGCGCGTCCAGCACGTTGCGCGCCTCGTTGCGGCCCTGCACTTCCTGCAGGAACACCAGGTCCGGCCGCAGGCCGTACAGACCCAGGCGCAATTCCTTCAGGGAGTCCCGCGCACCCAGCGCGGAACGGCCCTTGTGAATGTTGTAGCTGACGACACGCAGAATGGACATGGCCGCGGTTCGGGCCTGTCGAAGGACAGGCCCTGGCGTCGTTATTTCACTTCCGGCGTGCGCAGACGGATATGAAGCTCGCGCAACTGCTTCTCGTCGACCGGCGACGGCGCCTGCGTGAGCAGATCCTGCGCGCGCTGCGTCTTGGGGAAGGCGATCACGTCACGGATGGATTCGGCGCCGCTCATCATGGTGACGATCCGGTCCAGGCCGAACGCGATACCGCCATGCGGCGGCGCGCCGTACTGCAGCGCATCCAGCAGGAAACCAAACTTCTGGCGGGCTTCCTCCGGACCGATCTTCAGCGCGCGGAACACCTTGCTCTGCACTTCTTCGCGGTGGATACGGACCGAGCCCCCGCCGATTTCCCAACCGTTCAGCACCATGTCGTAGGCCTTGGCGTAGGCCTTGCTCGGATCGGTCTCCAGAAAGTCCTCGTGACCGTCCTTGGGGCTGGTGAAGGGATGGTGCGCGGCGGTGTAGCGGCCCTCTTCCTCGTCGTACTCGAACATGGGGAAGTCCACGACCCACAGCGGACGCCAGCCAGCGGTGAACAGGCCGGCCTGCTTGCCGAAATCGCTGTGGCCGATCTTCACGCGCAGGGCGCCCATGGAATCGTTGACGACCTTTTCGCGATCCGCGCCGAAGAAGATGATGTCGCCGTCCTGCGCGCCGGTGCGCTTGATCAGCTCGGCCAGCGCGGCGTCATGGATGTTTTTGACGATGGGCGATTGCAGCCCTTCGCGGCCCTTGGCCGCTTCGTTGACCTTGATCCAGGCCAGGCCCTTGGCGCCGTAGATGCCGACGAACTGCGTGTAGCTGTCGATTTCGCTGCGGGACAGCGACCCGCCCCCCGGCACGCGCAGGGCCACGACGCGGCTGCCCGGCGTGGCGGCGGCGGTGGCGAACACCTTGAAATCGACATCGCGCATGATGTCGCTGATGTCGGTGAATTCCAGCGACACGCGCAGGTCCGGCTTGTCGGACCCGTAGCGGCGCATGGCCTCCGTCCACGTCATGGTGGGGAACGGATCGGGCAGATCGACGTTCTGCACCACCTTGAACACGTGGCGGATCATGCTTTCGAAGATCTCGCGGATCTCGACTTCGTTCAGGAACGACGTCTCGCAATCGATCTGGGTGAATTCGGGCTGGCGGTCGGCGCGCAGGTCCTCGTCGCGGAAGCACTTGGTGATCTGGTAGTAGCGGTCGAAGCCCGACACCATGAGCATCTGCTTGAACAGCTGCGGCGACTGCGGCAGCGCGAAGAACTGGCCGGCGTTCACGCGCGAAGGCACCAGGTAGTCGCGCGCGCCTTCGGGCGTGCTCTTGGTCAGCATGGGCGTTTCGATATCGATGAAGCCCAGCGAATCCAGGAATTTGCGCACTTCGATGGAAACGCGGTAGCGCAGCATCAGGTTGCGCTGCATCTGCGGGCGGCGCAGATCCAGCACGCGGTGCGTCAGCCGGGTCGTTTCCGACAGGTTGTCGTCGTCCAGCTGGAACGGCGGCGTGACCGACGCGTTCAGGATTTCCACTTCCTTGCACAGCACTTCGACTTCGCCGGAGGCCAGGTCCGGGTTGGCCGTGCCTTCGGGACGCAGGCGCACCAGACCCGTGACGCGGATGCAGTATTCGTTGCGCAGGCGTTCCGCGGTGGCGAAGGCGGCGTTATCGGGATCGAAAACGATCTGCGCCAGGCCGGCACGGTCGCGCAGGTCGATGAAGATGACCCCGCCGTGGTCGCGGCGGCGGTTCACCCAGCCGAACAGGGTAACGGTCTGACCGAGGTGGTCACGGCAAACCTGGCCGGTGTAGCAGGTACGCATTGCGGGATAACTCCGTTTCTACTTTGTTGGGGCGCCACGTAGGAGCGTCACGATAAGGGTTCGAGCGGCGGCACGCGGTCCGCCGGACGGTTCAGGGGGTGTCCTCCCGGCGCGCCGGACGCACGCCCGGCGCCGTGGGGATTTCCACGGGGCGGACAGGCGCGACGGCGGGCGGGGGCGGCGCCACGACGCCCATGGACACCACGTATTTCAGGGCCGCGTCCACGCTCATGTGCAGGTCGATCACTTCCGCGCGCGGCATCATCAGGAAAAATCCGGACGTGGGATTGGGGGTGGTCGGCACGTAGACGCTGACGTGGTCGCCCGGCAGGTGCGTGGCGACTTCGCCGCTGGGCACGCCGGTCAGGAAGGCGATGGTCCACGAGCCCTGACGCGGATACTGCACCAGGACCGCCTGCCGGAAGGCCTGGCCGTTCGGCGCCAGCACGGTATCGCTGACCTGCTTGACCGAGTTGTATATCGATCGCACCAGCGGGATGCGGCCCAGCAGCTTCTCCCATTGATCGAGCAGCGTGCGGCCGAGCAGGTTGGCGGCGAAGACGCCGGTCAGCAGGACCACCAGAATGACGAGCAGGAAGCGGAACCCGGGAATGTCCACGCCGAACAGGGACTCTGCCGACAGGAACCCGGGAACGAAGCCTTCCAGCGTGGCGATGAGAACGCCCAGCACCCAGACGGTGATCACCAGCGGCACCCAGATCAGGAGGCCGGTGATGAAGTACTTCTTGAAGACGCGCATCGCCATGGGAGTGCGTCAGGTAGCCGCGGCAGGCGCGGGAGACGAAGCCGGGGCGGAAGCGGGCGTGGCGGCGCCGCTGTCGGACTTGCCGGCGGCGTCGCTCTTTGCGGAAGCGCTGTCGCCGCTCTTCGAATCATCCTTGGACCCGCTCTTGGCGCCGCCACTGCTGCCGTTGTTGCGGAAATCCGTGACGTACCACCCAGAGCCCTTCAGCTGGAAGCCGGCGGCCGTGACCTGCTTCGAAAAAGCATCTGCCCCGCACTCGGGACATTGCGTGAGAGGCGCGTCGGAAATCTTTTGCAGTACATCCTTGGCATGGCCGCAGGCGCCGCACTTGTAAGCGTAAATAGGCATTCGATAACCCCCTGGTCCGCCGGGCGAAACACCCCGGGGCGGCGCGCGCCGCCGTTGCGGGGACGCGGCCGGACCGGGGCCGGCAAAAATACGGGAAAGTCTTGAATTTTAGCGGGTTTTTCCGCAGTACCAGGGCGTAACGGTACGCGGCCGTGACGCGGTGCGGCACGGCCCGCGGAAAGCGGCATCAGACCGGCAACAGGAACATCGCGGCGGCCACGGCCGTGGGCCACAGCGCCGCCAGGAACAACTGGCCCGCCGAAATGCTGCCATCCGGAAAGTGATTCTTCAGGATGGCGAACCCCGCGGGATTGGGCGCGTTGGCGATGACCGTAAGCCCGCCCCCCGTCACCGCGCCCGCCACCAGCATGTAGCGCCAGACTTCGTCGGTGCCCTCCACCAGCGAGCCCAGGTACGTCAGGGCGGCATTGTCCGTGACGGCCGTCAGGGCGGTGGCGCCCCAGAACAGGACCGTGGGGGACAGCCCCCCCAGCAGGTCCTGCAGCCACCAGTGCTGCAGGCCGCCCAGCACCACCAGGCCGGCCAGGAAGAAGCCCACCATCAGGCCCTCCTTGATCATCAGCCGGTTCTGGTGACGCTTGTAGGCTTCGGTGAAGCCGATGAAGAGCATCATCAGGGCCAGGAAGATGGCGGGATGGTGGGCGTTGAGCACGACGGCGACCAGGAAAATCAGATGGACGGCGATCACGGGCCAGGGCACGCCCGGCCGGCCGTTATCCCCGCCGGGCTTGTCCGCTTCCATCAGCGTTTTGCGGCAGACGAAGGTCAGGACGGCGGCATTGACCAGCACCGCCACGGCGGCGCGCCAGCCGAAATGGGTCGCCATGTGCGCGGCGTCCCACCCGAAGGTATTGGCCACCATCAGGACGGGCGGTGCGGCATAGGACGTCAGCACACCGCCGATCGACACGTTGACGAACAGCACGCCCAGCGTCAGGTACTTGAACCGGCGCCGGCCGCTGACCCGGAAATAAGCGTCCCGCAGCAGGATGGCGGCCAGCGTCATGGCCGCGGGCTCGGTGATGAAGGACCCGGCCAGGGGCACGATGGACATCACCACCAGATAGGTGCTGAGCTGGTTCGGCAGCGGCAGCACGCGCGCCAGCACGCGCACGCACGCATCCACGAACTCGAGAATGGGACGGCTGGCGGCGACCACCATGATGACGAAGACGAACAGCGGCTCGGTGAAATTGCGGGTGTCCATGTAGCCGACTGCTTTCTCCGTGCCGCCCAGCAGCGCCATGCAGACGATCAGCACGAAGGCCCAGACGCCGAACACGGCCTCGACCTCGGCCAGCAGATGCCAGACGCCGGCGTGCGGGCCGTTGCGGTGCGCCAGCCGGGCGAAGAACGGAACGGAAAAGGTATGCAGGACGGCGATGGCGAATAGCGCGGTGGCGATCGCTTCTATCGTGGTCGGCATGGGTCGGTTTCCCTCTTTTTGTCGCGGCGTGGAAACGCCGTGTGTTGTCGTGGCGGTTTTTTGCGCAGCAGGCACTATACAGAAGCCCGGATGCCCGCATCGTGAACAGGATGTTGATTGGGCCACAACGAAGTATTGACGCCGGCGCTGACGCCGCTTAATGTACGTACAAACGCACATTAAAGGAGACACCATGGCGGCATCCACGGTCATGGAGGGCGCGCTGGCGGGCGTCAAGGTGCTGGACCTGTCCAACTTCCTGGCGGCGCCGATGTGCGGCATGTTCCTGTCGGACTACGGCGCGGACGTGCTCAAAGTGGAGCGGCCCGGCAAGGGTGACGAGGTCCGCTACTGGGGCGAGAACAAGAACGGCGTGGGGCTTTACTACAAGGTCATCAACCGCAACAAGAAGTCGGTCACCCTGGATCTGCACACGCCGCTCGGGGCGGAGGCGGTAAAGCGCCTGGCGGCCGACGCGGACATCGTGCTCGAGAACTACCGCACCGGCACCCTGGAGAAATGGGGCTTGGGATACGACACGCTGAGCGCGATCAACCCCGGCCTGATCATGATCCGGATCACCGGTTTCGGGCAGACCGGGCCCTACAGCGACCGCCCCGGCTTCGGGACGCTGGCCGAAGCCTACGCGGGCTACGCCCATATCTCCGGGCAACCGGACGGCCCTCCCCTGTTGCCCGGCTTCGGCCTGGCCGACTCGACCACCGGCCTGATGGGCGCCTTCCTGGCCATGGTGGCCCTGGCGGAGAAGCGCCGCAGCGGCCGCGGCCAGTACATCGACCTGGCCATCTATGAAACGCTGCTCACCTTGCTGGGCCCGCAGGTCATCAACTACGACCAGCTGGGCATCGTGCAGCAGCGCGCGGGCAGCCGCCTGCCCTTCACCGCGCCGCGCAACACCTACCGCACCCGCGACGGCAAATGGGTCACCGTGGGCGGCAGCGCGCAATCGGCCTTCGTCAATATCTGCGAAACGCTGGGCGTGCCCGAGCTGGTGCGGGATCCCCGCTTCGCCGACAACCGCCAGCGTCTGCGGCACGTGGAAGCCCTGGACGATGCGCTGCAGCGCGCCATAGAGCGGTTCGACCTGGACGATCTGCTCGCCCGCTCGGCAGAGCGCCGCTGCACCATGTCTCCGGTGAACGACGTGGCGCAGATCTTAGCGGATCCGCATATCCAGGCGCGCGGCAACATCCGCGCGGTCGACGATGATGAGCTCGGCTGCACGCTTCGCATGCAGGACGTGGTGGGCAGACTGTCGGCCACCCCGGGTGCGATACGGCATCCCGGACCGCGGCTGGGCCAGCACAATCGGGAAATCCTGGTGGACCGGCTGGGCTACAGCGAAGAAACGCTGGCGCGGGCGGGCATCTTGCTGGACGATGGACCCCAACCCATCTAGGGCCGGTCACCGCCAAGGAGGGCAGCCATGTACCTACCCGAGCAGATCGACATCGTCGAAGTGGGCCCGCGCGACGGCCTGCAGAGCCTGCGCAAATGGGTGCCGACCGAAGACAAGGTGCGCATGGTGGACCGCCTGTCGCAGGCCGGGTTTCCGGTGATCGAGGTTACCGGGTTCGTGCATCCGCGCGTGATCCCCAACCTGCAGGATGCGGAAGCCGTGTGCGAGCGCATCGCGCGCCGGCCGGGCATTGTGTACCGCGGCCTGGCGCCGAATGCGCGCGGCGCCGAGCGCGCCGCCGCCGCGCGGGTGGACGAGATCGTCGGCCTGACCATCGCCAGCGCCTCGTACCTGAAGAAGAACCAGAACATGACGCCGGAACAGGCGGACGCCCAGGCGATCGAGGCGTTTCGTATCGCGGACGCCAAGGGCCTGCGCTATGTGCTGGCCATCGGCATGGCGTTCTGGTGTCCCTACGAAGGACTCATCCCGCAGGACCGCGTGCAGGCCATGGTGGGCCGCTTCCGCGATGCCGGCATACGGCGGCTGTATCTGGCCGGATCGGTGGGCATGGAGGATCCGCGCCATGTCAATGCGCTCTTCACCCGGCTGTACGACCGCTATCCGGACATCGAACTGGGATTCCACGTGCACAACCTGAGCGGCATGGCCACCGCGAACATCGTGGCGGCGTTGGATGCCGGCGCGGCCTGGCTGGAAGGCGCGATCTGCGGGATCGGCGGCGGCATCGCCATGCCGGAAACCTTGGGCGCGGTGGGCAACTTCCCCACCGAGGACATGGTCCGCATGATGACCCTGATGCAGGTGCAGACGGGCCTGGACCCGGATGCCGTGCTTGCCGCGTCGCGCGACATCGCGCGCCTGCTGGACATCGCGCCGCGCAGCCATGCGGCACACGGCAGCACGCGGGAAGCCGTGATGAAGTGGGGCCGGGAGCATCCGCACGAGCATCCCGCCTGAAGGTCTACTCCTCCGCGCTATGGGCGCGGAACCGCGTGCTTTGCGTATATCTGCCGCTGGGATAATGACCGATACCCACTTCGACAATGGTGCCCTGCCTGTCCAGGTAATAGCGCGAGATGCGCAGCGCCGCCTGGCCCTCGTCGGCCTTCAGCGCCTGTGCCATCTCCCGCGTCAGCTGCGCCGCGGTGATCTCCTGCAAGACCTCGACGATGCGGACGCCGTAGCGCTCCTCCACCAAGGAATAGATGGGGCGCTTGATGATGCGCGTGCGGCCGATGGCGCCCGCGTATTCGGGACGCAGGTACGCCTGCAGGTAACACAGCGGCGTGTCGCCGCCCGGCACCTTGCGCACGATGTTGGTTTCCGACCAGGCCTGGCCCGGCTGGCAGTGCAGCAGCTCCGCGAAGGCGTCGTCGGCAACGATTTCCCGGCGCGACTTCACGTGCATTTCCGTGGCGTCGACGAACTGCAGCAGGTCCGAGATGTTGTGGATTCCGCTGAAGAAGCGCGGCGATTCCGGACGCGCGCGCACCTTGGTGCCGATGCCGGGCCGCGACCACAGCAGGCCCTCTTCCTTCAATTCCCGCAGCGCCTGGCGCACCGTATGACGGCTGACCCCATAGCGCAGCGAAAGCTCGCCTTCGGTAGGCAGCGTGCTGCCGATGGGATAGCGGCCGCCATGGATATCGGCCGCCAGCGTCTTGGCCAGCGCCACGTAAAGAGGATTGCGGCCGCCGGCAAGCGCGCCTGCGTAATCGGAGCCGTCGGCGGAAGGGTTCGTGCGCATGGATTCGGAAAAAAGGTGGATGGTAAATGCCGCCCTGGCGAAGGCGCCATCGGAATTCGCATGATTAGCGATTGACAGGCTGCCACGCCGCCCGTATTGTACGTACAAACGCACATTTTAGACAAACGATGCGGACGGCCACCGAGACAGAACAGCCCGGCTTTCACGCCGGACTGCGGGCTCCCCGCCGTCCCCCGCGCGCGATGGAGACTCGCATGACGGTGTTCAGATCGTTTTTGTTCGCGCCGGCCAATCACGCCCGGCGCGTTGAAAAGGCCCTTGCGCTGGACGCCGACGCCGTCATCCTCGATCTGGAGGACGCCTGCGCGGTTTCCGAAAAAGCCGCCAGCCGCGCGAAAGTGGTCGAGGCCATGCGCCAGCCGCGCCGCTGCCTGGGCTATGTGCGCGTCAATCCCCTGCACACCGTTTTCGCCTACGGCGACCTGACCGAAACGATCCGTCCCGGCCTGGACGGCGTGGTGCTGCCCAAGGTCGAGTCGGCCAGCGACGTGCGCACGGCCGATTGGCTGATGCGGCAACTGGAACGCGAACGCGGCATGCCGGAGGGCGGCGTTGACCTGATTCCCATCATCGAGACCGCGCAAGGCGTGGCCCGCTTGCCCGAGATCCTGACGGCCGCGCCGCGGGTGCGGCGCGTGGCCTTCGGCGCGGGCGATTTCACCCTGGACCTGGACCTCACCTGGACGCGCGACGAAACCGAGCTGGCGCCCTATCGGGCGCAGATCGTCATGCAGTCGCGCGCCGCCGGCCTGGAGCCGCCGCTGGACACGGTATGGGTGGACCTGAAGGATCCCGAAGGATGCGAGGCCTCGGCGCGCAAGGCGCGCGAACTGGGCTTCCAGGGCAAGCTCTGCATCCACCCGGACCAGATCGCCATGGTCAACCGCGCCTTTTCACCGAGCGACGCGCAGATCGAACGCGCGCGCCGTGTCCTGGATGCCTTCGCGCAAGCCGAGGCCCAGGGCTCGTCGGCCATACAGCTGGACGGCCAATTCATCGATTACCCCATCGTCTACGCCGCGCAGCGGGTGGTGGCGATGGCGGAAAGGCTTTCGGGGCGCGCGGCCTAGGCCGCGCCCCGCCACGCCGCGCTTCGGCGGACGACATCGCGGGCGGCGCGCCCGCGGGACAGGAGGAGACTCTCATGAGCAATGCAGCGGCCGCCGTCCGGCCTCTCGATCATCTGAAAGTGATCGACGTATCCAGTTTTCTGGCCGGGCCCTTCTGCTCGACGCAGCTTGCCGAATTCGGCGCGGACGTCATCAAGCTGGAATTGCCGCGCGTGGGCGACCCGCTGCGGCGGTTCGGCACCATCACGCCCTGCGGCGACTCGCTGCCCTGGCTGTCCGAATGCCGCAACAAGAAGTCCGCCACGCTGGACCTGCGCACGCCCGAAGGCGCGGAGCTGCTGAAAGCGCTGGTGAAGGAATCGGACGTGCTGGTGGAAAACTTCCAGCCGGGAACGCTGGAGAAGTGGAACCTGGGATGGGACGTGCTGAAGGAAGTGAATCCGCGCCTGATCATGGTGCGGATCTCCGGTTATGGGCAGACCGGCCCTTACAGCGGCCGGCCCGGCTTCGGCCGCATCGGCAACGCCTTCGGCGGACTGTCGTACCTGGCCGGCTACCCGGACCGTCCGCCCGTGACGCCCGGCTCGGCCACGATTCCGGACTACATGGCGGGCCTGTACGGCGCGCTGGGTGTGCTGCTGGCGCTGCAATCGCTGGCCAAGACGGGACGCGGCCAAGTGGTGGACATCGGCCTGTACGAGCCGATCTTCCGCATCCTCGACGAACTGGCGCCCGCGTATCACATGAAGGGCTACGTGCGGCAACGCATGGGCCCCGGCACGGTGAACGTGGTGCCGCATAGCCACTACCCCACGGCCGACGGCCGCTGGGTCGCCATCGCCTGCACCAGCGACAAGATCTTCGAGCGCCTGGCCCACGCGATGGGCGTGCCCGAAGTGGCCGGCACGGGCAAATGGGGCACCATTGCGCAGCGCGAAGCCGAGCGCGCCCAGGTGGACGAGTACGTCGGCGCGTGGAGCTCCCAATACACGCGCGATGAAGTGCTGCGGCGCTGCGAGGAACACCAGGTGCCGTGCGGGCCGGTCTACGCCATCGACGAGATCTTCGAGGACCCGCAGTACGCGGCGCGCGGCAATATCGTCCGTTTCCAGGATGCGCGCGTGGGCGAATACGCGGTGCCCAACGTCGTGCCGAGGCTGACGGACACCCCGGGCGGCATCGACCGCCTCGGGCCCGCGCTGGGCGAGCACAACGACGAGGTTTACCGCGAGCGCCTGGGCCTGTCGCCCGAACGCATCGAGGCATTGGCCAAGGCCGGCGTGATCTAGCGGCGGACCGGGCAGCGCGCCCGGCGCCACGACGCGCCCAGGCAGGGGACCATGGCGCGCCGCCGGGCGCGCCATACGAGAGAACGCGGCGCACGCACGCCGCGCACTGGAGGAGACGTCATCGTGCCCTTTCTCGAGCTATTCGTCGGCGGCATCCTGCTGGGCGGTTTGTACGCCCTGATGGCTTGCGGCCTGAACCTGGTTTTCGGCGTCATGCGCGTCATCAACTTCGCGCATGGCGACCTGCTGGCCGTCGGCGCGCTGACCACGGTGTCGATCGTCGCCGGCATGCACCTTCCCTATTTCGCGGCGCTGGTCCTGGTGCCGCTGCTGACGGCCGCGCTCGGCCTGGCGATGCAGTGGCTCGTCATCCGCCGCATCGCCGACGCGCCGATGATCATGTCGCTGCTGGCGACCTTCGCGCTATCGACCATCATCGTCAATGTATCCATCCTGATCTGGGGCGGCGGCTACCGCGGCCTGCCCACGGTGCTGGGCGGCTCCGTCGCCCTGGCCGGCATGGACATACCGTTGTCGCGGCTGGTGTCCTTCGTCGTCGCCATGGCGGCGACGCTGGGCGTTTGGTGGTTCCTGCAGACCACCCGCTACGGCAAGGCCATCCGCTCGGTGTCGCAGGCGCCGGAGCTGGCGGTGATCTCCGGAATCTCGATCGAGCAGGTGCGCAACGTCACCTTCGCGCTGGGCGCCGCGATGGCGGGACTGGCGGGCGTGCTGCTGGCGCCCACATTCGCGTCCGACGCACAGCTGGGCGCGCGCTTCGGCATCAAGGCATTCGCGGTCATCATCGTCGGCGGCATGGGCAGCTACCCGGGCGCCATGCTGGCCGCCCTGCTCATGGGCATCCTGGAAGTCTTCGCCGGCTACCTTTACGGGCAGGTGCTGGGCGCGGCCACGGTGTTCCTGGCCATGCTGGTGGTACTGGTCGTGCGGCCGCGCGGCATCTTCGGCATGGGAGCGCGCGCATGAAAACCGTCCTGATCCTGGCCGTCGCCGTGATCGCGGCGGCCATCGCGCCGCGCTACGCCGGCTCATACCCGATGTCCTTCCTGGTGCAGACCTTCATCTTCATCGGGCTGGCCTATTCCTGGAACCTGATCGGCGGCTACGCCGGCTACACCCATTTCGGCCAGGTGACCTTCTTCGGCATCGGGGCCTACATCGGCGCGATCGCCATCGGCAAGGACATGCCCTGGATGTGGGCAACCCTGCTGGCGGCCGTGTGCGCGTCGCTGTGCGCGGCCGTGCTGGGCGCCATCATGCTGCGTCTGAAGGGGCCGTTCTTCGCCATCGGCATGTTCGGCATCGCCCGTGTATGCGAGTCGCTGGCCCTGGGTTTGGACAACATCACGCAGGGCGGCACCGGTCTGTACCTGGCGGCGGTGGATCTGGACCTGGTCTATTACGCCGCCGGCGCCATCGCGCTGGTGCTGATCGTCGCCACCTGGCGCCTGGACAATTCCCGGCTGGGGCTGCAACTGCTGTCCATCCGCGAGGACGAAACTGCCGCCGCCGCGTTGGGCGTGCGCACCACGCGGCTGAAGATCGGCACCTTCATCGCTTCGGCCTTCATGCCGGGCGCGCTGGGCAGCCTGTACGCCTGCTACCTGGGCTTCATCGACCCCACGACCGCCTTCGCGCCGATGACGGAACTGACCGTGATCGCGATGGTGCTGCTGGGCGGCATGGGGACGGTGCTCGGCCCCCTGGCGGGCGCCGTCGCGCTTTCCGTGGTGAACGAGGTGCTGTGGGCCCGCCTGCCGGAGATCTACCTTTCGCTGGTCGGCGTGATCATCCTGGTCGCCGTCCTTTTCATGCCGCGCGGCATCGTCAATTTCGCGCAGCGCCACGCTTGGTCCTGGATGCCGGTGGCGCGCGGGCACCTGCGCCGCCTGGCGGACCGGCGCGGCAAGCCGGCCGCGCAGGCGCGCAAGCCCATGCCGAAGGCCTCGCGGCCCGCGCCGAAGCAATTCATCAAGCCATGAGAGGAACGACATGCAGGAAGACATACTCGTGGTCGAAAACGTGCGCAAAAGCTTCGGCGGACGGGTGGCGCTGGATGGCGCCAGTCTGCGCATCGCCAAGGGCTCCATCACAGGCGTGATCGGGCCGAACGGGTCCGGCAAGTCGACGCTCTTCAACATCGTGGCGGGCACCCTGCCGCCGGATGCGGGACGGGTGCTGTTCGACGGCCAGGACCTGGCGCACGCCTCGCCGGCCGATATCTGCCGCCGCGGCCTCGGCCGGACTTTCCAGATCTCGCGCCTGTTCGCCGAAATGACGGTGCTGGAAAACCTGGTGGTGGTCGCGCACGGGCTATCGGATGCGGACGCGGTGCAGCGCGCGCTCGAGCTGCTGGACTTCCTGGAAATCACGCCGCTGCGCGACAAGTGGGGCGCGGAACTGTCGTACGGGCAGCGCAAGCTGGTGGAAATCGCGCGGGCGCTGATGCTGGCGCCGCGGGTGATGCTGCTGGACGAGCCCTTCGCCGGCATCAATCCGCGGCTGCAGAACCGCATCGTCGACCATCTGCAGATTCTGCGAGCCCAGGGGCTGACCCTGTTTTTCATCGACCACGAGATGCGCATCGTGCTGGAAATCTGCGACGACCTGTATGTGCTGTCCGAAGGCCAGGTCATCGCGCACGGCGATGCCGCAGCCATCCGCGCCGACGAGCGCGTCAAGGAAGCGTACTTCTGATGCAACGCGGGCTCGGGGCCCGCCCATGGCCGCCAGGCTCGCACCGAAACGGCCTTACGAACGGAGGAGACGAGGATGGAAACGCAGCGGGATGACAACATGATCGACGCGCCACGACGGAAATGGATAACGCGCACCGGCGCCGCTCTGGCGGTCGCCGCGGCATGCGCGGCGGGGCTGGCGGGCCCGGCGGGCGCGGCCGACAAGCCGATACGCGTGGGCGTGGCGCTGTCGCAGTCGGGAAACCTGGCCGACAGCGCGAAGCACTATTGGGAAGGCGTGGCCTTGTGGCGCGACCAGGTCAATGCCCGCGGCGGGCTGCTGGGGCGTCAGGTGGAGCTGATCGTCTACGACGACCGCAGCGATCCCGCCACCGCGGCCCGTCTGTACGAAAAGCTGATCAGCGACGACAACGTCGACCTGCTTTTCGGGCCCTGGGGATCGGCGTCCGCCGCCACGGCCTCGGGCGTGGCCAACCGGCACAAGCGCATCTTCTTCAACTCCGGCGGCGCGTCCGAGCAAATCCAGGAGCGAGGCTACAAATACCTCTTCCAGACCGCGGCGCCCATCAGCGCCTACGTGGCCAGTATCGGGCCGCTGGCCGAGCAGCGCCAGTTGAAGTCCATTGCGTTCTTCGGGCGCGACTACCCCGCGGCGCGCGACATGGAGAAATCCATCAAGGCCATCGCCCAGCAGCGCGAGCTGAAAGTGACCGCGTCGGAGTTCTTTCCCGCGGGCACCACGGACTTTTCCTCGATGATTGCACAGGCGCGCCAGCAGCAGCCCGACATCTGGGTCTCGGTGGGCTATCCCAACGAGGCGATAGAGATGGTGCGGCAATTCAAGGCCTCCAACTATCTGCCCAAGGTCTTCATCCACAACGGCGTATCCATCGACGACTTCCTGAAGGCATCTGGCAAGGACGGCGAATACGCCTTCGGCATGTCGCTGTACGAGCCGTCGCTCAAGACGAAGGGCAATGCCGAGTTCGTGAAGGCCTACCGCGAACAGTACAAGAGCGACCCCGGTTACTACTCGGCATTCTCCTATGCCGGCGCCACGGTGATGGAAGCCGCGGTGAAGGCGGCCGGATCGCTGGACCAGGACAAGCTGCGCGACGTGTTGACCACGCTGGAAGTCGACACGGTGATGGGTCACCACAAGGTCGATCCGAAGACCGGCAAGCAGGTGGGCGTTACCGGCCTGCTGGTGCAGGTGCGCGACGGCAAGCGGGAAATCGTCATGCCCACCGACGTGAAGACAGCGGACGCGGTCATCCCGATGCCGCCATGGAACAAGCGCTGAGGCATGCGCGGGCCCCGCGTCGGCGCACACCGGCCACGCCCGCAGGGAGACAGGCATGAACGAAGAAACCGGGCCCTACCTGGAAATGCAGGGCGTGACCACCGGCTACGGCGACGTGCCGGTGGTGCGCAATGCCACCATGCGCTTCGCGCGCGGCGGCATCACGGCGGTGATAGGCTCGAACGGCGCCGGCAAGTCCACCGCCATCAAGGCGGCAGCCGGACTGTTGCGCGTCTGGAAAGGCAATGTCCGCATCGGCGGCGTGGACGTCACCCAGGAAGCGCCGCACAAGCGCCTGGGCAGGGGGCTGGCCTTCGTGCCGCAGGGCCGTATCGTGCTGCCCGAGATGACCGTGCGCGAGAACCTGGACATCGGCGCGTACATTCTGGGCAACGACCGCGCGCGGATCGAACGTGCGCTGGACCGCGTGGTCGCCACCTTTCCGGTGATCGGGCAACGGCTGCGCCAGCTCGCGGGCACCATGAGCGGCGGCGAGCAGCAGATGCTCGCCATCGGCCGCGCGCTGATGACGGACCCCACCGCCATCATCCTCGACGAACCGTCGCTGGGGCTGTCGCCGAAATTCGTCAACACGGTATTCGAGAAACTGAGCGAGCTGGCCGCGTCGGGACTGACCGTCATCATGGTGGAGCAAAAGGCTTCGCGCGCGCTCCAGATCGCCGACAGCGGATACGTCATGCACACCGGGCAGGTGGTCTATGCCGGGCCCGGGCGGGAACTGCTGGACAACCCCAACGTCCAGCGCCTGTTCCTGGGCGAAGTGCCCGAGGAAATCGACAGGCTGGTGGCGGCCGCGCACGACGAAGAGGCCGAGCATGCCTGAACCCCGCCTGCGCCGCACGCTGCTCATGACGCCTGGCAATCGAGAGGACCGACTGCGCAAGGCCGCGACGTATGCGGCCGACGCGCTGGTCTACGACCTGGAAGACGGCGTGCCGCCCGCCCAGAAAGCCCGCGCACGGGAATGCGTCGCGGCCGTGCTGGCCGAGCGCGCATCCAGCGGACCCGAGCGATGCGTGCGGATCAACCCGCTGCAATCCGGGCTCGGCGCGGAAGATCTGGCGGCCCTGCCGCTGGACCGCATCGACAGCATCATGGTGCCCAAGGTGGAGTCCGCGGACGCCTTGCGCGACATCGACGCATGGCTCGCGCGCTCCGGCGCGGACCGCGGCCGCCAGCGTCCCATCGAACTGATCGCATTGATCGAAACGCCTCGGGGCGTGCTGCGCGCGCTGGACATTGCCGACGCGACCCCGCGCACCAGCGCGCTGTTCTTCGGCTCTGGCGACTACACATCGGCCCTGGGAGCGGCGCTGGACGCGGCGACGCTGCAGTATCCGCGCTGCGTCATCGCCGCCGCCGCAGCGGCCGCCGGCATCCAGGCCATCGACGCGGCGTTCTTCCTGGACGTGAAGGACGCGCAGGCGGCGCGGCAGGACGCACTGACGGCCAAGGCCCTGGGTTACGCAGGCAAGGTCGTGTTCCACCCGAACCAGATCGCCGCGGTCAACGATGCGTTCTCGCCCACGGCCGACGAAATCGCGCGGGCGCGCCGCATCGTCCAGGCCTACGAAGACCAGGCGCGGCGCGGCCACGGCACCGGCGTCGCCGACGGCATGTTCGTGGCCATCGACCTGGTGCCGCCCGCGCGGCGGCTGCTTGCGATTGCCGAGATGCTGCACCTGGCGCCCTCCGCACCGGCGGCGGTTGCGCCATCCGACCGACCGGCCGCGCCGCGGCCATCCGACATGGACCTGTCATGAACGCGTCTACCGACACAATGCCGCCCGCCTCGCACCGTCCCGAACGGCTGCACCGGTCCGAACTGGCCGTGCCCGCCACCAACCCGCGCTTTTTCGCGAAGGCAGCGGCCAGCGCCGCCGACGTCGTCTTTTTGGATCTGGAAGACGCGGTGGCGCCGCATGCCAAGGACGAAGCCCGCGCGAACGCCGTGGCGGCGCTGAACGAGGTGGACTGGGGCGGCAAAACCATGGCGGTGCGGGTCAATGGCCTGGATACGCCATGGGCGCACCGGGACATCGTTGACGTTGCGCGTCTCGCGCCGCGACTGGATCTGATCCTGCTGCCCAAGGCGGGATCCGGCTTCGACGTGCGCTTCGTCGACCAGCTGCTCACGCTGATCGAACGCGAAACCGGCCGCCCCACGCAGATCGGCATCGAAGTCCTGATCGAAACCGCCATGGGCGTCGCCAATGCCGAGGCCATCGCCCAGGGTTCGCCGCGGCTGGAGGCAATGATCTTCGGCGTCGGCGATTACACCGTGGACATGCGGACCTACGACGATGTGTTCGGCCTGCCCAGCCCGCGTTATGCGGTGCTGACGGGCAACGCGCACGGCGGCGCGCGCGAGCGGCACTGGAACGATCAATGGCATTTCGCGATGGCCCGCATCGCCAACGCCTGCCGCGCATATGGGCTGCGCCCCGTCGATGGTCCGTATACGGACTTCCGCGACGCCGAAGGCTACCGGGCGTCGGCCCAGCGCGCGGCGGCGCTGGGGTTCGAGGGCAAGTGGGCAATCCATCCCAGCCAGATCGAACTGGCCAATGAAGCGTTTTCTCCCACCCCTGCCCAACGCGAATGGGCAGCCCGCATCGCGAAGCTTATCGAGGACACCAACCGGACAGGGCAAGGCGCCGTCGGCGATGACGGCGTGCTGGTCGATATGGCGCACCTGAAACAGGCGCGGCAGATCGCCCGCCGCCAGGCCCTGATCGAGCGCATGGCGGCGGGCGCCTGACCCTGGCCGCGAGCCTCACCAGCTGTAGCGGTACCCCACCTGACCGAACACGCCGCGACGCGACTCGCCGTCCAGCTCCTTCGCCAGCTTGACGGTGGCGTAGAGCTGCCCGCCCTTGCCCACGCTTTCGTTGATGCCGAAGCCGAGCTCGCCCCAGGTGCGGCCGAAATCGGAACGGAACGACGTGCCGCCCACCGTCACGGCGCGCGGCGGCACGAAGTCGTGCAGCACGTCCACGGTCAGGTACGGCGTACCGGCCGCCGCGCCATCCTCGCTGCGCAGGTTCGGCGCGAACAGGCGGAAACCCAAACGGCCCCGCACCGCGTTGCTGCTGTTGCCCGACACGCGCGAGACATCGTCGTCGAAGCTGTCCAGATGCAGATACTGGTACACCAGCTGGGCCTGCGGCTCGATGGCCAGCTTGGGCATCAGCATGAAGGGCTTGCCCACTTCCTGCGAAAGCGCGATGCCGAAGCCGTTCTGCGTACCCCCGCCGCCATACGTGTCGTCGTACTTGTTGCGGTAGTGGGTAACCTGCGCCACCGAATCCCAGTAGCTGCCGTCCTTCCAGTACTTGGTGTAGTACCCGCCCACGCTCTGCGCCTGTGTCGTGGCGTCGCCGGCATCGTCGCTCAGCGCCGCGTTCAGGTCGCGCTTGCTGTCCTTGAACTTGGCGCTGGTCACGCCCAGGCTGGCGGTCACGCCGGCGTGGGTACTGCCGCCTTCCTCTGATTGCGATAGCGTCCAGTCCTTGCCGAACTGCATGAAGAAGGTGTGCTGGTTGACCGAGAAGCGGCTGCCCGAATCCGCGTTCAGCCCGTCGCCGCCGATGCGGCCCCAGAAGCCGTTGCGGTTGCCTTTCTGGTTCTGTTCCGTGGCATACACGTCGCCCACGCGTTCGTGCAGGCGCCCCAGGTTGGCGAAGCCGTAGTCCAGATTGAGCGCGGGCGTCAGCGCGTAGCCGACCACGCCTGGCCGATAGGCCGGGGGCCCCGGCGGCGTGGGATCGCCCGGCGAGGTCGGCCCGCCCAGCGTGGAACGCAGATAGTAGTTGTCCGCGCTCGCGGCGCCTCCGCGGTACAGCAGGTACTCGTAGGCGCCGGCTTGCAGCGGCGCGCCCAGGCGGAAGGCGCCCGGCGCGGTCGTGCCGCCGGCCGTCGCCGTCACCACGTTGATGCCGTCCCCGGTGGTGCGCGCGCCTGTGCCGCCGGTGTTGCGGATGTCGAGCGTGGTCGTGCCGGTGGCCGCGCCGCCGCTCACGATGAGACGATCCGACGGCGCACCGTCGCCGGCCAGCCGCGTGTTCATCGCGATGACGCCGTTGGCCCCGGTATAGCTGGACGCCGTAATGGTCTTGTAGCTGGACGCCTGCGCGGGGTCGCCGCCCGGCGCGGCGAAGGCCACCATGCCCGCATTATCGAACGCCCCCACCTCGGAGCTCGCCGTGACGTTCCAGGTGCTGCTGGCGTCCACGCTTACGTTCAGCGGATCGATGCGGCCGGTTAGCGTGGTGCCATCGCGCAGGTTGACCGTGCCGCTGCTGCCGGCATCGGCGATCAGGTCCCCGTTCAGCGTCACGCCTTGGGCGTCCAGATTCACCACGCTGCCCTGCGTCAGGTTGAGCAGCGTGCCCGAGGCTGCGGTGACGGTGGTGCCCGCGCGCACCGTGATATTGGCCTTCGCACCGGTCACGTCGATGGCGTGACCGGCCTGCGCCGCCAGGGCGCCGCCGTTGACCGTAATGGTGGAGACATCGCCGCGGCCGGCGGAGTCCGTCACCGCGATGGCGGCCGTGCCGCCCTGCACGTCGGCGCCGTTCAGGGTCAGCGTTCCGCCCGCGTCGGTAAGCGCGGCCGCGCCCTGTGCGCTCGCCAGCCGGGATCCGTTGACGGTGGCCACGCCCGCCGGCCCTTGCACGTGCAGGGCCGTCGCGTCGGCGCCTTGCGTCGATATCTGGCCGCCCGTCAGGATGGCGGTTGCGCCGCTGTCCAGCATCACGCCGCGCGCCCCTTGACCCGTGGTGGCGATGGTCGCGTTCGAAAGCTGCAGCGTGCCCCGGCTGCCGATATGTACGCCCGTCGCCTCCGCGCCCGCCGTGCGGATCTGTCCGCCCTGCACGAGCACATCGGCGTTCGCGCCCGAGGAGCTGATGCCCACGGCCCCCGCGCCGGTGGTATTCACCATCGTGTCGGACAGCGCGATAACGCCTTCAGCCGCCCGGTTGTTTAGGGCCACGCCGCTGCCCTCCACCGAGACGGTGCCGGCCATGCCGACGACCGTGCCGCCTGTCGCGGTGGCGTCGATCAGGATGCCATCCGCGGCGCCCGCGGCCTGGATAAGCCCGCTGCCGGCGATCGTCACGGAGGCGTTCGCGCCGGTCAGGTGCACCGCCGCGCCGCCGTCATCCGAGCGGATGACGCCCTGGTTGACCAGCGTGGCGTTCGCCCCCTGCACGAGCGCGCCGTCGCCGTTGGCGACATGGATAGTGGCGTTGTTCCGCACCGTGCCTTCGGCCCCCACCACCACGCCCGTGGACCCGGCGCCGGAAAGCGAAACGGCGCTGTTGTTGACCAGCGTGCCGCGGTTGCGCGCCACGAAGCCCACGACGCCGGCGGTGTCCGACTGTATGGCCGCGTTGTTGGTCAGCGTCGTATCGAGCCGGTCGCCCGCCGCGGCGCCCGTCAGGTCGTGTCCCTGTCCATCTACTATGCCGGCCGTCGCGCCGGCCGCGCCCAGCGTGATGGTCGTGGCCGCATCGATGGTGCCTTGCGCGCCGCCTTCGTTGACGATGGCCGCCGCGCCGCCGGCGGAGCCCGCCGTCCCGGTCACGCGGAAGGTCGAGGAATCCGTGGACAGGGTCGTGCCCATCCCCGTCGCGACGACGCCCCGCGCATCGGCGCCCGATACCGATATGTCGAAGGGCCCGGCCACCGACATGCCCGTGAAGGCCGCGCCGTCCGCCACGCGGAACAGCGTCGAACGCTCCGTGTCGACGGCCATCGTGGTCGCCGCCACATGGATGGCCGAGCCCTTGCCGGAAGCATAGAACCCGATCTGATCCGTTCCCCCCTGGAACGTGGGCACCGAAGCGGCGGCGACATGAATCGTTCCGCCGTCCTGTGCGAACGCGCCGATGGCGCCCGTGCCGGCCAGGTTCACCGCCCCGCTGACCGTGGCGACGCCCTGCGCCCCATCCACCCACACGCCGAAATTGCGGGTGCCGCTGGCCGGGTCCGCGCTGCCGTTGACGTTGATCGTGCCCGTCGATTCGGCATTGGCCGCGGTGCCGGGATTCGCGTTGACCATGACGCCGACGCCGTTGATGCCGTTGACGTTGATCGTGCCGGCGTTGCGCACGATGGCGCCGGTGCCTGCCGCGCCATTGTCGTCGGCCAGCATGCCGATATTGGCCAGCGGCAGACCGCCGGCCGCGCCATTGATGTCGATCGTGCCATTGTTCTGCAGCAGCGACGAAATGGGCGCGGTGGAATACATCGCCACCGTGTTCTGCGCCTGCGAGCCGATGGTGATGCGCCCGTCGTTGATGGCCGTATCGCCCGTGTCCATGATGCGTATGCCGTACGTGGGCCCGCTGATGGAAACGTCGGTGGTGCTTTCGTTCAAGCCGTACTGCGCGGCGCGTCCCAGGTAGATCTGCCCATTCGCGCCATTCACGAAGCTGGCGCCTCCGCTGACGTCCACGCCGATGACCTTGGTGATGTAGCCGGGATTCACGCCGGCGTTGATGACGCCGTCGTTCCGCGCCGCGGCGCCGTTCGCGACACCCAGGCCGATCGTGGTGTAGCCCTTGTAATTGAAGCCCGCCGCATTGATGACGCCGCTGTTCTGCACGGTGGTTCCCGCGCCGGTCGCGATGACGCCGGAGCCTGTGTAGTAGAAGGTATCGGCGGTGGCGGTATCCAGTTTGTCGCCCGCCAGATAGCCGGCCGAAACCACGCCGTCCGCCGCATTGACGAAGCGCGCGCCGCTTTCCACGCGCGCCACCTGCTGGATGATGTTGCCCGACAGCGTGCCGTGATTGGTGACGGTCGCCCCGTCGGCCGCCTTCACCGCCCCGGACGCGCGCACGATATCGATCTGCCCGCCCGCGGCGATCGTGGCCGAGCCCCTCGCCCCGGCGGCAAGAATGGCGTAGCGGTCGCCGTTGGGCGTGCGCGTCAGGTCGCCGTCCGAGGTATTGGTCATGTAGGTGACCGGCGTGTCGACGGTGGAATAGGCCTTGGCGAAGGCCTCGTCATACGCCTGCTGCGACGCCAGGACGCCGCTTTTCAGGGCGTTCACGAGCACGTCGTTGTAGGCCGCAAGCTCCGCCGCATTGGTCACGGTGTAATCGACGCCATTGAAGTTCACCGTGCCGGCGTAGGTGGTGACGGGCACCAGCACCGTAAGGCGGCCCTGCGCGTCCGGCGTCGGCAGGCCCGGGTCTATCCCCATATCGATGGCGTTGCGCGACTGCCAGACGATGCGGCTGTCCGCGTTGCCGCTCCCGTCGGCCGAGGTCAGATAGGTCTGCTTGGACACCATCAGGATGGAATTGGATTGCGGCGCAGCGTGCGGCGTCGCGCCCAGGTTCACGTTCAGCGTGCCGCCGCTTTGGTCGACCCGGCCCAGCGACGCCCGGTAATACATATCGCCGTCCACGTCTTCGAACTGGTTCACGGGCGTGGCGGCGTTCGACTGGTCCACGAAGGCGCGGGAATCGTAGACGCGGAACACCGTATTCGTACCCGTGGCGGGATTGCGGGCGCTCACCGCGACGGTCTGCGCGCCGGTATCCAGGCCGCTGGTGTTGAAGGACCCCGAAATCACGCTGACCGTGTCGGCCGGCACGATGCTGTTGCCGTTGTACCCCGTACCGATCTGCGAGGTGCCGTGCAGGGTAACGGTGTCGCCGTTGTTGACCACGGCTTCCCCCACACCGCCATTGCTGCCCGGCGGGTTGTAGTCCGCGATGCTGCAGCGCCCCCCCGTCGGCGCGGCCTGTCGGTCCGTGCCGGATTGGCAGGTGGATGCCAACGCCCATGCCGGCAGGGATAAAACGCCAGCCAGCATCCAACCTGCACGGCGCGCGGCGGCATTGCGGCGCGCACGCGCAGCCGATGTCCGGGACGACTTGCCTCGTCCCCGGGCCAGTTCCGACGCGACGACATACTGCTGCCGCGCCGAGTTCCAAACGGTTTTATGAAACAGATTCATGTCC
The DNA here is from genome assembly GCF_002119725.1 of Bordetella genomosp. 9. Classification (NCBI taxonomy): domain Bacteria; kingdom Pseudomonadati; phylum Pseudomonadota; class Betaproteobacteria; order Burkholderiales; family Alcaligenaceae; genus Bordetella; species Bordetella genomosp. 9. Next base: position 4,436,086 of record NZ_CP021109.1, read on the forward strand.
GGGCCTGCGTGAGCATCTGTGGAGGACGCCGCTTGGCGTAGTGCGCCAAAGCGGCTGCGACGGCCCATGATTCGTTCGAATCGCGTGGTGACCAATTGACGATTCGGACTACGGCGATCGGGCGTCGGCAACGCGGTTGAACGCGCTGTGCGCGGACGCCGATGTAGAAGCGGTTGAGTTCGGCATGAGCCTCGCCGGGAGGGTCGCCGTAAGCGCGAGGGACGACGCCGTGCGCACGCTCGACGCGCGGCCTAGACCGATTGCCGGCCGGCGTGCGCCCGCTCTAGGCGATGCGGCCGATCCCAATCCCGTTGCATCCGGGCCGCAATCGTTTCGCGCCTTCGTTCGGGCACGGCCCTCGCGCGCCACCTCCGGCCGGCGCCGCCCCGCCGCCCCGGCCGGCACGCCTGGCGGCCGGCAACTGTGCGGGAAAACCCCCGGTCGGAAACCCGGCTTTTCCCCTTCCAAATTTATTAATCAATCATTTAATATCTGTCGGCGCGAGCCATGGTTCGCGTGTCTTCAGCAAGATTCTCGAGTCGCCTTCCGGAGCACGCGCCGGCAGGCGAAGCCGGCAAGGGTGAAGTACGGCAACGGAACGGAGGGCTTCCATGCGTAGAGGTTTTGTGGGGTACGCCGCGCTCGCGGCGCTTGTCGCCGGACATGCCGCATATGCGGCCGACACGGTGAAGGTGGGACTGATCCAGCCCCTGACGGGGTCGGTCGCCTACAACGGCATTGCGGATGTGAACGGCGCCAAGCTTGCGGTCGCGCAGCGCAACGCCAAGGGGGGCGTCCTCGGCAAACAGGTGGAACTGATCGTCGAAGACGGCCAGTGCCAGCCCGCCAAGTCCGTCAACGCGGCGGAAAAGCTGATCCAGAAAGACCAGGTCCCCGTCATATCGGGCGCCTTCTGCAGCTCGGCCACCATCGCCGTCATGTCCGTGGCCGAGAAATACAAGGTCCCGCTGCTCAGCGGCGTTTCGTCCAAGACCGACCTGACGGAACGCGGCAACCAGTGGTTCTTCCGCTCCGCGGAAACCGACTCCCTGATGGCGCACGCCTTCGCCGAGATCCTGGTCAAGAACCTGAAGCTGAAAACCATCGCCTATATCGGCGTCAATGACGACTGGGGCCGCGGCGGGGTCGATGAGTTTTCCAGGCAGATCGAATCCATGGGCGGCAAGACCGTGCTGAAGGAGTACTTCGACCACGGCACCACGGACTTCTACACCCTGCTCACCCGCGTGCGCGCGGCCAAGCCCGACGGCATTTTCGTCGCCGCGGAAACGCAGGACGGCTCCATCGTCGTGAAGCAGATGAAGGAACTGGGCCTGACCAGCAAGGTGTTCGGCGTGGGCAGCTGGGCCACGGCGGACTTCGTCAAGCTGACCGGCGACGCCTCCGAAGGCATCCATGCCGCCGTTCCGTACGCGGCCACCATCGATACGCCGGCCAATCAGGCCTTCGTCGCCGACTACAAGGCCGCCTACAAGGAAGCCCCGGGCAAATACTCCGCCGCCGGCTACAACGCCCTGAACATCATCATGGACGCCATCGAGCGCGCCGGCGCGGCCGATCCCGCCAAGATCCGCGAGGCAATGCAGAAGACCGACTACAAGGGCCCGAACGGCCACTTCCGGTTCGACGCCAAGCACCAGGCCTACGGCTTCGATGCCGTGCTCGTGCAACTGAAGAACGGCACGCCGGAAATCGTTTCGCGCACCACCGTCCAGGAACCCTGAAGGGGAGGTTTCCCTTGTTCGACCTACTTCTGCAATTCCTGGTCAATGGCCTGGTCAACGGCACGTTCTACGCCTTGTCGGCGCTGGGACTGACGCTGGTGTTCGGCCTGATGCGCCTGGTGAACTTCGCCCACGGCGAGTTCTACATGATGGGCGGCCTGCTGGGCTGGGCCTTGACGACGTCGCTGCACCTGAACTTTTTCGCGGGTCTTGCGCTGGTGATCGTCGTGATGGGCGCGGTCGGCTGGGTCGTGGACCGTCTGCTGATCGAACGGGTGCGCGGGCAGGGAGAAGAGCCCGGCATTCTGCTGACCATCGGACTGTCCATTTTCCTGACCAATACCGCGCTGCTGCTGGTGGGCACCGCGCCGCAGAAGGTCGCGGCGCCGGTGGCCGGCACGCCCGTCTTTCTCGGCCCCGTCGTCATCACACAGGTACGCGTTTTTGCGGTGGCGGCCTGCGCGGTCGTCATCGTCGCGGCGCACCTGTTGATCCAGCGCACCCGGCTGGGCAAGGCGATGCGCGCCACGTTCCAGGACCCGATGGCGGCGCGGCTGGCCGGCATTCCGACGGCCAGGATCTACGCAGCCACCTTCGCCATGGGGACGGCACTGGCCGGCACCGCAGGGATGCTGCTGGGATCGATCTATGTGGCGCAGGCCAGCATCGGCGGCCTGGTGAGCCTGAAGGCGTTCGTGGTGGTCATTCTGGGCGGCATGGGCAGCTTTGCCGGCGCCATCGCAGGCGGGCTGATCCTGGGTGTGGCCGAGGCGCTGTGGGGCGGCTACCTGTCCACGGGCTCGGTGGATCTGGTCGGCTTCGCACTGGTGATCCTGATCCTGTTCTTCCGGCCTTACGGCTTGTTCCCCACCCGCGCGGAGCGTGCATGATGAATGGCGAACGCAACTTCCTGGCGGGTTTCGTCCTGCTGATGCTGGCCTTCGCGCTCGGCGTGAACAACGAATACCTGCTGCATATCGCCGTCCTGATCCTGCTGTACGCGATCCTGGCGACCAGCCTGAATCTGATCGTGGGCTACGTCGGCGAGTTCCCCCTGGGGCACGTGGCCTTCTTCGGCATCGGCGCCTATACGCTGGCGCTGGGCGCAACGAAACTGGGCCTGGCGCCTGGGCTGCTGTTGCCGCTGGCCGGCGTCGTGAGCGCGATCGCGGGGCTGGTGATCGGCGGCGTAACGTTGCGGCTGAAGGGGCCGTTCTTCGTGATCGTGACGCTGGCCTTCGCCGAGGTGTTGCGCCTGGTGGCGAACAACTGGATCGATCTGACCAACGGGCCGATGGGGATTTCCGGCGTGCCGCACCCCGCCTTCCTGGACGCAGCGGGCTGGCTGGCCGGCAAGCGGGGCTATGCCGTGCTCGGAGTGGCGCTGGCCGCGGTGACATTGTTCATCGCCTATCGGCTGGTGCATTCCAACGCCGGCCGCGCCGCCATCACGCTGCGGGAGAACCGCTACGTCGCCGTGTCGATCGGCATCGATCCGGTGCGCTACGCGCTGTTCGTCTTCACGGTGGCAGCGTTCCTGGCAGGGCTTGCCGGGGCCTACTACGCCGCCTACATCTCGTATGTCGGCCCGGAAGTCTTCGGTTTCCCGTTCACGGTATCGATGATCATCATGGTGCTGCTGGGCGGCAAGGGAACGCTGAGCGGGCCGCTCATCGGGGCCGTCGTGGTGACCCTGCTCGAAGAGTATCTGCGCGAGTTCAAGGAATTGCGCCTGTCGCTGTTCGGCCTGATCGTCATGGGCGTCGTGCTGTTCTCGCCCAACGGCATCATGGGATATGCCCGCCGCCTTGCGCCGCGCCGCGCGCCTGCCGCGGAGAAACGCCATGCTTGAAGTTCAAGGACTCTGCAAATCCTTCGGCGGCATCCATGCGGTGCGCGACATCGACTTCCGTGTCGAGCCGGGCCAGATCGTCAGCCTGATCGGACCCAACGGCGCGGGAAAGACCACCTGCTTCAACCTGGTCACCGGCTTCTACGCGCCCAGCGCGGGCCGCGTGCGCTACCAGGGCCGCGACGTTACCGGCACCCGGCCGCACGAGATGGCCCGCATGGGGGTGGTCCGCACCTTCCAGAAGACCAATGTGCTGAAGAACCTGACGGTGCGCGAGAACCTGAAGGCGGCGCAGTACCTGCATGCCCGCGCGCCGTTGTGGCGCACCTTCTGGCCCGGCCCGGCCCAGCGTGCCGCGGAACGGGAGATCGAGGAACGGGCCGGCCAGATCGCCGCGCTGATGAACCTGCAGGCGCGCTGCGACACGCCGGCGCACGCGCTGTCGTGCGGCGAATTGCGGCTGCTGGAAGTGGGCGTGGCGCTGGGCGCACGGCCGCGTCTGCTGATGCTGGACGAACCGGCCGCCGGTTTGAACAGCCACGAAGCCGTCGTGCTGGCGCGCCTGCTGAAGACGCTGCCGGGCGCGTGGGTGGAATCGATACTGCTGGTGGAGCACAACATGAATCTGGTCATGCATGTTTCCGACCACGTGGTGGTGATGAATTTCGGGCAGAAGCTGGCCGCCGGCGCCCCGCGCGACATTCAGAACGACCCCGCGGTACTGGAAGCCTATATCGGGAGGGCGGCATGAGCGCGCCGGGCCGCCCCAAGGGCGCATCCTCCCCCGGGGAGGAAGTCGCGCAGCGGCAGGAGAATACGCCGGTGAGCGGCGCCCCCCTGCTCTCGCTGTCCAACGTCCATGCCGGCTACGGCAAGCTCAAGGCGCTGCACGGCGTGTCGATGGAAATCGCGCAAGGCGAGGTCGTGGCGCTGATCGGCGCCAACGGCGCGGGCAAGTCCACGATCCTGCGCACGGTATCGGGCCTGATCGCGCCGATGGCCGGCGACGTGCGTTTCGACGGCCGTCCCATCGGCGGCATGCAGGCGCCGGACATCCTGGCGATGGGCCTGGCGCACTGTCCCGAGGAAAGGCACATCTGGCCCGAAATGACGGTGCAGGAGAACCTGGAACTGGGCGCCTACCTGTGCCGCTCGCGCGCCGAAGTGCAGCGGCGCGTCGGCATTGCCTTCCACCGTTTTCCGCGTCTGAAGGAGCGCCAGCGCCAGCTGGCGGGCACGTTGAGCGGCGGCGAGCAGCAGATGCTGGCGATCGCACGCGCGCTGATGTCCGAACCCCGGCTGCTGATGCTCGATGAACCCAGCCTCGGCCTGAGCCCCAAGATGGCGCTGGAGGTCTTCCAGGTCGTGCGCGAAATCAGCGCGCACGGTGTGACCGTGCTGGTGGTCGAACAGAACGTGCATAACGCCCTGTCCGTGGCCTCGCGCGCCTACGTCGTCGAGACCGGCCGCATCGCCGCGGAGAAGGAGTCGAACGCGCTGCTGGGCGACCCGGAGCTCTTGAACGCCTACCTGGGCGGGGGATAGCCCACCCCGAAGCGCCGACGCGCTTCCCCTTCAAGAGGGCAAGGCGCTCGGCATGCGTGTGGAAGGCGCGTCTGGTGCCGGTTCGAAGACGCGCTGAAGTGTGAATAACGATGAGTGGAGTTGCGATGCAGAAGACCTACCGTATCGGCCAGATCGTGCCGAGTTCGAACACCACGATGGAGACGGAGATTCCGGCGATGCTGCTGGCGCGCCAGCAGATCCGGCCCGAGCGCTTCACCTTCCATTCCAGCCGCATGCGCATGAAGAAGGTGGTGAAGGAAGAACTGGCGGCCATGGATGCGGAGTCGGATCGCTGTGCGGTGGAGCTGAGCGATGCGCGCGTGGACGTGCTGGGTTATGCCTGCCTGGTGGCGATCATGGCGATGGGGCCGGGCTATCACCGCCAGTCCGAAAGCCGTTTGCAGGCCCACACCGCCGCCAACGGCGCGGATGCGCCGGTCATCACCAGCGCCGGCGCGCTGATCGAAGGCCTGAAGGTGATCGGCGCGCGCCGCATCGCCGTGGTGGCGCCGTACATGAAGCCGCTCACCCAGCTGGTGATCGACTACATCGCCAGCGAGGGCTACGAGGTGGTGGACTCGCGCGCGCTGGAGATTCCCGACAACCTGGAGGTGGGCCGCCACGACCCGGCGCGCCTGCCCGGCATCGTCGCCGGCATGGACCTGTCCAAGGCCGACGCCATCGTGCTGTCGGCCTGCGTGCAGATGCCGTCGCTGCCGGTGGTCGCGCAGGTCGAAGCGATGACGGGCAAGCCGGTGATCACGGCGGCCATCGCGACCACCTACGCCATGTTGAAGGCCCTGGACCTGGATCGCATCGTGCCGGGCGCGGGGGCCTTGCTGTCGGGAGCCTACTGAGCCATGCAAAGCACATTCCTGTATGGCGCGCACGTGCACGCCAACGGCATCCGCCAGCACTATCTGCGCTACGGCGGCCAGCGCCCTGGCATGGATCCGGTGATCATCGTGCCGGGCATCACCAGCCCGGCGGTCACCTGGGGATTCGTGGGCGAGCGCTTCGGCCAGGTCTTCGACACCTACATTCTGGACGTGCGCGGTCGCGGCCTGTCGCAGGCGGGCGACGATCTTGACTACGGCCTGGACGCGCAGGCGGCCGACCTGAACGCTTTCGCGCAGGCGCTGGGGCTGACGCGCTACAGCGTGGTGGGCCACTCCATGGGCGGGCGGATCGCCATCCGCGCGGCCAGCGCGCATCCGCCGGGGCTGGCGCGCATCGTCGCCGTCGACCCGCCCGTCTCTGGGCCGGGACGGCGCGCGTATCCGGCGCAACTGCCCTGGTACGTCGATTCCATCGCCCAGGCCCGCCACGGCATGGGCGTGGAAGAAATGCGCAAGTTCTGCCCGACCTGGACCGAGGCCCAGCTGCGGCTGCGCGCGCAATGGCTGCACACCTGCGACGAGCGGGCCATCCGCCAGAGCTTCGAGGAATTCCATACGCAGGACATCCACGCGAATCTGCCCGCGGTGCAGGCGCCGCTGCTTTTGATGACCGCCGCGCGCGGCGACGTGGTCAAGGACGAGGACGTGGCGGAAATCCAGGCGCTCAAGCCCGGCACCGAGCACGTGCGCGTGCCCGACGCCGGGCACATGATCCCCTGGGACAACGAGGCCGGCTTCTACGCGGCCTTCGGCGATTTTCTGGGAGCTTCGACATGGCGATAAGCGACTTCGAAATGGTGCGTGCCTGGAAACAGGTGCTTGAACTTTCCCGCCTGCAGCGCGGCCAGACGGTGACGATCCTGACCAGCGCCGGCACACACCCGCAGACCTTGTCCACGGCCCTGATCGCCTGCCAGGACATGGGCGCAATCGTGAACCGGCTGGACCTGCCGCCGGTCAACGGCGAGAAATCCCTGAGCCGCGACGCGCTGGCCTACCTGGGCACCACGCCGCTGACCGGCAACCGCGCCGCCATCGCGGCGCTGAAGGCCAGCGACCTGGTGCTGGACCTGATGACTTTGCTGTTCTCGCCCGAGCAGCACGACATCCTGCAAAGCGGCACGAAGATCCTGCTGGCCGTGGAGCCGCCCGAAGTGCTCGCCCGCCTGGTGCCGACCGCGCAGGACAAGGCGCGCGTGACCGCGGCCGCCGCCCGCATCTCGGCCGCGCGCGAGATGCGCGTGACCTCCGCCGCCGGCACCGACCTGAGCTGCCCGCTGGGCGAATTCCCCGCCATCAGCGAGTACGGCTTCGTCGATGAGCCAGGCCGCTGGGACCACTGGCCCAGCGGCTTCGTGCTGACCTGGCCCAACGAAGGGGGGGCCAACGGCACCATCGTCATCGACCGCGGCGACATCCTGCTGCCGCAGAAGTCGTACGCGAACGACCGCATCACGCTGACGGTGGAAAACGGCTACGCCACGCGCATCGAAGGCGGCGTGGACGCCGAGCTGCTGCGCGAATACATGCGCAGCTTCAACGACCCGGAAGCGTATGCGATCTCGCATATCGGCTGGGGCCTGCAGCCGCGCGCGCACTGGACCACGCTGTCGCTCTACGACCGCGAAGCGAGCATCGGCATGGACGCGCGCGCCTACGAGGGCAACTTCCTGTTCTCGCTGGGGCCGAACAACGAGGCGGGCGGCGCGCGCACCACGGCCTGCCATATCGACATTCCGCTGCGGGCCTGCACCGTCAGCCTGGACGGCCAGGAAGTGGTCCGCCAGGGCAAGGTCATCGACGCAGCGCAACCCTAGCACCACGGAAAGCACACCCCATGACTCACCAGGAAGAAGCCGTCTACCGGCAGCAGGGCTTTGGCGCCGACATGGACCTGAGCGGTCCGGCGGGCCTGCTCATCGTCGATTTCGTCAACGGGTTCGCCGACCCCGCGCGCTTCGGCGGCGGCAATATCCCCGCGGCCATCGAAGCGACCATTGCGCTGCTGGCGCACGCGCGCGATCGCCGCTGGCCGGTGGCGCACACCCGTATCGTGTTCGCCGACGACGATGGCGACGCCAACGTGTTCACCCTGAAAGTGCCCGGCATGCTCACACTGAAAGAGCACGACCCGGCCAGCGCCGTGGTGGACGTGCTGGCCCCGCGCGCGGGCGAACTGGTGGTGCGCAAGACGCTGCCTTCGGCCTTCTTCGGCACCGGCCTGGCGCCGTGGCTGACGCAGCGCGGCGTGCGTACCCTCGTCGTGGCCGGGTGCACCACCAGCGGCTGCGTGCGCGCCAGCGTCGTGGACGCGATGTCGCACGGCTTCAAGCCCCTGGTGGCCAGCGACTGCGTGGGCGACCGCGCGATCGGCCCGCACGAGGCCAATCTTTTCGACATGCGGCAGAAGTATGCCGCGGTCATGACGCGCGACGAGGCGCTGCGGATTCTCGATTCCGCCCGCGCCGAGGGCGACGGCAATCGATAACAAACCCGGCGCCCGCGAGGCGTGAGGAGAAGAGCATGAGCAGAAAACAACGTGTGGGGATCATCGGCGGCGGTATCGGCGGCGTTGCGCTCGCCAACGCCCTGGCCCTGCGCGGCATTGAAGTGCGCCTGTTCGAACGCACGGCCGCCTTCGGCCAGGTGGGCGCGGGCATCCAAATGACGCCCAATGCCGTCAAGGTGCTGAAGGCCCTGGGACTGGGCGACGACCTGCGCGAGATCGGCTTCCTGCCCCAGGCCCTGGTGGGCCGCAACTGGAAGACGGCGCGCGAACAATTCCGCATGCCGCTGGTCACGGAATGCCCCCGCCTGTATGGCGCGGAGTTCTACCACGTGCATCGGGCCGACCTGCACCAGATCATGGTGCGGCGCATTCCTGAATCATCCGTATCGCTGTCCGCGGCGTGCGCGTCGGTGCGCAACGAAGGCGGCGCCGCTGTCGCCACGTTCGAAGACGGCAGCCAGTACGAAGCCGATGCGATCGTGGGTTGCGACGGCGTGCGGTCCATCGTCCGCCGCGATCTGTTCGGCGATGAAGCGCCCCGCTTCACCGGCAACATGTGCTATCGCGCCGTGGTGCCCTTCGATGCCATGCCGTCCTTCGTCAGTCCCGATTCTTCGTTCTGGATGGGACCGCACGGCCACGTGGTCACGTACTACGTCAGCCGCGGCAAGGCGGTCAATATCGTGGCCGTCAACGAAACGGCGGAATGGGTCGAGGAATCGTGGAACGCGCCGAGCAGCCGCGAGGAGCTGCTGGGCGCATTCCGCGGCTGGCATCCCAACCTGATGCGGCTGTTCGAACGCGCCGACACGGTTTTCAAATGGGGCCTGTTCGATCGCGATCCCATGACGACCTGGCACCAGGGCCGCATCGCGCTGCTGGGCGACGCCGCCCACCCGATGCTGCCCTTCCTGTCGCAGGGTGCGGCCATGGCCATCGAAGATAGCTGGGTGCTGGCCACCGCGCTCGATGCCCACGGCGCCGATGTCGCCGCGGCGTTGCGCGACTACGAAGCCGAGCGGCTGCCCCGCACCAGCCGCGTCCAGCTCGAATCGCGCGAACGCGGCCGCACCTATCACCTGCCTTCGCGCTGGGAACAGCTCAAGCGCGACGTCGGATACTGGTGGCGCGGCCTGTTCAATCCCCACGCCGGCGGCATCCGCGCGAACTGGGTCTACGAATACGACGCCACCGCCTTCCGCCCCTGCACCGAACCCCAGCGCCGCGCTGCTTGACGGGAAGGCCCATGCCGGAAGCGCGACCGTGCTTCCGGCATGGGTTCAATATGGGAAAATGCGCGGCGGCTGGCAATTGGGCAGCCGCTATGCAGCGACGGACGCAAGGACGAGAACGAGTGGAAGGCAGACGTACAGGAACGGCCCGCGGCCGGACCGCCGCGCCGAAGGCCGCCGGCGCGTCCGCCCACGCGCGCCCGGGACGGCCCGAGGGCGCGAACGGCAATCTGCGCGAAAAAATCCTGGATGCGGCGGAAAGCCGCTTCGCCGATCTGGGCTACGCAGGCACCACCCTGCGCGACGTCGCGGAAAAGGCCAAGGTCACGCAGGCGCTGATCAGTTATTACTTCGGCTCCAAGCACGGCCTCTACGAAGCCGTCTTCCTGCGGCGCGGGCGCAAGATCTCCGACGAGCGGATGGAGCGGCTGCAGGCATTGCAGGAAGGCAAGCGCCGCCCCGCCATCCGCGACATCGTGCGCGCCTTTCTGGAGCCGACGCTGGCGTTGCGCCGCACCGCGAAAGGCCGGGCATTCATCCGGCTGCAGGCGCGCCTGCATACCGAGCCGCCCGAGATCTCGTACAAGCTGCGCAACGAAGCCTACGATGCGTCCACGCGCGCGTATGTGGAGGCCATCGGCCGCGCCCGGCCGGACCTGAACGCGCGGGACGTCTACTGGCGCGTGACGCTTATGGTGGGCGCCTATATGTACGCGTTTTCGGACACCCACCGGCTGGAGGAACTGGCCAAGGGCGTCTGCAATCCCGAAGACCCCCAGGAAATCATGGACCAGATCACCGCCTTCGTGGTGGGCGGCCTGGAAGCGGCGGCGCCGCGCAGCTGAGCGCCGCCGCGGTTGCGCGGCGGGCTGTCTTCGCTACATACCGAGTTGCCGCATCAGCCACCGCATGGGGTTCGGGGCGGCGCGGCGAACCCCGCCCCGCGCCGCGTTCCGGTTGCCATTGGCGGCCGGCGCAGGCGCATCCGCGCGATGTCCCGCGTTGGCGGCACCGCCGGATGGCGCCGCCGTGGCCGGAACAGCCGCCGATGCCGCACCGGGCGCCAACATCAGCTCGGCCTTTTTATCGCCCAGGAATGCCGCAAGGTCGCGGTCCGCCAGGATCGAGTAAAAGGCAGCGGCTGCTGCAGGCTGGAGTGCCTGCAGGGCCAGCGCCAGTCCGGGCGTTCCCGCGCCGTCACGCGCAGCCAACAGGTCGGGCAGCGACGGCGCGATGTGCGGCAGGATCGCGGGATCCCTGAGCATTTCATGAAACGCCTTTATCGCCGCAACATGGCCATTGCGCAGCGCCAGCGCCAGCCCCGGCATGCCGTTCGTCCTGCGGGCCTCGACCAACCCCGGCAATGCGGGTGCGATATGCGGCAAAAATATCGGATCGGCCAGCATGGCATGCAATGCGTCGATCACGCCGGCATAGCCGTACTCCATGGAGAACGCAAGGCCGCACGTGCCGGAGTGCGGCACCCGGGCGGCCAGCAGATCGGGCAGCGCCTGCTCGATATGCGGAACCACGGCTGGATGCCTCAAGAGCGCATGGTATGCCCGGATGGCACTGACTTTGCCGCGTTCGATCGCCCCGAGCACGCCAGGCACGGCACGCTGTGCATCCTTGGCGGCCAGCAGCCGCGGCAGCGCTTCCTTGACATGCGGGGTGATGCGCGGGTCCGCCAGCAGCGCGGTGTAGGCCTCGATGGCCGCCACATTGCCTCGCATCAATGCACTGAGCAGCCCCGGGTACTTCAGGGTATCCGCTGCCTCGATCAGGCCGGGAAGGTCGCCGCTGATGCGGGCGGCAACGGCAGGCGCGGTCAATAACGCCTGCATAGCCTTGATGGCGGCCGCGCAATTGCCGCGCATGGCGGCGCCCAGGGCGGACCCGCCGCCAGACAGACTGGCCAGACTGGAAACCAGCGAGCGAACGGATAGACCATCGACCAGGCCCGGTTCGCACAACAGGCGGCCCCACGCGTCCACCGCGTCCGCGTGATTGGCGGCCATGGCGGCATGAAGGGGCGGCAGCTCCGTCGGCGTCGCGACCAGCAGGTCGAGAATCTCCGCCGGCTTCCACAGCGGCGGGCCGGACCCGGACGGACTGCCACCGCCGTCCGCATTCTTGAATGCCGGGGCCTGCCATGCACACCAGCGGTCTTCGCGATCGTTCAGCAGGGTGATGGCCGCCTCGATCGCGGGCACGTTGCCTTGCGTCATCCACCGGTACAGCCGGGTGTCGGGATGGCCATGGGCGAGCAGCGCCCAGGGATTGGGGCACCACGCGCGCGCCAGTACCAGGGCGGCGTCGCCCATCCCGATCACACGGTCCAGCACGCCATTTCTTTCTTCCGCCGGGAATCCGTTCAGCAAGTAGGACAAGTTGGACTGCAGGAACTGCCGTGCCTGTTGCTCGCCCAGCCGATCCAACAGCAGGACGACAGATCCCGCATCGACGAGCCAATGCTGGGGGACGTTGGCAAGATCGTCCACGCCGCTGCATCGTATCGCCTGCCGCAGCGCCGCCGCCGGGGGAGCCTCGCGTTCCCTTCCCGGCGCGCTGGACCACGCAAGAAGATCGGACACGGTGATCAGGTCCGAAGTCAGGCGCGGGCTCCACCCATGTTCATCGGACTCCATGCCGGTCAGCTGCGCCTGCCAAGCGGCCTCGCTGCCGTAGGTGAAGAGCGCGTGGCGATCGCCTCTATCGTCCAGCCACTCTCCCCGATTGACGGGGACATCGGCCAGCAATTGCTCGGTATGCATGCCCCTGAGGACCGCCCTGGCGATCAACGACGCGTCGGTACGAATGGCATAGCGGGGCGGCATATCATCATCCAGCGCGACGAAGGCGTGCAGTTCCAGCGTATCGCCGTCCAGGCCCAGCGCATCGCCCACCGCGTGGATCACGCCGGAGAACGCTTCCATCATTTCGGCGGTGCATTCCCCCGACGCAGGCTTGCCGTAGATCGCCAGCTCACTGGCAAACCTGTCGCGGCACTGCTCGGCGACAAGGCCGGCCAGGCGATCTGGCGTCAAGGCGGCCACGACCTTGTCCCGGCAGGCTGCCACGAACGCCGCATCCATTTTTCGGCCGGAGTCGTCAAGCTGTTTGAAGCCCATCGTATCGGCGATAAGGTTCCACAGGGCGTTTATGTCGTGGGACTCGTTATTCCTGTAACGCTCTTCACGGCCGAACCTTGCCGCCATTTCGCGTCGCAGGATCTGCCGCGCATGGTCTTCCTTGAGCTTCCACAACAGGCCTTTGAGCCCGCCGATCGATAAGGCAAGATCCCGGGCCGCCGATACCAGATTCGCCACCGACACCGGCGCGCACACCACCACGCCGTGCGACAGGTCCAGTATCCCGGCGATTCTTTTGTCCAGCGGAAACCGGTCGTCGCGCACCATCGCGCAGAAATTATCGAGCGATCTTTTCCCAGGCCCATCGATACGCGCGGCCTGGGTATGGAAATAGGCCTCTTCGAATCGATGGGCGAAGAACGTATCGAAGCGGCGGGAAACGGCCTCCACATCGAGCACGCCATGGTCACTACAGAAAAGCACCAGAAAGTCCAGGCTTTCCCGCACCTCTTGCCTGTACCGCTCGAAGTCCGGGCTTTGGCAGAACTCCGCATGGCTGCGATACCGGTCCGCCGAATAGCTGATGCTGGACGTCTTGCTTTCGATCTCCGCCAGGACGCGTTGGGCCGAATCCGGTTCGTAGAACTGAAAGAACGCCGGTCCGAATGCGCCGGGCGCGGGCGGCAAGCGGGGAACGGAAGGTGAGCTGGTGTGAAACATGAGTGGGGAGTCCCATGCGAAGCGGCGCTGGAGCGCGGCATGGTCCGCCTTGCGTCGGACCGCAAAGGCGTCCCCAAGTGAAAACCAGCTCAATCCGAGATCGAATGAGCGCGAGCGTCGGCCGGACGCTCCCGCCGTTGAAATCGTTACGGCCGCGCCATCATGCGGCCAGCGCGCCGGCCGGCGCCGGTTCCACCGCCCGTGCCGGCCGTGCGCGCCTGTCCTCCAGAATCATGCGGGCGCCCTTTTCGGCGATCATGATGGTCGGCGAATTCGTATTGCCGGACGTGATCGTCGGCATGATCGACGCATCGATCACCCGCAGGCCTTCGATGCCATGCACGCGCAGCCGCGGATCGACCACGGCCTGGGCGTCCACGCCCATCCTGCATGTGCCGACGGGATGGAAGATGGTGGTGCCGATGTCGCCCGCCGCCCGCGCCAATTCTTCGTCGCTATCCAGGCTGGCGCCGGGACGGTATTCCTGCGGCTGATAGGGCGCCAGCGCGGGCTGCGCCACGATACGCCGCGTCAGCCGGATGCTTTGCACCGCGACGCGGCGGTCTTCTTCGGTGGACAGGTAATTGCAGCGGATTTCCGGCGGGACCGTGGGATCCGGCGCGGCGATGCGTACATGACCGCGGCTGGTGGGCCGCAGGTTGCACACCGAGGCGGTAAAGGCCGGGAACGCGTGCAAGGGATCGCCAAACTTTTCCAGCGACAGCGGCTGGACGTGATATTCCACGTTGGCCCGCGTCTGCTCCGGGCCGGAGCGGGCGAACGCGCCCAACTGCGACGGCGCCATGGTCAGGGGCCCACGCTTCAGGAAAACGTACTGCAGCCCCATCATGCCCTTGCCCCACAGGGTGCCCGCGATCGCGTTCAAGGTCTTCGCGCCCGTGACCTTGTAAACCATGCGCAATTGCAGGTGGTCCTGCAGGTTCGCGCCGACACCCGGCAGGTCGTGAAGCACCGGCACGCCATGCTCTTGCAGCCAGCCCCCGGGGCCGATGCCGGAAACCTGCAGCAATTGGGCGGAACCGATAGCGCCCGCCGACAGGATTACTTCGCCGCGCGCACGGACCAGGCGTTCTTCGCCGCCGGCGTCGCCGCGGAACCAGACGCCCACGGCGCGCCTGCCTTCGAACGCCAGCCGCATGACATGCGCGCCCGTCACCACGCGCAGATTGGGCCGCTTCATGACGGGCTTCAGGAACGCGCGCGCCGCGTTCCAGCGCACCCCCCGGCGCTGATTCACGTCGAAGTAGTCGCAGCCTTCGTTGTCGCCGCGGTTGAAGTCGTTGATCGGCGGGATTCCCGCCTGGGCCGCCGCCGAGCGGAAGGCGTCGAGCAAGTCCCAGGACAGACGCTGGCGCTCGACCCGCCATTCCCCGCCCACGCCGTGGTAGGGGTCCGCGCCGCCGTGGTAATCCTCGGTCTGCTTGAACAGCGGGAGCACGTCGTCCCAGCTCCAGCCGGGATTGCCGGCGGCTGCCCAGCCGTCGTAATCCTCGCGCTGGCCGCGCATGTAGATCATGCCGTTGATGGAGGAGCTGCCGCCCAGCACCCGCCCGCGCGGGTATCCCAGGTCGCGGCCGTTCAGTCCCGGATCGGGTTGCGTGCGATAGCACCAGTCCGTCCGGGGATTGCCGATGCAGTAGAGATAGCCCACCGGGATATGTATCCAGTGCCAGGTGTCCGGTCCCCCCGCTTCCAGCAGCAACACCCGTGTCGCGGGATCGGCCGACAGCCGGTTGGCAAGCAGGCAGCCCGCCGAGCCGGCGCCCACAATGACGTAATCGTAGGCGTCCTGCGTGTCCCATTCCATGCCATGTCTCCTCGATGTCCGCTTCGCGGCGTGCCTTTGGGCATCGGTTTTTCTCGCGGAGCTATGCGGGTTTTTAGATCACATGGCAGCACAGAGCAAGGCCGCGGGCGGCCGGGTCCTGGCCCGAGGAACCCCTCCCCCGCGGCGGACACTGAGCGGGCTCCATTCTGATGGAGGGAGTTTTACATGCGCATCGGTGCGCTCAACACCGTTCTCGATCTGATTCTGCCGGGCCCGCACCAGCCTCCGGCGCTGTCGACCGGCGGCTCTTTCAGCGACATCCTGCTCGCCGGCGTGCGCGGAGACATATCCGCCCAAGAATCCGCTCAACTTCGATCGCTGCTGGACCGGCTGCAGGCGGATCCGTATGGAAAAATCATTTTCGAAGCGCTGCAGGCCTATCACGATCACTTCCGGCAAGCGCCGGCGATCGTTGTGCGGCGGCATGCGTGGCAGGAACGGCCCTCGCTGAACGACTGTTGCGCGGTCGGCGATGGCTTCCTCGGCATTGGCGCGTCCGCACTTGCGAGCGAATGGCATGTGGATCTCGCGGCCCTGGCCGCAGCCACGGACCTGGAACTGGTGCGAGAGTTCGCCGCCGTCTATTGCAAAACGACGGGCTACCGGATGACGGTGACAGGCGGGACGGATATCTTCCTCTACCGGCCAGACTATAGAGACCGGCCGGACAGCACGTACGAGAAGAAGCTGGACAAATGGGCGGAGTCGGCGTCCGGCGTCATGCAACGCCGCGTGCGCCATCGTGTCGCAGAAAACATCAAGACCGATTTGAGGCAAATGCGATGCTACGGCGGCCTCGTCCACTTCTGCTTCAATCACCTTCTTGAAGCGCTGCGCAGCGGCAATCCAATCGCCAAGCCCGAGCTGTATGCGACCCCTTCCATGCTGGTGCTGCGCGAGTGGGGCAACGACTGGTGGCTGGCCTATGCCAGAAGCGATCGATCAGAGCCGCGCCATCCTCCCCGGCTCGACATCGGACTGAACGAGAAATCTCGTGGCAGGGGCGTCCATGAGACATCGCTGCCGCCGGTGCCTGCGGATCTGCAGGCCTATTGCATCGACGGTTGCCGCAAGCCCGATCTATCGAATCTGCCCTCCGGATTGAAGGTATTCCGTGCGCGGAGCGCCGGTCTCGAAGACGTGCCCCAGGTGCCCGACAGCGTGGAAATTTTGGACATCGCGGAAAACGACATCCGGCAGCCCAGGCGCGCCCTGCCATCGCACATCAAGACGCTGATCATTTCGGACAATCCGTTGCGCAGTCTGCCGCCGCTTCGCGCCGGAATCATGCGCCTGGAAGCGGACCGCACGTGTTTGACGCCTGCGGCGCCGGTGCCGCGCACGGTGGTTCAACCGTCCCTGCGCGGCAACCGGATTCCCGCCATTTCGGACGGCAACCCCGAGCCGCCCCCGGCCGACGTCTCGACGTTCGGACGCACCGCGCTTGCGCCTCAGGCGCCATTGCCCGCGGTCATGATGGCGTGGCTGGACAGCGTGCCAGGGCCGGCGCTGTCCTGGTGGTCGGAATTCGGCGACCCGCCGCACGCCAACGATTTCCGCAAGTTCCTGATCCGGCTGCTCGGCCTGAGATGCTGTGCCGATCCGGCGTTCAGGGCCGATATACAGAAGCTCCTCGTCGATCTATCGGATGCCAGCCGGAAGGATGTGCGTGAATTGATATTCGCCGCGTGCCGCGACGCCACGTCGCGGTGCGATGACCGGGTGGCGTACACGCTGAATCAATTGAAAACCCTGATGTTGAACGACGACATCCGCCGGGGTCTTTATGACGGCCGCGTCGCCGATGCGATTGCAGTCGCCAGACAGATGTTCCGCCTTGCGGAGCTGGAAAAGATCGCGGCGGACAAGGCGGCGACGCAATCGGAGAGCGACCAGATCGAGGTCTACCTGGCATATCAGGTGAAACTGCGCGATGCGTTGGACTTGAGCGTGGTCGTCCCCGACATGCTGTATTACGGCCATTCGCGCTTGAAGGGCGAAGACATGCAATCCGCGCTTGCGGCGGTGCGACGGCGGGAGAAAGAGGGCTTCGAGGAATTCCTGGCGCTGGACTATGACCCGTGGCAAACGTTGCTGCAGCGGCTTGAAGGCGAACGCTATCGGGCGCTGCAGGAAACGCGCCGCCAGGAACTGGAACGGCGCCTGGAACAGGCGTTGGCGCATCGTCTCAACGCGGCGGGACTCGCCGCGGACGACCCGGACGGCCGGCGCACGTTGGGCCGGTCGATTTTTCGCGAAATCTCGCTGGAAATCCTTCAGCCCTTGACGCGCGAGTACCTGGAGCGATTCGGCGCGCGGCCGCAGCGCAATGCCGGGCCGGTCACGTCCTGAGGCTGTCCAGGAAAACGCGGCAAAGCGCTTCCATCCCCAGTCGGTCTTCTTCATCGAAACGGCCCGGCAGGGGGCTATCCACGTCCCACACGCCGACCAGCGCATCGCCCTGAACCAGGGGCACCACGATTTCAGAGCGCGACGCCGCGTCGCAGGCGATGTGGCCGGGAAAGGCGTGCACGTCGGGCACCACCTGCGTCCGCCGTTGGCTGGCGGCGGCGCCGCATACCCCGCGGTCCAGCGGGATGCGCACGCAGGCGGGCTTGCCCTGGAAGGGCCCGACGACCAGCTCCTTGCCGTCGAAGAAGTAAAAGCCGGCCCAGTTCAGGTCGGGCAGGGATTGGAACACCAGGGCCGAGAAATTCGCGGCGTTGGCGATGCGGTCGGATTCGCCGGCCAACAGCCCGCGCGCCTGGCCGGCGAGTTCGGCATAGCGTTCGGTCTTGGTGGCGGCGGTGGACGGTACGGCGGTGAACATGGCAGTGTGCGCGGTGACGCAAGCGTTGCGGCCGGGCCGTCGTGGGGCGCCGGCAAAAGTGGGAGAATACCGCTTTGCCGTCCCTCTGTTACTCTTCCTTCGCATTCGTCTTAACTGCCTTCCCTTACGTGGCCACACGCCCCGGCCGGCTCACCGGCGGGCCGCAGCGCGCGACCGTTCTTTACCGTTCTTTGATGCATACCTCCATGGACAAGCCCTTCGAACCCGAATGTTCCTTTTCTGAACGCGCCCTGCAGCTGACCAGCTCGGCCATCCGCGAGATTCTCAAGGTAACCGAGCGCCCCGACGTCATTTCCTTCGCGGGCGGCCTGCCGGCTCCCAGCGGATTCCCCGTGGACGTCGTACGCGAGGCCTTCGACAAGGTATTGGTTTCGAACGGACGCGCTGCCCTGCAATACGGCCCGACGGAAGGCTACGCCCCGCTGCGGGCCTGGGTGGCCGAAGACCTGAACCGGCAAGGCGCCCGGGTGACGCCCGACCAGATCCTGATCGTGTCCGGCTCACAGCAGGCGCTGGATCTGCTGGGCAAGGTGCTCATCGACAAGGACAGCAAGGTTATGGTGGAAACGCCCAGCTATCTGGGCGCGCTGCAGTCCTTCAGCCTGTACCAGCCGCGCTACGAATCCGTCACTTCCGACGAAGGCGGCCTGGTTCCGGAATCCCTGAATGCGGAAAACACCCAGGG
This sequence comes from Bordetella genomosp. 9, assembly GCF_002119725.1. Taxonomy (NCBI): domain Bacteria; kingdom Pseudomonadati; phylum Pseudomonadota; class Betaproteobacteria; order Burkholderiales; family Alcaligenaceae; genus Bordetella; species Bordetella genomosp. 9. The sequence continues at coordinate 4,455,086 of NZ_CP021109.1, forward strand.
CGCACGCTTCCTGTACGCCCTGCCCAACTTCCAGAACCCCACCGGCCGGACGCTGAGCCGGGCGCGCCGCGAAGCCCTGGTCATGCAAGCCGCCAAACTGAACTTCCCGGTGGTGGAAGACGACCCCTACGGCGAACTGCGCTACGCCGGCGAGCCGCAGCCCAGCCTGCTGGCGCTGGGCGCCGATTGCGGCGCGCACGTCGTGCGCATGGGCTCTTTCTCGAAGGTGCTGGCGCCCGGCCTGCGACTGGGCTATATCGCCGCCCCGCGCCGGCTGATCGACAAGATGGTGCAGGCCAAGCAGGCCACCGACCTGCACACCGCGACGCTGACCCAGATGGCCGTTTACGAAATCGTGAAGGACGGCTTCCTGGCCCGCCACCTGCCCACCGTGCGCGAGCTCTACCGCAAGCAATGCGGCTATATGCTCGAAGCCCTGGACCGCGAGTTCCCGGCGTCGGCCACATGGACCCGCCCGGAAGGCGGCATGTTCATCTGGGTGACTTTGCCCGAAGGCATCGATACCACCCGGCTGCTGCAGCAGGCCATCGAGGAAAAAGTCGCGTTCGTGCCCGGCCAGCCCTTCTACGCCAGCGAATCCGCGCCGCGCAACACCTTGCGGCTCAGCTTCGTTACCGTGCCGGAAGAAAAAATCCGCGCGGGCGTCGCCACGCTGGGCCGGCTGATCAAGGCGCAACTGGGCTGAGGCCGCGGACATGTCCATGCAGCATTCCGGCGGCCGCATCGACCTGAACGACATCGAGTTCGACGACTGGGTGGCGCGGTGGCTGCCGCGCGCCTGGGGGCCCTACGCCCGCCTGTGCCGCCTGGACCGTCCCATCGGCACCTGGCTCACGCTGCTGCCCGCGGTGGCTGCGCTGGCCCAGGCTGCTGGCGGCTGGCCGGACCTGTGGCGCCTGGCCGTGTTTTCGCTGGGCGCCCTGTTGATGCGCGGCATCGGCTGCACCATCAACGATATTTTTGACCGCGACATCGACAAGCACGTCGAGCGCACGCGCTACCGGCCGCTCACCAGCGGCCAGCTGTCGCTGCGGCAGGCTCTGTGGTTCCTGTTTGCGCAACTGGCGGTGTGCGCGTCGCTGCTGCTGGCGATCAACCCGATGAGCCGCTGGCTGGCGGTGGCGTTGCTTCCCATCGTGGTGATCTATCCGCTGTGCAAGCGCTTCACCTATTGGCCGCAAGCGGTGCTGGGCGTGTGCTTCAACTGGGGCATGCTGATGGCGTGGTCGGATACGCGCAATATCGTGCCGCTGGGCGCCATCGCGGTCTACGTGGGCACCATCCTGTGGCAGATCGGCTACGACACCATCTACGCCTACATCGACGTGCGCGACGACCGGCGGCTGGGGCTGCATTCGACCGCGCTGCGCTTCGGCGATGCCGGCAAGCGCTGGATCGCCGGTTTCTACATCGCCACGGTGGCCTTGTGGGCCTGGGGCGGTCATGCCGTCGGCATGGGCTGGCCTTATGCGGCCGGCATGGCGCTGATTGCCGCGCACCTGGCGTGGCAACTGAAAAAGCTGGACCTGAACCGGCCCGAACTGGGTCTGGGCCTGTTCCGCGCCAACCTCTGGGTGGGCGTCATGCTGGTGGCGGCTTCGGTGGCTGGCGGACTCGCCGGCGCATAGCGTTTCCTTCACTGGATCCGCCGGATGGCCGGCGGCATCCAGAGCGATTGCGCGGCATCCTCGCGCGGCTGGTACATGCGGATCACCAGCGTGAACCGGCCGCTTTGCGGCGCGGGCAGCCAGTTGCGCACCTGTTCGCCCGCAGGCTGGGGGTACTGGACATAAACCGTCGATGTCCCGTCGGCCGCCGGCGTCAGGGGGTGCCGGCTGCCCACGGCGTAGACATTGACGGGGTTGTCGTGGAGCTCGCGCCGGTCGTTGTACAGCGTCATCGACCAGAAGGCGTCGGCAGGCGGCAATTGCCCCCGGTCAAAGCGGACCTCGTAGCGGAAGCTGCCATCCAGCGGCCGGCCGTCCGAATCGGTGACGGCGCGCAGCACGATTTCGTCTTCCGGCAAGGGCGTGGCCAATTGCACGCGGGCGGCGCGGGCGCGCAACGCGTAATCGGTGCCGTAGCTGCCCAGTCGCCGATCGGGCATGCGCCAGGCGTCGCCCTGCCGCGGACGCGGCTGCACCGGCGATCGCACGCTGGCCTGGCCCCGCTGCACCCCGGCCTCGATCGCCGAACGTATCTGCGCCGGCAGCCGCGCCATATCGAAGCGCTGGCCTGGCACCAACCCCAGACGCGCCATGCGCTGCAAGATCGGGTCGTCGTTGAAGTGGGAGGCATACCGTCCCGCCAGCTCCGCAAAGGTGGAGAAAAATGCGGCGGCGTTCATTTCCGCGACCTGCTCCACGGGCGCACGCCGGGACAGCGCCACGTCGTACGGCGCATCCACGGGCGTGGCTTTCTTTCCCCAGCGCGACAGGGGCGTGGCCTCCAGCCCCATCTGGAAACCTTGCGCCTGTCCCACGTCCGACGCTCCCCGGAATGCCACGCGCGCGCGCAGCAGGCCGGCGCCGGTCGGCGCCCGGATCGGGGTGACCGACCGCGGCAGCTTGCCTCGCCAGTCCGGCCCCACGATGGCGTAGACGCGCGCGCCGTCGTGGCCGATGCGGCTGCCCAAGGCGGCGAACACATCGGTCCACATATCGGCCAACGTGATCGCGTAATACCGGCCGCGCGCATCCGGCACCTCGATCAGCAACGGCTCCCGCGACACGTCGAACCACATGGATGACCACAGCGTATCCACATCGGGATAGGGCAGGCCGTGCAGCAGCGGATCCGGCGCACGGCTCATGTGGGTAAAGCGGTTGACGGGCGCCCCGCCGCCATAGGCGGTGTCCGGCGCCTGAACATTGGTCTGCACCTTGCGCGCGACGTCCATCAAGACCAGCGGATACGCGTATACGTAGGCGTCGGCGGCGATGTCGCGCGCCTCGCCGGCGTCCATGGGCGGGGCGGCCAGCGCCGGCCGGCCGACGCCCAAGCCGGCGCAGATGACCGCGGCCAGGAGCACGGACAGCATCCGGACCCAACACATCGCACGAGTGCGGGAGCGGCCAGAATGCCGGCCCCGGACGAAACAGCAACGCACAGGCATGCAGGCTTGGCCTCATGGGTCCGCGCGGACCGTCCGCGCGGCTCGAAAAAATTCTACTGAGCGAAAGTCTTAGCACCCATCCCGGAAACGGAGCAAAAAAGGATGACGCCGGCGGGCGGATGGTCCGCCGCCATGACGCCCGAACTTTCACGCCGTCCCAACGCCCGCAGCCGATAGAATGCGCTTTATTGGCGCGCCCCCGTCGCCTCCATCCCCTTGTTCATTACCCTCAAGGCAAGCCTATGTACCCCACCGCCGCGGATGCTGCGCCTCAGGCGCCGCGCAAGCCCATCACCCTGGCCAGTCTCGCCGCCATGCATCAACGCGGCGAGAAAATCGCCATGCTGACCTGCTACGACGCCAGCTTCGCCGCGCTTCTGGATGCCTGCGGCGTGGACATCCTGCTGGTTGGCGACTCGCTGGGCAATGTGGTCCAAGGGCAATCGTCGACGCTGCCCGTAACGCTTGAACAAATGGTCTATCACACCGAATGCGTGGCGCGCGGCAACAAAACGGCCTGGGTATTGGCGGACCTGCCCTGGGCGAGCTATCACGAATCCCCGGCGCAAGCCTATGCCAGCGCCGCACGCCTGCTGTCGGCGGGCGCGCAGATGGTAAAGATCGAAGGCATGGACGGACACACGCCATGGATGTCCGAGACGGTCGCTTTCCTGGCCGAGCGCGGCGTGCCGGTCTGCGCGCACATGGGCCTGACGCCGCAATTCGTGCACGCGCTGGGCGGCTATCGTGTGCAGGGCAAGGACGAGGCCAGCGCCGCGCATTTGAAGCAGCAGGCGCGGACCATGCGCGATGCCGGCGCCAGCATGCTGCTCTATGAAATGGTGCCGGCGGCGCTGGCGGCCGAAATCACGGCCGAAGCCGGGATTCCCACCATCGGCATCGGCGCCGGCCCGGGATGCTCGGGCCAGGTGCTGGTGCTGCACGACATGCTGAACGTCTTTCCCGGCCGCAAGGCGCGCTTCGTCCGCAATTTCATGGAAGGCGCCGGCAGCATCCAGGACGCGGTCCGCGCTTACGTGCAGGCGGTGAAGGACGGCAGCTTCCCGGCGGCCGAGCATTGCTACTGATCGCACGAGAGCCGTGCATGGGCGAGGATGCGCCAAAGCGCCGCATCACCGTTCCACCGTGCGGTTCCAGCGCGCATTGAAGGCCGCGCGCGTGGCATTCACCGCGTCCCAGTCCAGCACCTTCACGGTCTCCATATAGGTCTGGAACTGCTTGAGCATGTCCTGGTTGCCGGCGTCGGCCTGCACGGTGCGGTTGGACGGGAAATGGCCGCCGTACTGCAGCGCGTTGGCCTGGGCCTGCGGCGACAGCAGATACAAAGCCAGCTTTTGCGCCAGTTCCGGTTCGCTGTTCTTGGCGACCACGCACTCGCCCACCATCAGCAGCACGGACCCTTCTTTCGGCTGGGCATATTCCACGGGAATATCGCGCTTTTTCAGGCGTGCGATGGCAGTGGGCGTGAGCGGGAAGATCGCTGCCTCGTCGGATTGGATCATCTCCGCCAGCTTCGCCGAGTTCGGGATGTACTCCAGCACGTTGGGGCCGATGGTGTCCGGCCATTTCTTGAAACCGGGATCGACGTGCTCGTCGTCGCCGCCCTCGATGCGGTTGAACATCAGGAAGGCATGCAAGCCGAACGTGCTGCTGGCGGCGGACTGGAACACCACCTTGCCCTTGTACCTGGGATCCGCCAGGTCCATCCATGAGTTGGGCGGCGCCCAACCATTCTTCTTGAAAATGCGCGTGTTGTAGCCCAGGCCCGTCATGCCCATATCGATGCCGGCCGCCATGCCGTCCTTCATGACGGCGGCCGGATACAGATCCTTCAGCACGGGCGCGTCCTGGAGCTTCTCGCACAGTCCCATGGACACCGCGCGCGCCATGACGCCGTCGTCCAGGAACATCACATGCATCTGCGGCGCGTTCTTGTAGGCCTGGGCCTTGGCCAGCACCTCGGTCGATGTGCCCGGCACGACGACGATCTTGACGTTGTTGGCCTTTTCGAAGGCGGGGAAAACGTGCTGCGTGAAGGCGCGCTCCATATCGCCGCCGTTCATGCCGACATACAGGGTTTTCTGCTGCGCCGAGGCGCCGGCCGACAGCGCGGCCAGCATGACGGCGCCGGCCAGCCAGCGGCCGGGGCGGATTTTTCTGTCGCGATTCCGATTCATCATGTCGACTCCAGCGTGTGCCCATGGGCCTGTGTCGCGCTATCGCCGGCCGCATGAGCGACGGCCGCGTAACGATCGATGCGGAATGCATCGATGGGGATATCGGTGTGGCCGGTGGCGGCCAGGTCGGCCAGGACCTCGCCGGCGGCGGGGCCGATCTGGAATCCCGCGCCCGAGAACCCGAAGCCGTGCAGCAGTCCGGGCGTGGTGCGGCTCGGGCCGAGCACCGGGTTGTGATCCGGCATGCTGCCCTCCACCCCCGACCAGAAGCGGATGACGTGCGCGCCGCGCAAGGGCGGCAACAGGTCGGCCGCCCTGCGCAACAGCGTGCCGATCTGGGCATGGCCGGGACGCGCGAAGTCGGGGCCGGCGGGGGCGCCGCGGCCGCCGCCGATCACGCAGTTGCCGCGGTCCACCTGGCGCGCGTAGATGCCGCCGCCCTGCACGCCAAGGCTGACGGTCATGAAGCGCGGCAGCGGCTCGGTCACCATCATCAAGGGATGGATCGACGTTTCCGGCACGGTTTCGCCGAACGCGGCGGCGATGTCCCGCGCCCACGCGCCGGCGCAGTTCAGCAGCATCCGCGCGCGAACTTCCAGCGCATCGCCGACACGCAACACGAAGCCGTCGCCGTCATGGGTCACGCTGTCCACCCGGGCGTGTTCGCGTACCGTTGCGCCGGCCCGGCTCGCGGCCAGCGCGAAGGCCGGCGATACCAGGCGCGGGTTGGCATGGCCGTCCGCGGGACACAGCGATCCGCCGACCACACTGCGTCCCAGCCACGGAAAGCGGCGGTCCAGCGCCGCGCGGTCCAGGATTTCCAGATCCATCCCGAAGCCGCGCGTCGTCGCGCGATAGCGCTCCAGCGCCGCCATATCCGCTTCGCTATAGGCCAGCTTCAGATGGCCGGACCGCACGTACTCCCCGCCGGTGCCGATCAGGGCGTGCAGCTGCCCCCACAGCTGATGCGCGCGCCGCGCCAGCGGCATCTGCTCCAGCGCACGGCCCTGGCGACGCACGCCGCCGTAGTTGACGCCGCTGGCCTTGGCGCCGCAGGCGCCGGCCTCCAGCAGCGTCACGGGAATGCCGCGGCGGCGCAGGAACAACGCGGCGCTGGCGCCGACAATGCCGCCGCCGATGATGGCGACCTCGGTCTGCGCGCGCTCGATCATGGCGCCGCCTGCATGCCGGTATCCGCGGCCGCTTCCCCGTTCACGGCGGAAAACAGATGCACCGGAATGGGTTTGACAGGCGGCTGCGGGCGCAGCCGGCCGACGTCCGGCAGCGGCAGTCCGCTCGCTTGCGCCAGCACCTCGGCCGCCGCCGCGCCGCACATCCTGCCCTGGCAACGCCCCATGCCCACACGGGTCAATGCCTTGCCGCGATTGAGTTCCGCCGCGCCATGCGTGCGTGCGGCCTCGCGCAACAGCCCGACCGTGATTTCCTCGCAGCGGCAGAGCACCACGCCGTCGTCCAGCGATGCCGGCCAATCCTCGGGAAAGGGAAAGGCCCGCTCCAGCGCATTGCGCAATCGCTGCTGACGCGCCAGGCCGCGATCCAGCCTGCGCACGCGCGCCGCATCAACCGGCCGGCCGATGTCTTCCAACAGCGCCAGCGCGGCGCGCTCTCCCGCCAGCTCCGCGGCGTCGGCGCCCGCGATGCCGGCGCCATCGCCGGCCAGATACACGCCCGGCGCCGAAGAACGGCCGGCGGGGTCGCGTTCCGGCAGCCAGGCGCGATCGCGCGGGTGATACGCGAAACTGCAGCCCGCCAGCCCGGCCAGCTGCGTTTCGGCACGCAGGCCCAGGCCATAACCGAGCGCGTCGCACGCAATACGCAGGGGCTGGCTGCCGGTCGCATCGTCGCGGCGGCAGACGACTCCGGTGACCCGCTCGCGCCCCACCACATGATCCGGCCGCACCCCCCGATACATCGGCACGCCATGCAAACGCAGCCATGCCATGGTGTAAAAGCCCTTTGCCACCAGCGATGGCGACCGAAGCATGCCGGGCAGCGCCGCCCAGCCATCGGCTGTCCTGGCCGTGTCCAGCACCGCCGCCACGCGCGCGCCCGCCTTCGCATATTGATACGCGACCAGGTACAGCAGCGGACCGGTGCCCATGAAGGCCACGCGCTGGCCGATGCCGCAACCCTGGAACTTCAAGGCCACCTGTGCGCCGCCCAGCGTGTAGACGCCCGGCGTCGTCCACCCCGGAAAAGGCAGAACGCGATCGGTCGCGCCGGTCGCCAGGATCAGATGCGTATAGCCGACGGTGTGATTGCTGCCATCGCGCAGCACGTCCAGCACGCCGTTCTCGCAATTCCACACCAGCGAACCGGGCCGGTAGTCCACGTCGGACGCCAGTGACCGCATCGCCGCGTGCAGGCGCGAGGCCTTGCGATGTTCGAAGCCGTACAGCTCGCGCGGGCCCCGCCGGAAATTCGGGGGCGGCTGGCGGTAGATCTGCCCGCCAGCGCGCGGCGCTTCGTCCAGCACGATGGGACGCAGTCCGGCTGCCGCCAGCGTCTGCGCGGCGCGTATGCCGGCCGGCCCGGCGCCGACGATCACCGCTTGGACATCCCGTCCGTCACTCATGGCGATGTCCCTTCCCGATGGACGAAAGCAGCCGCATACCCGGCGCGATAAAGGTGGAGCAAGCGCGCAGCCGCGTACCGTCTTCCAGCATCATCCAGCAGTCCTGGCACGCGCCCATCATGCAGAAGCCCGCACGCGGCTCGCCGGAAAACTCCGTTTCGCGCAGCCGGTTGCCTTGCGTCAGCACCGCGGTCAGCACGGTATCGCCTTCCATGGCGTGCGCGGGACGCCCATCCAGCACGAAGGCCACTGCCGGCCTGCCAGCCTCGGTCAGCCGCGTCAGCAGCGGCGCCGCATTTGCATCGTTCATCGCTGCCCCACCAATACCCGGTCCAGCCCGTACACCCTGTCCAGCAACAGCATGGCAAGGGCCGTCAGCGCGATCACCATCGCGGAAACCGCCGCCATCATCGGGTCGATCGATTCCGTCGCGTACATGTACATGCGCACCGGCAGCGTGACGGTCGTCGGCGCGGTGATGAACACGGACATCGTGAGCTCGTCGAAACTATTGATGAAGGCCAGCAGCCAGCCGCCGAACACGCCAGGCACGATCAGCGGCAAGGTGACCTTGAAGAAAACCGTGGCGCGGCTGGCGCTCAGCGACAAGGCTGCGTGCTCGATGGAGCGATCGAAGCCCACCAGCGACCCGACCAGCAGCCGCAGCACATACGGCGTGACGATGATGACGTGGCTGGCCACCAGCCACGCGAAGCTGCCCGTCGTGCCGATCAGCGCAAAAAAGCGCATCAGCGCCACACCCAGCACCAGATGCGGAATCATCAACGGCGACAGCAGCAGCCCGTTCAATGCATCCCGTCCCGGAAAGCGATAGCGCGTGATGGCGCTGGCGGCGGGCAAGGCAAGGCAGACGGCCAGGGTGGCCGACAGCGTCGCAAGCAGCAGGCTGTTGCGAAAGGACTGCATGAAGTCCGCATGCTCGAAAAGCGCGTGGAACCAGCGCAGCGAAAAAGAGGTCGTCGGGATGCTGAGCGTGGAGGCCGGCGTAAAGGCAACCAGGCAGACAATCACGAGCGGCGCCAGGACGAATGCCACTACCAGGGCATTGAAGGCAAGCGCCAGGGGGCCGTTCTTCAGCATGCAGTTACCTCCCGCGATGGCCAGGTTTGGACAAGCATGGCGTTATCCCAGGCTGCGGCGGTACGACCGCTCGATGACGCGGTTGTAGGCCATCATGATGATCACGTTGGCGGCCAGCAGCAGGATCGCCAGCGTCGCGCCCAGCGGCCAATTCAGTTCCGTCAGGAACTCGTCGTAAACGATGGTGGCCACCATCTTCAGGCGGCGCCCGCCCAGCAGGGCCGGAATGGCAAAGGAGCTGGCGCTCAACCCGAAAACGATCAGGCTGCCCGACAGCACGCCCGGCATGCACTGCGGCAGCACCACCCGCCACATCGTCTGCAGGCGCGACGCGTTGAGCGAGTACGCCGCGTGCTCCACGGACGGATCGAGCTTCTGCAGCGACGTCCATACCGGAATGATCATGAAGGGCAGCATGATGTGCACCAGCCCGATCACGATGGCCGTCGGCGTGTACAGCAGCGCCCCGAATCCCAGCGCCTGCGCGGCCTTGCCGATAGGCCCGGCGGGCCCGAGCAGCATGCTCCAGCCGAAGGCGCGCACCACCAGCGAAATCAGCAGCGGCGAAAGCACGGCAAGAAGAAAGATGGACCGCCATGGCCTGCGCATGCGGCTCAGGATATAGGCCTCCGGTACGCCGACCACGACGCAGATCAGCGTGGTGAGCACGGAAATCCATAGCGTGCGCCAGAAAATGCCGATGAAGTACGGGTCGCTCAACACCATGGCGTAATGCGCTAGCGTATGGCCTGGCTGGATGCCGGTGTTGTAGTCGAAGGGCCGGAAGGTCAGCCCGAATGTCAGCGCCAGCGGCGTGACGACCAGCGTCAGGAACAGGATGCCGATGGGGATCGCCCCCAGCATCGCCGGCAGGCCGTCCAGGTGGCGGCGCGGCGCGCCGGCCGCCTGGCCGTAGCTGCCGGCAGTCATCGCGCGCCCTCCTGCAGGGGCTGCCGCTGCGCGGACCTTGCATCCGGGGCCGGGCAATCGCCGCCGGCCCAGCCCGCTCCGCCGTCGCTCGCGAGCGCAGTGGCGGGCAGTACCCGCACGACGTCGGGCGCCCAATCGAGCCCCATGCGGTCGCCGTCGCCATGGGGCGCCCGCCCGTCATTGGGCGTCAGCACCGTCAACACGCCCAGGGGCGTGTCGACTTCGTACATCCACTGGCTGCCCAGAAAATACCGTCCCGCCACCGTGCCGGGCAATCTTCCCTGTCCGGCCCCGACGGGGCGGATTTTTTCCGGACGCAGGCACACCCGCACGGCGTCGCCCGCGCGCAGACCGTGGCCGTCCACCTCCAGGCATAGGTCGCCGCAGCGCACCTGCGCCCGCGCCCCGGCGCTGCTCACCGTGGCCGCCAGTAGATTCGTCTTGCCCACGAAGCGCGAAATGAATTCGCTTTCCGGATGCTCGTACATGCGGTAGGGCGCGGCGATCTGCGTGGCGCGGCCTTCCTGCATCACCACCACGCGATCGCTGATCGACAGCGCTTCGGCCTGGTCGTGCGTGACCATCAGCGTCGTGGTGCCCGTCTTGCGCTGGATGGCGCGCAGCTCGAACTGCATCTCTTCGCGCAGCTTGGCGTCCAGGTTGGACAGCGGTTCGTCGAGCAGCAGCACCGGCGGCCGTATGACCAGCGCGCGGGCCAGCGCCACGCGTTGCCGCTGGCCGCCGGACAGCTCGCGCGGGTAGCGGCCGCCATGCTGGTCCAGCTTCACCATCGCGAGCGCCTCGCGCGTGCGTTCGCGCCGCTCCGCGCGGCCCACCTTGCGCATCGACAGGCCGAACTCGACGTTGTCCGACACGGTCAGGTGCGGGAAGAGCGCGTAGGTCTGGAATACGATGCCGAGTCCGCGTGTGTTGGGCGGTGCATGCGTGATGTCGCGGCCGTCCAGCACCACCCGCCCGCGGGTCACCTCGGCGAACCCGGCGATCATCTGCAGCGTCGTGGTCTTGCCGCAGCCCGACGGACCCAGCAGCGAGACGAATTCGCCCTGCTCGACCGACAGATCCAGGTCGCGCACGACCTGCAGCGCGCCGTAGTCCTTGCAGATTTTTTCCAGCCGAAGAAATGACATAGCCGCCCTGCCCTGTTGGTCTGCACACGGGCGAGCCGCGGACGTCCGGGGCCGGCGTGCTGCCGAAGCCCGGAAGCGCCCGCGCACCTCCCGGCGCGGCCGCCTCGCCCGCCAAGCGCGGTCGAAGCCCTTTGCCGGGCAGTCTACGGAGCGGCCGATCACAGGGTCAACGCGGGTTTTTCCGTATATCCGATTATTTCGCCTTGTTTTTCCGTCCAGTAGAATTTGATGTCCAGTTCATCAGCGGAAAATGCAATGGTACGGAATAAGACGCAGGAGACGGCAGCACCGCCGGAAACCGAATCGAACGCCCAGGGCGTGCTACAGCGCGCCTTCATCGTGCTGCGCGCACTTGCCGACGCGAAGGGGGAGCCGCTGCGATTGACGGAGATTGCGCAGCGCACAGGGCTGCCGCCCGCCACCGCACACCGGGTGTTGCAGGCGCTCATACAGCAGGATGTCGTGGAGCAGCCGGGTGGCAGCAAGGCCTATCAGCTCAGCGTCGCCTTCTACGCCATGGGCGCCGCCGCGGGGCGCTACCGCTCCAATCTGCGTGAGATCTACCGGCCGTCCATGCTGCGCCTGTGCGGCATGCTCAACGACACGGTCTTCATCCTGATGCGGCACGGCTTCGACGCCGTTTGCCTGGACCGCATCGACGGGCCTTTCCCGGTGCGCTCGCATACGGGCGATATCGGCGGGCGCGTCCCCCTGGGCCTGGGGCAGGCCGGACTCGTGCTGCTGGCCAGCCTGCCGCCGGCCGAACGGGAAGAAGTCATCCGCTTCAACATTCCGCGCCTGCACCACCTGGGTTTCATCGACGAAATCTCCATGCGGGTGCGCATCAAGCAGTGCCTGGAGAACCACTACGCCTACAGCGACGGCCCGGGCCTGTTTCCCGGGATCGCCGGCCTGTCCGTGCCCATCGTGGACCGCAATGGCGACACCGTCGCCGCTCTGAGCGTGGCCGCGCCGGCCGAACGCCTGAGCGGCGACCGCCTGCCCCTGATCCTGGAGATGCTGCAAAAGGAAGCGCGCGCCATCGGCACGCAGATCAACCCATTCGATCCGGCGCTGCGACGGCCGAACCAGTTCCTGGGCACTGGAAACCGGGAATAGTCAAGCTCAGCGCTTGCCGTGCGCCAAAGTCCGGGACGCGGGATCCCGCCGCAACCGGAGCATCGCAAGGCATCCGAAGAAGGGTCCCGCCGCCAGCATCCCGAAGGCGCCAGCCCAGCCGATCGCATGCTGCACGGCTGGCAGAAGATGGATACTGACCAGCGTCAGCAGAAAGCCGGCGCAGGTCTGTGCGGTCAACAACGTCCCAATGGAATCCGGCGGCGCGAGCTCCGCGATGCTTGCGGAAAACTGCGCCGAGTCCGCAACGATCGTAATGCCCCACGCGATCGCGACCGCGCCCACCACGAAGGAAGGCGCATCCATGAGCCAACCCATCGCCAACGCGCACGTCCCGCTGCCCGCCATCGCCGCAATCGTCACGGCCGTACGGCCATAGCGGTCGGCAAACCACCCGCCTGCCCACGCGCCCAGCGCCCCCGACCCCAGCGCGACGAAAGTCATGATCTCCGCCGCCCGGTCCGGCGCCGCCACGCCCGCGCGTGTGAAGCTCTCATGCAGGAACACCGCCAGCCAGGTCCACATGGCGTACAGCTCCCACATGTGGCCCAGATAGCCCAGGTTCGCCAGCCGCAGCGGCCGATGCCGCCACGCCAGCGTCACCGCCGCGGGATTCAGGCGCGCCGCCCGCCGCATGGCCGGCCCGACGCCGCACAGGTTGATCGCCAACCCCGCCACCGCCGCCAACAGCGCCGACGCCAGATAGATCTGCGGCCATTGCATACCGCCGAAGGCCGCCAGCAAATGCGGGCTCGCCGACCCCAGCGTCAGCGCGCCCACCAGCAAACCGATCAGCAGCCCCAGGTCCCGTTCCGCCCAGGTCGCCGCCAGCCGCATGCCGACGGGATAAATCCCTGCCATGCACATGCCCGTCACGAAGCGCAGGAAGTAGACCGCCGGCCCGGCGGGCTCGCACGCCAGCAACATCAGCGTTGCCCCGGCCGCCACCAGGGCCGACACCATGATCAGCCGCCGGGGATCGAAACGGTCCGCCAAGCCGAGTACGGCGCTGCCGATCGTTCCCGCCACGAAGCCCGCCTGCACCGAGCTGGTCAGCAGCGAGGCCTGCCACGCCGTCAACGGCACCGCCTGCTCAATGCTGGAAACCGCCGCCGATGATGCAAACCATACGGACATCGCAAGCACCTGGCAAAGCAGCAGAACCGTCAGCGAGACGGTCTTGCCCGCTCCAAGCGTCAATCGTCGCCCGATGTGCGGATCGGCCATGATCAGCCGGCGGGACGGGCCGCGGCACGGCGGTGCTTTATTACGTCGGTCTTCGTCATGGGTTCCTGGTGAGCCATGAAGCCATCGTTCTGTGCGCCGGCTGGCGATGAAGTTATCGCCCTACGCATCGGCGCGCGGTGAAGTATCGTTTTACATGCCTTCTGGCGATGAAGCTTGACACAGTTCACCGCCGGCAGGAATGCCCCAATCGCATCAGGAGACCAGCGCACAGCATGCCGCACGCGCTCATCGCTTCGCGGTCGGCACCCCGTTTCAGCCGCATTCCGCGCAGTACTGCCGGGGATAGGTTTCCCGCATCCCGATCGCAGCCGCCACGCCCGCGCAGGCCACAGCGACCGGCAACCACATTGCAGCCCCATAGGCTCCAGCCGACAGCGTGGATGCCGCCGCCGCGTCCGCCGCCCCGCCTGCGTCAAGGATCACCCCATACAACGTCTGGACCAACGCCGCGATTAGGAACACACCGGTATTGCTCAAGGCGATGGCGGTAGCGTCGGCGTCCACATCGACCGACTCCTTGATCGACGTGAAGGAGACGGTCACCTGGCTTGCCGACAACCCCAGCAGTACGCACAGCCCTGTCACCACGGCTTGTGGCATGTCCGGATGCCATGCCAGGCCCGTCCATGCGGCCGCTGCGATCAACGCAGAACCGATGATGAGAGGTTTGCGCGCAGCGATACGATCCGACAGATGCCCCATCAGCAAGGCTCCCGCGCCATAGGCGGCCATCGACGCGCTGACGATGGCAACCGCCTCGCCCTTATCCATCTCTTGGCGATTCATAAGGTACGGGATCGCCCATAGCCCAGCGAACGCATAGAACGTCCCGTTCGTCCCCGCAGTGCAGATGAGCAGTTTCCATAGCTGTTTGTTGCGCAGCGTGGCCGTCAGGCGCTCGCGCATGGTCCACCGATTGGACGACGCGCCAGCGGGCGCCGCGGCGCCAGGAAGCCGCTTGCCCCCAGGAACGACCGCCGGTCTGGCGCTTGTGCCGGGTGACGTGCGGCCGTCCGGACGATGGGGAAGCTTGGCGCGGTCCGGCGCCTCGCGGACCAGCGCAAACACCGCCGCGGCCAAAATGAGCGTTGCCACCGCGACAGCCTCCAAAAGGACGCGCCAATCCACAAACAGGAGCAATGCCGCCACAGGTGCTTCGGCCATCAGACTTCCCAGCGTGCCCAACAGCATGGTGACGCCCGTCACCAAGGCATATCGCCGCGCGGGAAACCAGCGCATGTTGTATTTCATGATGCCCGAGAAGACGCTCGCCGTCCCCAGCCCCACCAGCGCCGGCCCCAGCATCGCCAACCCGCTATCCCTCGCGAGCGACAGGACCCCTGCCCCGCATGCCGTCAGCACGGCGCCCGTCCCCACGACTCGCCCTACACCATACCGGTCGATCAGCAGGCCAGCCGGGAGTTGCATTAGTGTATAGACCCAAAAGTTCATCGACACGATCACGCCCAACAGCGCCGCGCCGACACCGAGGTCCGCCGCCATCGCGTCCGCCATGGCCGCAGGTGCAAACCGATGGAAAAATCCCAGGAAGAACAGTGCTACGAGAAGACCGTAGCCAACGTTGCGTCGGCTACCGTACTCAGGGAAACTCATACTCGACCTAGCACCTTTTCGACGATGCGCTTGTCGAATTCATGGACCACGCTTTCGGCGTCGGCGTAACATCCCTGGATGCCGTCTACCAAGCCACGTTGTTGGTGCTCGACGATCCGATCGTCTTCATGAATCACCTGGTCCCATCGCGCGAAGTAATATTTGGCCCGGCCAGCGTACTCGGGAGAAGACAAAGTCTCCTTGGGGAAGCAATACCCAACATTGACGGCCGTCCGATCGGGCGACAGCGGCGTCTTGTGTATCCACCACATGCAATCGGGTGCCGTGATTACGAAGAAGCCGGGCAACACGACGACGAAATGGGTGCCTTCGAGGCCCGCTCCATAAGCTTCCCGCGCCGGGGGGAAAGCATGCTGTCGTTCGTTCGGCCGCAGCGCTGGCGTGCCGCGACTGCGGTGAATCACCCCGATCCACTCCTGCTCGGAGTGAAGCGGCGCTACCGCCTGCTCACCTATGGAACTGCCATGCACATAAGGCGTGTGCAGGGTCTCCATATCGACTTCGACGTATAGCTTCCAGTTAGCCTGGACGACGTAATTGCGGGTTCTTACGCACCGCATGGAGGAAACGGCGTGTGGGGCAGCAATGCGGTCGAAGTAGTCCCCCATGTATCGATTGATATGATCTTCGGGTGAAGCGATGCCGCGATCAAGATTGACGAAAACCATGTTTTGGCGCTCGGTCACCGGCAGCTTCACCAGTGCGCGGTCTGCGGCCAATTCCCGACTGGCCCCGAGGCCAGGAGCACGCAACAAGCACCCATCCACGTCATAGGCCCATCCATGGTATGAACAGACAAACGCCTTCGCGGTCCCATTGTCCTCGCACACTAAAGGTGCTCCACGATGTCTGCATACATTTATGAACGCCCGCAGTGCGCCATCCCCATTGCGTGCGACCAGGACCGACATGCCGAGGATTGAGCGTGTGACATACTGGCCTGCCGCTTCCAGCGATGTCCCAAGGCATATGAAGTGCCAAGCCGACCGAAAGACGGCATCTTTCTCTCGCTCAAACCAGTCCATCGAGCGATAACAACTTGCCGGCGGGGTGCATGCCGTCTGCAGCGGCTTAAGCACCCTCAGGATGTCCGAGTTCATGGTATTGCGCCTCCGACCTGCCGCTGCGATTGCAGCTGCCTCCTCTAAGTACCTAATAAGGCGCTTCAGTAACTCGTACGTCGCTTTGATTCCCAACTCCTGGAGTACCGGTTGTCGCCCACGGGACTGAGCGAAACCAAGCTACTCCGCGCAGCCAATATCCGGCCGTCAGCGCGCCGGACAGTGACTGCACTGGCCGACCAGCAATTACTGTCGGATATCATGGAATAACGCTCTCGATCACGCCGATAGCTTGCAGCACACCAACTCACGTCCCGCTATGCTGAGACGACGGAGAACCCGGCATTTCGAATGAGTTGAGCGATCTTCGCGTCATAGCTATGTGGTGGCTTCCAGAAGCAGCGAGCACCGGCAGCTTCCCCATGTGCCCGGCCAGTTCTTTTTCACCGGGTCGCTGCCGAGTGTCCCAGCATCGCACATAAGGCCGCGCGGGATGAGGTCACGCATGCGTACTTCCCGGAGAGTGTCTTGGCCTCAGAAAACCAAGCCCGGACCGAACGCCAGCGCACAATCTGCTGAGCCTCCCCACATTGCCATCAATCAAGACATCAAAAGAATATGACTTCACGTCACAGCGGCGCACCGAAGACGCAGAGCCACGGAGCTGGCCTCTCTAAACTTTGTAGAGCGGGGTGAAAAAGTTCGATGTTGGATAGGGAAAGGCCCGCAGCTTAAAGGCTGCGGGCCTCTAGTCTTTCCAGCTCTATCCGGAAACGCTTTAGAACGGGATATCGTCGTCCATATCCGTCAGATTCGCCGCGCCGCCGCTGGCGGGCTGGGGCGCCGGCCGTTGCGGCGCCGGGCGCTGCGCCTGCGGGCGGGCCTGGCGTTGCGGCGCGTCTTCGTATCCGCCGCCACCGCCATAACCGCCGCCCTCGCCGCCGCCTTCACGGCCGCCGAGCATCTGCATCTGATCGGCGACGATTTCCGTGCTGTAGCGGTCGGCGCCGGTGTCCTTGTCCTGCCACTTGCGCGTTTTCAGACGGCCTTCGATATAGACCGAGCGGCCTTTCTTCAGGTACTCGCCGGCGATTTCGGCCAGGCGGTTGTACATGACGACGCGGTGCCATTCGGTTTCTTCCCGTCGTTCGCCCGTGTTCTTGTCCTTCCACTGCGACGTCGTGGCGACGGACAAGTTGCAGATGGCGCTGCCTTCGGGGCTGTAGCGCACTTCGGGGTCGCGCCCGAGGTTGCCGACGAGGATGACTTTGTTGACAGAGGCCATGCTGATTTCCCTAACGTTGTTGACCGCCATTATCGGCGATAACGGTCAGCCGGCCAAACGCCAAGGGACCGATTTGTCCCCTGGACCGCCCGAGGATGAGCGCCCTTTGGGACCGCCCATGCGGGGGCGCCGCCGTTCGGCAGCCGCCTCAGGTCAGCGGCCGCAAACCCCAGGTGACCGCCAGCCATACGGCCGCCAGTCCGGCCACGGCGATGAACACCGAAGGGGCCCCGCCATGTGCGGCCAGCAGGCCTCCCACCGCGCCCCCGCAGAAAAGCCCGGCCGCCTGAGAGGTGTTGTAGAAGCCCAGCGCCAGTCCCTTGTAGCCGGCCGGCGCCAGCCGCGAGACCAGGGACGGCTGCAGCGCCTCGAGCACGTTGAACATGACGAAGAAACACGTGAGCAGCACGACCATGACTTCGAAGCTGCCCATCCCCCAGCGCATCAGCGCGAGCACCACGATCAGGCCGGCGATGGCCGCCAGCAGCGCCCCCCTGTGGGCCCGGTTCTTCTCTGCCATGAACACGACCGGCACCATGAACACGAACGACGCCACGATGACCGGCAGGTAGACCTCCCACAGGTTCTCCACATCCAGTCCGCGCAGATGCGCCAGCATGGAAGGCACCACGACGAACAGCGACACCTGGATCAGGTGCAGGCAGAACACGCCGAAATTCAAGCGCAGCAAATCGCCGTGCAGCAGCACATGGGCCGGCCGCGCGCCCCGCATGGACCGGTCCGTGCTCTGCGGCGCAACCGGCACCCACCAGCGCGCCACGGCAAAGCTGACGACTCCCAGGCAGGCGATGGTCCAGAAGAGCCCCGCCAGGCCCCACCAGCCCACCAGCAAGGGCGCGGCAACGAGCGAAACCGCGAAGGACACGCCGATGGACGCCCCGACCATCGCCATGGCGCGCGTGCGCACCTCGTCGCGCGTGGCATCGGCAAGCCACGCGGTGATGGCGGCGGAGATCGCGCCTGCGCCTTGCACGGCCCGCCCGATGGTGATCCAGAACACATCGGGCGACAGCGCGCACACGACGCTGCCAATCACGAACAGCGCAAGGCCCAGCAGCACGATCGGCCGTCTTCCGAACCGATCGGATGCCAATCCAAAGGGAATCTGCAGCACGGCCTGCGTCAGGCCATAGATGCCCATGGCCAATCCCACCCTGGCGGGATCGTCCCCGCCCGGCAGTCCGCGCGCGGCCACGGCGAACACTGGCAAAAGCAAAAACAGCCCCAACATACGACAGGCGAAGAGGCCCGCCAGGGCGATGCTGGTGCGTCGTTCGGTGGGAGTCAGCTGAAGTCTGGATCGTGATGGCATGCGCGCTATCGATATGGCGGGGTTCCGCCAATGCCCTGGCACGACCCCAAACAAGGACGAGTTCGGCGCGCTATAGTACCAAGTTGGCCTTTGGAACTGCTTAAACGCTTAGACCCGATGGACGCGATACGCATTCGGGGTGCCCGCACCCATAACCTCAAGAACGTCTCGCTGGATCTGCCCAGGCAGAAGCTGGTGGTGATGACGGGTCTGTCCGGGTCGGGCAAGTCTTCCCTGGCCTTCGATACCCTGTACGCGGAAGGGCAGCGGCGATACGTCGAAAGCCTGTCGGCATACGCGCGGCAATTCCTGCAGCTGATGGACAAGCCGGACGTGGACCTGATCGAAGGCTTGTCGCCCGCGATCTCCATCGAACAAAAGGCCGCCGGCCACAACCCGCGGTCCACCGTCGGAACCATCACCGAAATCCACGATTACCTGCGGCTGCTGTACGCGCGCGTCGGCACGCCGTATTGCCCGCACCACGGCTTGCCCCTGCAGGCGCAAAGCGTCAGCCAGATGGTCGACGCGGTGCTGGGTTGGGCCGCCGATACGCGGCTGGCGATCCTTGCCCCGGTGGCGCGCGGCCGCAAGGGCAGCTTCGAAGACGAGTGCGCGAGCCTGCAGGCGCAGGGTTATGTGCGCCTGCGCGTAGACGGGCAGATGGTCGAAATCGATAGCATGCCGCCGTTGAAGAAGAGCGAAAAGCATGACATCGATGTCGTCATCGATAGACTGCGGATACGGCCCGAAAGCGCCCAGCGGCTGGCGGAAAGCTTTGAAACCGCGCTGTCGCTGGCGGACGGCCGCGTCGTCGCGCTCGATATGGACAAACACCGCGAGCAAGTGTTCTCCAGCCGCTATGCCTGTCCCGTGTGCGGGCACAGCTTGCCCGAGCTGGAGCCGCGGCTCTTCAGTTTCAACAATCCCATGGGGGCCTGCCCCAGTTGCGACGGCATCGGCCAGGTGGGGTTCTTCGATCCGCGGCGGGTGGTGGCTTTCCCGGAGTTGAGCCTGGCCGCCGGCGCCATCCGCGGCTGGGACCGGCGCAACGCCTTTACGCACTCGCTGCTGACGAGCCTGGCGGCGCATTACGGGTTCGACATCGAAGCGCCCTTCGAAAGCCTGCCCGAAGCCGTGCGCGAAAAAGTTCTGTACGGGTCGGGCGACGAAGAAATCGCCTTCGTCTATCTGAACGAGAAAGGCCGCAGCACCGTGCGCCGGCATGCCTTCGAGGGCGTTATCCCCAACCTGGAACGGCGCTGGCGCGAAACCGATTCGGCCACCGTGCGCGAAGAACTTGGCAAGTATCGCAACATCAAAGTCTGCCCCGAATGCAAGGGGTCGCGGCTGCGCGCCGAAGCGCGCCACGTACTGATCGGCTCCGAACAGCGCGACGATACCGAACGCCGCGGCCTGGCCATCTATGAAGTCGAAGGGATGCCGCTGTCCGATTGCCTGCAGTGGTTCCAGGCGCTCTCGCTGACGGGAGCCAAGCAGGAAATCGCGCAGCGCATCGTGCGGGAGATCCAGGCGCGCTTGAGCTTCCTGAACAACGTGGGGCTGAACTATCTTTCGCTGGACCGCAGCGCGGACACGATCTCCGGCGGCGAGGCGCAGCGCATCCGGCTGGCCAGCCAGATCGGCTCCGGCCTGACGGGCGTGATGTACGTGCTGGACGAGCCGTCCATCGGCCTGCATCAGCGCGACAACGACCGCCTGATCGGAACGCTGCAGCACCTGCGAGATCTGGGCAATAGCGTGATCGTCGTGGAACACGACGAAGACATGATCCGTTCGGCCGACTGGGTCGTGGACATGGGTCCGGGCGCCGGCGAACACGGCGGCCAGGTGGTGGCGCAAGGAACGCCTGCCCAGGTGCAGGAAGACTCGCATTCGCTGACCGGGCAGTACCTGAGCGGACGCCGCGCCATTCAGGTGCCCACGCGCCGTCCCGTCGATGACAGCGTGCCATGGCTCGTCGTGACCGGCGCCAGCGGCAATAACCTGAAGAACGTGGATCTGCGCATCCCCGCAGGCCGCCTGGTGTGCGTCACCGGCGTATCGGGGTCGGGCAAGTCCACGCTGGTCAACGACACCCTGGCCGTGGCGGTGTCGCGCCAGCTGCACCACGCGCAGGCGGAACCGGCGCCTTACGTGTCGCTGGAGGGTCTGGAGAACTTCGACAAGATCATCAACGTCGACCAGAGCGCCATCGGCCGCACGCCGCGCAGCAACCCCGCCACGTACACGGGCCTGTTCACGCCGATTCGCGAATTGTTCGCCGGCGTGCCGGAAGCCCGCGCGCGCGGCTACGACCCGGGGCGCTTCAGTTTCAACGTCAAGGGCGGCCGCTGCGAGGCCTGCCAGGGCGATGGCGTCGTCAAGGTGGAAATGCACTTCCTGCCGGACATGTACGTGCCGTGCGACGTGTGTTTGGGCAAGCGCTACAACCGCGAAACCCTGGAAATCCGCTATCGCGGCCGCAATATCAGCGAAGTGCTCGATCTGACCGTGGAGCAGGCGCTCGAGTATTTCGATTCGGTGCCCGCCATCTCCCGCAAGCTGCACACCTTGATGGACGTGGGGCTTTCCTATCTGCGCCTGGGCCAGAGCGCGACCACGCTGTCCGGCGGCGAAGCGCAGCGCGTCAAGCTCTCGCTGGAACTGTCCCGCCGCAGCACCGGCCGCACGCTCTATATCCTGGACGAGCCGACGACGGGCCTGCACTTTCACGACATCGAGCTGCTGCTCAAGGTCCTGAACCAGCTGGTGGACGCGGGCAATACGGTACTCGTCATCGAACACAACCTGGACGTGATCAAGACCGCCGACTGGATCGTCGACATGGGCCCGGAAGGCGGCGACGGCGGCGGCCGGGTCGTGGCGCAGGGAACGCCCGAGGCCGTGGCCGATACGCCCGGCAGCCACACCGGCCACTACCTGCGCCGCGTGCTCAATGGCGCCTCGCAGACCGCGGGTCCGGCCACCACGCCGCTGCGCCGGAAAGCCAAGTAGACTGTAGCGCCCGCGCAATGCGCGCCGCCTACGGGGCCGCCATGTACACCCTTCTGATCGGCAACAAGAACTATTCGTCCTGGTCTCTGCGCGCCTGGCTGGCGCTCAGCGTCCCGGGCATTCCCTTCAAGGAAGAAAAGCTGGGATTGTCTACGCCGGCATTCGCCGAGCGCCTGGCGCCACTGACGCCGGCGGGCACCGTGCCGGTATTGCTGGACGGCGACTTTGCGGTCTGGGACTCGTTGGCGATCTGCGAGTACGTGGCCGAACGGCATCCTCAAGCGGCGCTGTGGCCGGCCGATCCGAAGGCGCGCGCCAGGGCGCGGTCGCTGGCGGCGCAGATGCACAGCGGCTTCAGCCATTTGCGCAGCGCGCTGGGCATGAATATCGAGGCGCACCTGCCGGGCATCGACATCCCGCCGGAGGCGGCGCGCGATATCTCGCGTGTGCAGGCGATATGGCAGGACACCCGCGCGGAATACGGCAGCGGCGGCCCCTTCCTGTTCGGGGCTTTCACGATTGCCGACGCATTCTTCGCGCCGGTGGTTTCCCGATTCATCACGTATGGCGTGGCGGCCGCCGCTGGCCCTGTGCGCGCTTACATGGATGCCGTGCTGGACCTGCCCGCCATGCAGGACTGGATGCGCGAGGCGCGCGAAGAAAAAACCTTCGTGCCGGAAGACGAGCCTTACCGGACGCACCGCTGAAGCAACCGGCATGGGGCGGCGCCTTCGCCGTGCGCGGGGCGCCGCTCGCCTTACGGGACCGTACGCCGGCCGGCGCGCCCCCTTCCACGCCCGCTCACGACATATCGAACAGCCGCTTGTGCTCCCGCATGGCGTAGCGATCCGTCATGCCGGCGATATAGTCCGCGATGGCGCGCGCCTGCATACCCTCGGCGCGCCGCTGGTGGTCCGGCGGCAACAGGCGCGGATCATCCAGAAAGGCCGTGAACAGGTCCCGGACGATGCGGCGGGCCTTGTTGGTCATGCGCATCACGCGGAAGTGGCGATACAGATTCTCGAAAAGGAAGCGCTTCAGCTCGTCCGCTTCGGCCCGTATGCCTTCCGAAAATCCGACCAGCGGCGGCGCGTCGCGAACGTCTTCCACCGTTTCGGGCCGATGCTGCGCGATGCGCGCCGCCGTGGTGTCCGTCAGGTCGACGATCAGCGTGTTGATCATGCGCCGTATGGTTTCGGAGATCACGCGACGCGGCCCGATGTCCGGATAAAGGCGCCGCACGTCTTCGTAATGCCGCGCGAAGATGCCGACCTGCTGCATCTGATCGACGGTGAGCAGGCCGGATCGCAGGCCGTCATCGATATCGTGGTTGTTGTACGCGATTTCGTCGGCCAGGTTGGCCAGTTGGGCCTCCAGCGACGGACGGCGTTTGCGGATGAAGCGCTCGCCCACCGCGCCCAACTGGCGCGCATGCGCGACGGAACAGTGTTTGAGTATGCCTTCGCGCGTCTCGAAACACAGATTCAGGCCATTGAACGCGGCATAGCGTTCTTCCAGCTCGTCCACCACGCGCAGGCTCTGCAGATTGTGCTCGAAGCCGCCCGCCTCTGGCGCCAGTTCGCGCAGGCAGGCGTTCAGTTCATCCTGGCCCGCATGACCAAAGGGCGTATGGCCCAGGTCATGCGCCAGCGAGATCGCTTCCGTCAGTTCCTCGTTCAAGCGCAGGCTGCGCGCCAGCGTACGGGCGATCTGCGCCACTTCCAGGCTGTGCGTCAGGCGCGTGCGGAACAGGTCGCCCTCGTGGTTGACGAACACCTGCGTCTTGTATTCCAGCCGGCGAAAGGCCGTGCAATGGATGATGCGGTCGCGATCGCGCTGAAACTCCGTGCGGTTGCCAGGCGGTGGTTCCGTATGCGCGCGGCCCTGGCTGCGCGCGGGGTGGGCGGCGTAGGAAGCGAGAATTTCCATGGCGGTGATCGGAGCTCCTGTCTATCGGACCATCGCCGGCGCGGATCAGCCGACGGTACGCGCGAGCACCCGGCGCACCGCGTCTTCCGGCGCGCCGCGGGTGACGGCCTGGCCAATGCGTGGCGTCAGGACGAAACGAATTTCGCCGCCCTCCGCTTTTTTGTCCACCCGCATCAGGGCCAGCCAGCGCTCCGCCCCCAGGTCGGGCGCGGTGACCGGGCAGCCGATCGCCGCCACCAGCTTGCGCACACGCGCCACGTCGGCGGCCGGCAGCCCGGCGACTTCGCACGAGAGTTCGGCCGCCTGCACCATGCCGCAGCCCACGGCCTCTCCGTGCAGCCATTCGCCGTAACCCAGTCCGGATTCGATGGCATGGCCGAAGGTATGGCCCAAATTCAAAATGGCGCGCAGACCGGATTCGCGCTCGTCTTCGGCCACCACGCGGGCCTTCAGCTCGCAGGAAACCCGGATTGCATGGCCCAGCGCATCGCGATCCAGCGCCCGCAGCGACGTAGCATGCGCCTCGCACCAGGCCCAGAATTCATGGTCCAGGATCATGCCGTACTTGATGACTTCCGCCAGCCCGGCGGATACCTCGCGCGGCGGGAGCGTGGCCAGCACATCGGTATCGATTTCCACCGCCACCGGCTGGTGGAACGCGCCGATCATGTTCTTGCCGAGCGGATGGTTGACGCCCGTCTTGCCGCCCACCGATGAATCCACCTGCGCCAGCAGCGTGGTCGGCACCTGCACGAAACGGATGCCCCGCATATACACAGCGGCCGCGAACCCCGTCATGTCCCCGATGACGCCGCCGCCCAGGGCCACCAGCACCGAACGCCGGTCGAATCCGTTCGAGAGCAAGGCATCGAAGATCTGGTTCAGCGTCTGCCAGTCCTTGTGCGCCTCGCCATCGGGCAGCTCGATGCGCACCACCTTGCGACCCGTGCGCGCCAGCGCCCGCTCCGCCCGTTCCGCATAAAGCGCCGCCACGGTGGGATTGGTGATCAACCCGATGGCGGTGGCGTTATCCGGTATGGCCTCGTCCAGATGGTCGAGGCGGCCCGGCGCGATCCGGATGGGGTAGCGTGCGCCCGGCACGGCGACATCGACGACGTTCATGCTTGCTTCTCGTAGGCTTGCAATTTGGGCAACAGGTGCTTGACCAGCGTGCTGACCGGAATGCAGCCGGTATCGATGGTCATATGGGCAACGTCGCGATAGAGCGGTTCGCGCTGCGTCAGCAGATTGCGCAGCGTGCCGCGCGGATCCGCCGTGGCCAGCAGCGGACGATTGCGGTCGCGGCAGGTCCGGCGATAGAGCTCGTCAACGCTGGCCCGCAGATAGACCACGATGCCCTGTTCTCGCAGCACGGCGCGGTTGTCGGCTGAGAGGATGGCCCCGCCGCCGGTCGCCAGCACGATGCCGCGGCGTGCGGCGCATTGCGCCAAGGCGGCGGACTCCCTTTTGCGGAATCCCGCTTCGCCCTCGATTTCAAAAATCACCGGCACGCGCACGCCGCAACGGGATTCCAGCTCGTGGTCCAGGTCCACGAATTCGCGGCCCAGCACCCGCGCCAGCGAACGCCCGATCGTGGTCTTGCCCGCCCCCATCATGCCCACCAGGAAAATCGGCGTGTCGTAGGGCAGGACCACCCGCGGCGGCGCGCATACGGTCGAGCAGGATTCAGGGTCGGCGGCGGCCGTGGCAGCCGCGCAATCGGGTCGTGGCGCGTTCATAAGGCGTATTATCCCATTCGGATCAGTTGCCCGCGCGCCACACTGAACCACGCTGTTACAGAAACCGCGGGCGCGTCCGAAGCTGGGCCACCGGTTCCCCGTAAAATCGCGGCGATGAGCAAGCCCCAGACCCCTTCGTCGAAGAAAGAAGCGCCCGATTCGAGCGGCTCTCCCTTTATCCGTTTTTTTCTCAAGCTAGGCATTTTCTTCGCCGGCCTCGCGGCCTGCGGGCTGCTGCTCGGCGGGATGGCGCTTGCGCTGGCCTGGCCCAATCTGCCGGACCTGCACGCGATGACGGACTACCGCCCGCGCATTCCGCTGCGGGTTTACACGGCGGACAAGGTGCTGATCGGCGAATTCGGCGATGAACGCCGCAATGTGCTGCGCTTCAACGAGATCCCGGATGTCATGAAGTCCGCCGTGCTGGCCGCGGAAGACGACCGCTTCTACCAGCACGGGGGCATCGATTGGGCCGGCGTGGCGCGCGCCACGCTGACCAACCTGGTCAATATGTCGAAGACGCAGGGCGCCAGCACGATCACCATGCAGGTGGCCCGCAACTTCTACCTGTCTTCCGAAAAGACGTACACGCGCAAGTTCTACGAGCTGCTGCTTACGTTCAAGATCGAGGCAAGCCTGACCAAGGACCAGATCCTCGAGCTGTACATGAACCAGATCTACCTGGGTCATCGCGCCTATGGCTTCGCGGCCGCCTCGCGCACCTATTTCGGCAAGCCGCTTTCGCAGATCACACCGGCCGAGGCCGCGATGCTCGCCGGCATCCCCAAGGCGCCGTCGCGCTTCAATCCCCTTTCGAACCTGCCGCGCGCCGAAGTCCGCCAGCATTACGTGCTGGGACGCATGCGCAATCTCGGCTACCTCACCGACGCCGAATACCAGCAGGCGATGGCCCAGCCTATCGTGATCCGTTCGGCCGAGGGCACGCCCGCGGGCGGCTACGCCATCCACGGCGAATACGTCGCGGAGCTCGCGCGCCAACTGCTGTATGGCGTCTACCAGGACAACGTCTATTCGCGCGGCATCAATATCTACACGACGGTCAACTCCAAGGACCAGGAAGCCGCATACCGCGCGGTGCGCGAGGGGGTTCTCGAATACACCCGGCGCGCGCCCTATCCCGGTCCGGAAGCCCAGCTTGACCTCCCCGCCGGTATCGAGAAAGACCCGCAGGCCCTGGACGAAGCGCTGGATGGGGTGCTCGATAAGTACTCGGACAGCGACGATCTGCTGGTGGCCGTGGTGCTGTCGGCCAGTCCCAACGAAATCAAGCTGGCGCGCAGCTCGCGCGAAATCATCACGATCAACGACAAGAAAACCCTGTCGATCGTCGCCCGCGCGCTGAGCAGCAAGGCCAAGGACAGCCAACGGATCCGGCGCGGCTCCGTCGTCTACATCCACAAGATCGGCGACAACGACTGGGAAGTCATCAACATGCCCTCGGTGCAGGCAGCCTTCGTGTCGCTGGCGCCGCAGGATGGCGCCATCCGCGCCATGGTGGGCGGCTTCGACTTCTACCGCGGCAATTTCAATCGGGTGACGCAGGCCTGGCGTCAGCCGGGTTCGAACATCAAGCCTTTCGTCTACGCCGCCGCACTGGAGCGCGGGCTGACGCCGGCGACACAGATTTCCGACCAGCCTTTCGCGTTGTCGGCGGCGCAAACCGGCTCCAAGGCCTGGAATCCGAAGAACTATGGCAACGAGTACGAGCCCATGCTGACGATGCGCCAGGGCCTGTACAAGTCCAAGAACATGGTGTCGATCCGGATCATCCAGGCGATCGGCCCTCAGTATGCGCAGGACTATCTGACACGGTTTGGATTCGATAAATCGCGCCAGCCGGCGGTGCTGCCGCTGGCGCTGGGCGCGGGCTCGGTCACGCCGCTGCAACTGGCCGGCGCCTACGCGGTCTTCGCCAATGGCGGCTATCGCATCACGCCGTATCTGATCGATCGCGTCACCGACAGCAGCGGCAAGGTCATCATGCAGGCCAAGCCGCTGATCGCAGGCGACTCCGGCGCACGCGCCATCGATCCGCGCACGGCTTTCGTCATGGATGACATGCTGCGCGGCGTGGCGACCTACGGCACCGCGGCTCGCGCCCGCGTCGTGCTCAAACGCAACGACATCGCCGGCAAGACGGGTACGACCAACGAATCGGTGGACGCCTGGTTCTCGGGCTACACGCCGAGTCTGGTCGCCACCGCCTGGCTCGGCTACGACCAGCCCCGTTCGCTCGGCGCGCGCGAAACGGGCGGCGGCGTGGCGCTGCCGATCTGGCTCAGCTACATGCAGGAAATGCTGAAGGGCGTGCCCGAACAGAAGCAGCGTCCCAAGCCCGACGGCCTGCTGGTGGATAACGGCGAATACTATTTTTCGGAGTTTCCGCCCGGGCAGGCCGTTGCGCGCCTGGGACTGCCCGCTGCGGCGCCGCCGTCGTCGGACAGCCTGGGCGACCTGCTGAACGCCCTGCGCGCTTCCAACGGCGACGGCCGGCCGTCCGGCACCAGCTTCGGCGAAGGCTCGGTGCCCGGCCAGTGATGGCGGCGCCCGCAGCTGCGGGCGTTGCGCGCCATGGACGGATATCTACAGGCGGACGGTGACCGGCACGCCAGCGGCCTCGGAACAGATCTGGGACAAGGCATCGTGCAGGGGCGGCCCGCCGCGCGTGTCCAGCCAATGCTGGCCGTCGTAGCGATAATGGAAGCCGCCGCTGCGCGCCGCCACCCAGATTTCCTGCATCGCCGCCTGGCTGTTGACGACCACGTGCGTGTCGTCCTCGAAGATCAACGTCAACACGTTGCCGCTGCGGTTGGCTTCGACGTCCACGTCGAGCGATGCGGACCAATCGTCCGCCTGGCTTTCGATGCGGTCCAGGACCTGCTCCGCCAACGCAAGAAATTCGGTTTCGTTCATAATCCAGTCTGCAAGAATTACGGAGTTCCCCGTGTCCAATCCGGCATTCAGCCGTACCGCTCTGCGCATTGTAGCGACGCTGGCCGGTGTCGCGTCGCTGGCGGCATGCGGCTTCAAAGGCCCGCTCTACATGCCGACCGGCGATAACGGGCCCAAGGGCCCGCCCAAGGTCGTTGCCCCCCTGACTTTCCGCGCCGCGCCCGGCGTGCGCGTGGGCACCGCCTATCCCGATTATCCGCCGTCCGCAACGCAACAATGACCGCCACGCAACCCTTGCCGCCGCAGCCGGCGGGCCATCCCCATTTCCATTACCGCGACGGCGCGCTGTACGCCGAAGGGGTCCCCCTGCAGACGCTGGCGGATCGCCTGGGCACGCCCCTGTACGTCTATTCGCGCGGGGCGCTTGCCGCTGCCTGGTCATCGTACCGCGATGCCATCGGCGGCCGCGACGTCCTTGTGTGCTACGGCATGAAGGCGAATTCCAACCTGGCGGTGCTGAAAGAGTTCGCCCGCCTGGGCGCCGGTTTCGACATCGTCTCCGGCGGCGAATTGCACCGTGTGCTGTCGGTGGGCGGCGATCCGGCCAAAATCGTGTTTTCCGGCGTCGGCAAGCAGGCGTGGGAGATGCGCAAGGCCTTGGAAGCGGACGTGAAATGCTTCAACGTGGAGTCGGAAGCGGAATTGCACCTGCTGTCCGACGTCGCGACGTCCCTGGGGAAAAAGGCGCGCGTGTCGTTGCGCGTGAATCCGGACGTGGATGCCGGCGCCCATCCGTATATATCAACGGGCCTGAAGGAAAACAAATTCGGCATCGCCATCGTGGACGCGCCCAAGGTCTACCGGATCGCGGCGGCGCTGCCCGGCATCACGATCGCCGGTGTGGACTGCCACATCGGCTCGCAGATCACGGAAGTCTCGCCCTATCTGGATGCGCTGGACAAGCTGCTGGACCTGATAGACGGGCTGCGCGCGGCCGGTATCGAAATCGAGCACCTGGACCTGGGTGGCGGCCTGGGCATCCGCTATACGGATGAAACGCCGCTGGCGCCCGCGACGTTGATCGATCAGGTCTACGCAAAGCTGCAGGCGCGCAAGCTCGACCACCTGAAGCTGATTCTGGAGCCGGGCCGGTCGCTGGTAGGCAATGCAGGCGTGATGCTGACCACCGTGCAATTCCTCAAGCATGCCGAGGCCCGGAACTTCGCGATCGTCGACGCCGCGATGAACGACCTTATCCGTCCGACCTTGTATGACGCGTGGCACGGCCTGCTGCCGGTGCAGCGGCGCGACGGCCCGACGCTCGAGTACGACGTTGTCGGGCCGGTGTGCGAAAGCGGCGACTGGCTGGCCAAACAGCGGATGCTTGCCGTGGAGCGCGGCGACGTGCTGGCGATCGAGTCGGCGGGAGCGTATGGGATGGTGATGGCCAGCAACTACAACACCCGCGCTCGGGCGGCGGAAGTGATGGTCGATGGAGAGCAGTTCCACGTGATCCGGCAACGGGAAACCGTGGAGGATCTGCTGCGCGGGGAATCGACGCTGCCGTAGGGGTTTGTTTGCCGGGGCTTGGGTTTTGGCTGCTGGCGGGGGGTTGGGTTTTTTGGGCCGTCCGGCGGGGCCGGCGTTTGGCCGGTTCGGCCCGATCGGCCGGTCCGGCGCCCTGCGCGCCGGACACCACTTCGCTGGCCTCGTCCGGCGGCCGCTTGGCGGTGGTTTGCTTGTGACCGGGTTCTCGGCACGCCTCCCTACGGCACCCGCTCGTTCGGCCTCAACGGGCCGAACCGGCCAAACGCCGGCCCCGCCGGACTCCGGGATGTCTCAACCGCGGGCATCTGGGGCGAGCCGGGTTCTTGCGCTTCGTTGGACGCCCCGTTTGGGGGTGGAAGATTGTTCGGTGCCCGACCGAAGCGGCCGCCCTGCGCGGCCGCTTCGGTCATACGCGTTGTCGCTTGCGTATTGTCTGGGTTTTGTCTGGGTACTGCCTAAGCACTGCCTAAGTACTGCCTGAGTGCGGCCCAAGTACTGCCAGCATGCCGCCTGGGTGCTGGCTAAGCGCGTTTTCATCTCGTCGCTTTTGGGTCAACGAAGAGGCGCGAGGCGCGCAAGGCAGCGGCGCGCGAAATCGAAATCCCGGCCCCTTCAAAACGATGCCAGCCCATTCTCTAACCGGCCTGCATCCACCGCACGCCCCCGGAAACCGCCCCTCAAAGCCCGCGCAGCGCCCACCCCCTGCCCTGCACAAAGCGTATGACCGAAGCGGCCGCGCAGGGCGGCCGCTTCGGTCGGGCACCGCAAACTCTTCCACCCCCACCCGGCGCGTCCACGAAGCGCAAGAACCCCATCCGCCCCAGATGACCGCGGTTGAAACATCCCGGAGTCCGGCGGGGTTGGCGTTTGCCGCGGCCGGCACGTTGAGGCCGAGCAAGCGGACGCCGTAGGGAGGCGTGCCGCACGGCTATTCACAAGAACAACACCATCAAGCGGCCGCCGGACGAGGCCAGCGCAGCGGTGTCCGGCGCGCTGGGCGCCGGACCGGCCGATCGGGCCGGCCGCGGCAAATGCCAGCCCCGCCGGACGGCCCAAGAACACTCAGAAACCGCCCAAATCAAAGCTGCCCATAAGAATGCAACCCCGACAAAAACATATTCACGCCCAAAAACGCAAACCCCGTAATCAACAACCCCAGCAACGCCCAATACGCCGCCACAGCCCCCCGCAGCCCCTTGATCAGCCGCATGTGCAGCCAGGCCGCGTAGTTCAGCCACACGATCAGCGCCCAGGTCTCCTTCGGATCCCATTGCCAGTAGGCGCCCCAGGCGTCGGCCGCCCATAAGGCGCCCAAAATCGTCGCCACGGTGAAGAACGCAAAGCCGATCGTGATGGCGCGATACATGATGTCGTCCAGCACCACCAGCGGCGGCAACGCCGCGGCCACGCGGCGCCGGCCCAACAGGATGCCGCCCACGATCACCGCGCCCAGGCCGAAGTACGTCATCCACGCCGCCGACAGCCCCTCGGTCCGGAACACCATCGGCTCCGCGCAAAGCAGCACGCCCAGCACAAACAGCGGCGCCAGCTTGCGCCACGAGGTGGTCTGCCCGTTCTCCTTCACCAGGTAGGCAAAGCCCACCATCGCCGACAGCGAGAACGTGCCATACCCGATGAAATTCGCCGGCACGTGCAGCTTCATCCACCAGCTCTTCAGCGCGGGCACCAGCGGCTGGATCTGCGCCGCGTCCCGCGTGAAGGCGTACCACAGCAGGAAGACCACCGCCGAAGAGATCACCAGCAGCACGAAGCCGCCCAGGGCGCGGGTGGCATAGCGGCGTTCGTAATACAGATAGAACAGCGCCGTGATCAGAGAGAACAGGACGAACACTTCGTACAGGTTGCTGACCGGAATGTG
The DNA here is from genome assembly GCF_002119725.1 of Bordetella genomosp. 9. Classification (NCBI taxonomy): domain Bacteria; kingdom Pseudomonadati; phylum Pseudomonadota; class Betaproteobacteria; order Burkholderiales; family Alcaligenaceae; genus Bordetella; species Bordetella genomosp. 9. Next base: position 4,486,920 of record NZ_CP021109.1, read on the forward strand.
GCCCAGGTCCGGTCCCATCAGGTGGCTTTCGCGCCACCGCACCAGCATGCCGGTCACACCGGCGAACACCGCGCCCCAGGTCAGCGCCGTTCCGAGCCACGCCGCCGTGGGGCTGAACAGTCCCGCCCAGTAACAGGCCGTCGCCAGCACGAACAGCGCGGACATCCACAGGATGGCCGATTGCGACGACAGCAGGTACTTCAGGAAAAACACGTCTTCGGCGCGCGCCAGGTCGTGCCCGTAAAGCAGCACCGCCAGCCCGCTGGCCAGCGCCACAGCGATCATCAGCCGGCGCAACGGCCGCCACAGCCAACCCAGCCAGGCCAGCACGGGCACGGCGCCGCCGAGGATCACTTTTTCGTAGTAATCCATCGAGCCGTAGAAGCGCGTGATCGCGTAGCCAGCGCCCACCGCGAGCAGCAGCAGAAACACGGCGTCGGTCCAGTCGGGACGGCCACGCCGTACGCGGCCGTCGCCGCTTTCTGCCATGCCTTCCTGCCAAAGGCCGTCTTCCGAGGTGGAGAGTGCGGGGTTGGACATAAGCTACCTCACTGCTTCAGGCGCATCAGCGCCGTTTTGAACCGGTCGAATTCACGATGGAAATCGAGTGTACGACGCTGGGATGTCATGGCCGCGTGCACGGCGCTGCCGGCGCCATCGCGGCCCGGAGCAATCCATACCCACACGCGCCGGTCGCGAATGAAGAACATGCTGAACACCCCGAGAACCAGCAACAGACAGCCTACGTAGACCACGCGCTTGCCCGGAGTACGGCTGACCTGGAACACGCTGGCCTGCACTTGCTTGAAATCGGAAAGCGTAAAGAACACGGGTGCAGGATAGAGCAATAGATCGGAAAGCGCGGCCACCGCCACGCGCGACCACATCGCTGCGCGCTCCGCGCCCTCGCCTTCGGCGGGCAGGGGCGGCAATCCGGCCTGTTCCCTTTCCATGGTGCGCAGCTCTCCCACGGTGGCGCCGATCAGGCGCACGACGACGTCGGCCGCGCGTTCCAGTTCGGCTGCCGGCGCGTTGCTCTGCAGGAAAGCGGCCACTGCTTGCAGGCCGCCCTCCGAAAACGTCTGCAAGGCGCGTTCCGCCGCCGTCTGCAGGGGCTGCCGGTCGCTGCCCTGCGGCGCGTTCTTTTCGGCGAAGCGGCGCGCGGCCTCCAGCCGTGCCTGTGGATCGGCCAGCAGCGCGCGCACGCGCATGAACTCGGCAACGGAGTTTTCGTCGTCCGCCGGCAAGCGCAGATAGCGGTAGTTTTCGCCGGCGTTGTTGCGCACGCCCGCCAGAAAGACCGGGAAGCCATCCAATTGCACCGGCAGCATGTAGTTGCGGAATTCGTGCGCCTGGCCGCTGGCATCGACCAGGCGGTACTCCACGCTGGGGCCCACGTTGCGCAGGTGCTCGTTCTTCTTGCCGGCGGCGCTGCCGGCCACCGCTGCGACGTTCTGGGCGAAATCGCGCGGCGCCTTGGGTGCGCCGCCCGAAAGATCCTCGACGTTGATGGGGCGCAGCGCCGTGACGTCCACGCGCAGATCGCGCAGCTGCGGCGGCGCCTCCTTGCCCGGCTCCGCGGCTTTGCCCACCGTGCCGCGCAGCTCGAAAGGCTGGACATCGGTGCCGCGCAAAGCGTAGCCGCGCAGCGTCACGGCGCTGCCGCCGTCCTCGAAACTGGACTGGTATACCGTCACGCCCTTGTAGCGCAGCGGCTCGTTCACCTCGATGGTCTTGTCGAAGGTTTCGCCGGTCTCGGGATCGCGGACCTCCACCTCGCTGGCGAAGCGGCTCGGCATGCCGGTGGAGTAGTAATCGACGATGAATTTCTTCAGGGTCAGCGTGAACGGAATCGGCTGCACCAGCGCGCCGTCGCCCACCATCACTACGGCATTGGCGGCGCGTCCGCCTTCCGGAACCATCATGCTGGAGCGGAAACTGGGATTATTGATGGACAGCCTGCCGCTGGGCGGGACATCGCTGATCAGCATGTTCTCCACGATAGGCGTCTTGCCGCCCAGCCACACCTGCAGGCGCACAAGAAGTTCGCTATCGAGCAGTCCGCCAATGCAGATGACGATCAGGGCGGTATGGGCGAAGACGTAGCCCAGGCGGTTTGCGCTGCCCTTCTTGGCCGCCAGCAGCACGCCGTCGCCGTCCTGGCGTTCCTTCAACGAATAGCCCAGGCCGCGCAACAGCTGGCGCACGCGACCGAGCGCCTCCGCCGGCGCGGCCTGAGTGTCGAAATCGACGCGATGCGGAAAGGCCCGAAGACTGGACACGCGCACGTATTCGCGGAAGGAAACGGCGTCGCGCAGCATCTTCGGCGTGTTCCGCGTCAGGCACACCCCGGTCGATACGACCAGGAAGGCCATGATCAGCAGGAACCACCAACTGTTGTAGACATGCCAGAGGGAGAACTTGTCGAATACCGCATACCAGAACGGACCGAACTGGTCGATGTAGGCCGACGATGCCTGGTTCTGCACCAGCACCGTTCCGACGATGCTGGCCACGCAAATGAACATCAGCAGGCTGACGGCGAACCGCATGGACCCGAGCAGTTCCAGCACCGCAGCCGGCAAGGTGCGCAGGGAGTCCGGGCGCGAAGAAGAGGGATAGGAAGGATCAGGATGCATGGGAAAAGGGGATCGCCTGTTGACCGGGCGATCCCCTTGCTACAGACAATGCGTCCCTGCGATGGTTCGGGACGATTGAAGATTACCGCAGACCGGCCGCGTAGTCCGAGACCGCCTTGATCTGCTCGGCGGTCATGCGGCTGGCGATGGTCTGCATGGGTTCGCTATTGCCGCGGCTGCCGTCCTGGAACAACTTGAGCTGTTCTTCGATGTAAGCAGGAAACTGGCCCGACAGGCGCGGATACTGCGCGGGGACGCCCGCGCCGTTGGCCGAGTGGCAGCTCGCGCATGCGGGCACGTTGCGCTCCGGCAGGCCGGCGCGCCAGATTTTCTGGCCCAGGTCCACAAGCGATTTCTGCCCAGCCGTGGCAGGTTCCTTCAAGGACTGCGCCGACAGATACAGCGCGACGTTTTGCATGTCCTGCGGCGTCAACGCCTGCGCGATGGCGGTCATGGGGCTGGGATTGCCGCCGGGGCCGTTGCGAAGCGGCGTTTTCGCGCCCTGCTTTTGCTGGAAATCGGCGAGCTGTTTCGCCAGGTATTCGTGGGGCTGGGCGGCCAGGTTGGGGTTGGCCGGGATGGTGCTATTGCCGCCGGCGCCGTGACAGCTGACACAGGCAATGATGCCGCGGGAGGGATCGCCGTTGGTGAAGAGCTGCTCGCCCTTGGCTGCGTCCGGCTTGGCCGGGGTCGCCGAAGCATCGGCCGCGATACTTGGAAAAACGGCGGTCATGCCAGACAGCAATCCGCCCACTACCAACATCCGGGACAGCACACGCTTCATGAAAACCTCGACGTTCGCAGCATCGATTCACGGCGCTGTTCCCGCGCCGCTTATGATTTGCCTATGTTTTCCATTCGCCTGCCCAGACCTGCCGGTGTACCCCGATATCTGTGATGCGACGCGGCGTGTTCCACCGGAGGGGGCTGACGCCCACCCTTGCAAACGCCGGATTATACAATAGGGTCCAGACCCCTCATCCCGCTTCCTTCCCGTGTCCCTGCTCCATCGCGCCTCCTTCTTCGTTTCGGCAGCCCGCCTCGACCAGCTGCCCGCCCCGGGCGCGCCCGAGGTCTGCTTCGTCGGCCGCTCCAATTCCGGCAAGTCCACCGCCATCAACGTGCTGACCAATCAGCGCCGTCTGGCGTTTTCGAGCAAGACGCCGGGACGCACTCGGCTGATCAATCTTTTCGGACTGCCTGACCCCTACGACCCCGATCATCCCCTTGGCTTCCTGGTGGACCTGCCGGGCTACGGCTACGCCGCCATCAGCCAGGACGAAAGAGAGAAGTGGGCCGATCTGCTGGGCGGCTACCTGGCCACGCGTGCCTCGCTGGCCGGCGTGGTGCTGTTGATCGACATCCGGCGCGGCGTCACCGACCTGGACCGCCGGCTCGCCGACTTCATCGCGCCCACCGGACGGCCAGTGCTTGCGCTGCTGACCAAGGCCGACAAGCTGCCTTACGGCCAGCGGGTTCGTGCCGTCTTCGCCGTCAAAAAGGAACTGGCCGATATCGGCGCCCTGCACGCGCTGCCGTTTTCGGCGCCTGACCGCATCGGCCTGGAAGAGGCCGCGGAACATATCGAAAACTGGATATCCCCCAAGGTAGTGCCATGAACCCTTACATCGTATCGGCCGCATTCCCGGCCTCCCGCCCGCGCCGGTTGCGGCGCGACGACTTCACGCGCCGCCTTGTGCGCGAGAACGTGCTGACGCCCAACGACTTGATCTATCCGGTGTTCGTCGCCGAAGGCAAGGGCCTGCAGCAAGCCGTACCTTCCCTGCCGGGCGTTGTGCGCTATTCGCTGGATACGCTGCTGCCGGTGGCGGAAACCTGTGTCGAGCTTGGCATCCCGGTGTTGGCGCTGTTCCCTGTCATCGACGGGTCGCTGAAGACGCCGGACGGTATCGAGGCGACCAATCCCGAAGGCCTGATTCCCCGCGTCGTGGCGGAGCTGAAAAAGCGCTTCCCGCAGCTGGGCGTGCTGACCGACGTCGCGCTGGATCCTTACACCAGCCACGGTCAGGACGGCGTCATCGACGACGAAGGCTACGTGCTGAACGAGCCAACGGTGGAAATCCTGATCAGGCAGGCGTTGGTGCAGGCGCACGCCGGCGTGGATATCGTCGCGCCCAGCGACATGATGGACGGACGTATCGGCGCCATCCGTCAGGCGCTGGAAAACGCGCAACACATCCATACCCGCATCATGGCGTATTCGGCCAAGTACGCGAGCGCTTTCTACGGCCCGTTCCGCGATGCCGTCGGTTCGGCGTCGAACCTGGGCAAGTCCAACAAGGCCGCCTACCAGATGGATCCGGGCAATATCGACGAAGCGCTGCGCGAAGTCGCCGCGGACCTGAGCGAAGGCGCGGACATGGTCATGGTCAAGCCCGGCATGCCGTACCTGGACGTGCTGCGCCGAGTGAAGGACGCGTTCCGCGTGCCGACCTTCGCCTACCAGGTCAGCGGCGAGTACGCCATGCTGAAAGCCGCGGCAGCCAATGGCTGGCTGGACCACGACAAGGTGATGATGGAATCGCTGCTTGGTTTCAAGCGCGCCGGCGCGGATGGCATCCTGACGTATTTCGCGATCGAAGCCGCCCGGCTGATGAGGGGGTAGCCCACCCCCGAAGCGCTGGCGCGCTTCCCCTCAAGGGGGCGGCGCTGGCGGACCGGCGGAGCCGGATCCGCGGCGTCCCCGATCCTGGGGCACCTGTTTTCATGGGCGGTGGTGGGTCCATCCCCGAAGCGCTGGCGCTTCACTGGCAAGGGGTGACGCCCGTTGGTTGGTCAGCGTGACGCCTGGGGCGTGGCGACGCGGTCCAGGGATTCGGCGAAGCGGCGGGCCTCCTGGAAGCCGATAACGCGCACGTCGCGCCGTTCGCGTCCCTGCGCGTCGAAGAAGATGATGCCGGGCGGGCCGAAAAGACGGAAGCGCTTCAGCAGGGCGCGGTCATCGGCATTGTTGGCCGTGACGTCGGCGCGCAGCAGCAACATGCCGGACATGCGGGCGGCGACAGCGGGGTCGGTGAAGGTGAATTGCTCCATCTCGCGGCAGGAGACGCACCAGTCGGCATAGAAGTCCAGCATCGCCGGGCGCCCTGCCGAGGCGACGGCGGCGTCCAGTTCCGCCAGAGAGCGGACCGGTGTGAACGTCAATGCGGCAGGCGCGATGGGCGTAGCGCTGAACGACCCGGCGCCCGGTTTTCCAGCATTTTCGCTTCCGGCGGTTCCGGCATTCGTCCAGCCGCGATCGGCCGCCGCCAGCTGCGATAGCGGGCGCAGGACATCGCGGCCGCCGCTCGCGGCGCCGACCAGAAGCACCACCGCGATCAGCGCCAGGAGTAAGCCGGCGCCCTTGGCGAACATGCGCGCGGTGCCGCCGACCGTTGGCAAGGGTTCGAACGCGCGCAGCATGACCGCGGCCACCAAAGCCAGCAGCGCCCATCCGACCATCTGCACCCAGACGGGCAGCAACGGAATCAGCATCCACCACGCCGTACCCAACAGCAACATGCCGAACAGGCGCTTGACCCCGTCCATCCATGGTCCCGCCTTGGGCAGCAGGCTGCCCGCCGAAGCGCCGACGATCAACAGCGGCACGCCCATGCCCCACGCCATCGCGAACAAAGCTGCGCCGCCAAGGACGACGTCGCCGGTCTGCGAGATGTACAGCAACGCGCCCGCCAACGGCGCCGCCACGCACGGACCGACGATCAGCGCCGAGACCGCGCCCATGACGAATGCGCCGGTGGCCCTGCCGCCGGGGACGCGCGACACCCGATCGGACAGACGGGTCTGGAGGGCGGCTGGGACCTGGAGCGTGAAGACGTCGAACATCGCCAGCGCCAGGACGCCCAACAAAGCGGCGAACAGCGCGAGTACCCAGGGCGTCTGCAGCCACGCCGCCAGACCGACACCGCTCAGGCCCGCCGCAACGCCGAGCCCGGTGTAGACGAGCGACATACCGAGCACATAGGCCGCGGCAAGCGCCAGCCCTCGGCTGCGCGTCACGGACCGCTCCCGCCCATGCCCTTGCCCGGCGCCGACGATCAGAGACGAAAGGATGGGAATCATCGGCAACACGCATGGCGTCAACGACAACAGCACGCCGAGCAGCAGGAAGACGCCGGCGGTCTTCAGCCATCCCATGCCTGCGATGGCGTCGGCCAGGCCAATATCATCGGTGCGGACAAGCGCGCCGATTCCCCCGGCCGCCGGCCGGTCTTGTGTGGCCACGCTGGACGGATCGCCGCTCGACGGCGCCAGCGCAGGCGTCGGCGCATTGGGCGCCGCGCCATCCGCGCCCTGAGAGGAACTCGACCCGGCGGCGCCGGCCGGCTGGCCGCCTGTCAGCCCCGCTATACCCGCCGGCGCGGCGGAGAAAGCCGCGCCGGCGGTGGGGTCCGGGTAATCCGTTGGAGAGAAATCGGCAGTCCCCGTGCCGGTGATCCGCAGGCCGTTCGCGGACGGCTGCAGGGATACGGTATGGGTCATCGGCGGATAACAGACGCCTTTGTCGGCGCAGCCCTGCCCGGTGACCTTCAACGTGAAGGGCCCGCCGCCGGGCTGCACCGGTACGCGTATCGATACGGGACCGTGATAGACCTCCATGTTTTTGTCGAACGTGGGGTCGTACTTCACCTCGCCGGCAGGGAAGATGGGCTGGCCCAGCGTGGCCGCGCCGGCGGGCGCTACCGCGAAAGCAAAGCGCTCGCGGTACATGTAGTAGCCCCTGGCCACCTTGTAGACGACGCGGATGGCGTCGGGCCCGTCGACCGAGGCGGAAAACGGAAATGCCTGTTCGGGCGCGAGGAAGTCATCTTCCGCCCGCGCGCCTGAGATGCCGGCGAACAGGCAAAGGCAAAAGAGCGCCAGGGTGCGAGCCGCCTGAATCCACACGCGGCAAGCAGCGCTATCGGGCGGGCACCGGTGTCGCGGCCATGCAAGGGGCGCAAAGGCAAACGGCATGTTCGCCTCTTATTGCGAGGTTTCGCGCGGCGCCGTCTGCGCGCGCACCCAATCCCGGTACGGTGCCGCGCTGGCGGTCACCGGAACGGCAATGATCTCGGGCACCTCGTAGGGGTGCATGCGCGTGATCGCCCGCATCAATGTATCCAGCCTTGCCTGGGTGGTCTTGAACCACATGGGAACCTCCTCCGCGCCTTCGACCTGACCCTTCCAGGTATAGATCGACAGCATCGGCGCGCCGAGGTTCACGCACGCGGCCAGTCCTTCTTCCACGACCACGTGCGCGATGCGCTTGGCCAGCAGCAGATCCGGCGCATTACTGATGACCAGCACCATATCGTCGTCGTTCGGCATGACCGCTTTCTCCTTGCCATCCCGGGCGCCGCCGGTGCGGCGCCCGCTTCAGGGCATTTTAGTCCGGTGAAACAGACGCCGCGGGTTGGTGCGAAATGTCCCGGCCTGCGGGCGAACGCGCCATTGCAGGCGCGGCCCGGCCATGCAGTCCCGGCATACGCCGAAAAAAAAGCGAGCCATAAGGCTCGCTCTTTTTTGCCTGGGGCGACCGCTTATTCGGCGGAACCTTCAGCTTGCGTTTCCGACACTTCCGGACGGTCAACCAGCTCCATGAAAGCCATGGGAGCGTTGTCGCCCTGACGGAAACCCATCTTCAGCACACGGGTGTAGCCGCCGTTGCGAGCCGCATAGCGCGGACCGAGTTCGGCGAACAGCTTGACCACGGCGTCGCGATCGCGCAGACGGGCAAACGCCAGCCGCTTGTTCGCGAGCGTGGGCTCCTTGCCCAGCGTGATCAGGGGTTCAATAACGCGGCGCAGTTCTTTCGCCTTGGGCAGCGTGGTCTTGATCGCTTCGTGAGTGATCAGCGAAACGGCCATGTTGCGGAACATGGCGAGACGGTGGCTGCTGGTGCGGTTGAGCTTGCGCAAACCATTACCGTGACGCATGACAATTTCCTTATGAATCTAAAGACGGCCTTGCGGCTGCCAGGTTATCCGGATCTTCTATCGGCATGCGACCATGCCGCGGCCCGGTGGCGGGAAAGGGATCCGCATTCGCGGACCCCGCAAAAACAACCCGAACGATCAGGGACGCTCGAGGCCCATCGGGGGCCAGTTCTCCAGCTTCATGCCGAGCGTCAGGCCGCGTGCGGCCAGCACTTCCTTGATTTCGTTCAAGGACTTGCGGCCCAGGTTCGGCGTCTTCAGCAGTTCGTTTTCGGTACGCTGGATCAGGTCGCCAATGTAGTAGATGTTTTCGGCCTTCAGGCAGTTGGCCGAACGCACCGTCAGCTCCAGATCGTCGACCGGACGCAGCAGCACCGGATCGATCTGGGGCGTACCGCGCACCGGCGCCTCGTAGGCGTCGCCCGCGCCTTCCAGGGCGGCGAAGACGGAGATCTGGTCCATCAGGATGCGCGCGGCCTGGCGCACCGCTTCCTCGGGCGAAATCACGCCGTTGGTCTCGATGTCCAGCACCAGCTTGTCCAGGTCGGTACGCTGTTCCACGCGCGCGCTTTCCACCGCGTAGCTGACGCGGCGCACGGGGCTATAGGAAGCGTCCAGGACGATGCGGCCGATGGTGTGCGTACGGTCTTCCGACAGCGCGCGCACATTGCCCGGCACATAGCCGCGGCCCTTCTCGACCTTGACCTGCATCTCGATCTTGCCGGCTTCGGTCAGGTTGCACAGCACGTGACCCGGATTGACGATTTCGACGTCGTGCGGCAGCTCGATGTCGCTGGCCAGTACCGGACCTTCGCCCTGCTTGCGCAGAACCAGCGTGACTTCGTCGCGATTGTGCAGCTTGAAGACGACGCCCTTCAGGTTCAGCAGGATGTCCACGACGTCTTCACGCACGCCGGGGATGGTGGAGTACTCGTGCACAACGCCGGTCATCTGGACTTCCGTCGGCGCGTAGCCGGTCATGGAAGACAGCAGGATGCGGCGCAGGGCGTTACCCAGCGTATGGCCGTAACCGCGCTCGAAGGGCTCCATGACGATCTTGGCATGGTGCGTCCCGACGGGCTCGACTTCGATGGAGCGCGGCTTCAGAAAACCTTGAGTGGACATTGACTTGTTTCCTTTTCAATACCCTCGGCTCGTTACACCGATAAGGCTGATGGAAGTGAGTGTGTATGGGAGCATCGGCCGGGACATGTCCCGGAAAAAGCGCCCCTTTCAAAAACCCGCAGACCCGCAACACCCCGAAGGGGCATTTGCGGGTCGAAACGCGAGTAATACAGCGAGACGAACGTGGGTGTTGCGTATCGCGCAGGCAGCGCCGCACCGGGCGGCGCCACGCATCAGCGCGAATACAGTTCCACGACCATCGATTCGTTGATGTCGCGCGCGACGTCGGCGCGATCCGGGGCCTGCTTGAAGACACCGGTCATCTTGTTGGTGTCAACTTCGACCCACTGGGGCAGACCGATGCTGGTGGCCAGATCCAGGGATTCGCGGATGCGAGCCTGCTTCTTCGCCTTTTCACGCACGGAGATCACATCACCGGCTTTCACCAGGATCGACGCGATATCGGCGGTGCGGCCGTTCAGCTCGATCGCGCGGTGGCTGACCAGCTGGCGCGCTTCGGCGCGCGTCGAGCCGAAGCCCATACGGTACACCACGTTGTCCAGGCGCGATTCCAGCAGCTGGATCAACTTTTCACCCGTGTTGCCACGGACGCGGTCGGCTTCCTGGAAGTACTTGCGGAACTGCTTTTCCAGAACGCCGTACATGCGCTTGAGCTTCTGCTTTTCACGCAGCTGCTGACCGTAGTCGGACGTACGAGCGCCGGACGTGCGGCCGTGCTGGCCGGGCTTGGAGTCCAGCTTGCACTTGGAGTCCAGCGAACGGCGGGCGCTCTTCAGGAACAGGTCGGTGCCCTCGCGCCGCGAGAGCTTGCATTTGGGTCCAATGTAACGTGCCACGAGGATTCCCCTTAAATACGACGACGCTTGGGCGGCCGGCAGCCGTTATGCGGAATGGGCGTGATATCGGCAATGCTCGAGATCTTGATGCCCAGCGCATTCAACGCGCGAACCGACGACTCACGGCCGGGGCCGGGTCCCTTGATGCGCACTTCCAAGGTCTTGATGCCGTATTCCAGCGCGACGCGCCCGGCCGTTTCGGCGGCAACCTGAGCCGCGAACGGCGTCGACTTGCGCGAGCCCTTGAAGCCTGCACCGCCCGAGGTCGCCCAGGACAAGGCATTGCCCTGGCGATCGGTGATGGTGATGATGGTGTTGTTGAAGGACGCGTGGACGTGCGCAATGCCGTCCGAAACGTTCTTCTTGACCTTTTTGCGTACGCGGGAGGCGCCGCTGGTGGAAGCTTTCGCCATAATCCTGTTCCTCGATTATTTCTTCAGGGACGCCGCAGCACGACGCGGACCCTTGCGGGTGCGGGCGTTGGTGCGGGTGCGCTGGCCGCGCACGGGCAAACCGCGCTTATGACGCATGCCACGGTAGGTGCCCAGGTCGATCAGACGCTTGATCGACAGCTGGACTTCGCGACGCAGGTCGCCTTCGACGGTGAACACACCAACGTGCTCGCGGATGCGCTCCAGCTCGGCGTCGGTGAGATCCTTGACCTTTTTGGTAACGGGCACATTAGCAGCTTCGCAGATCTTGCGGGCGCGCGTACGACCAATGCCAAAAATGGCGGTCAGGCCGATCTCGGCGTGCTGATGCGGCGGAATGTTGATGCCAGCAATACGGGCCATGACTGTTCCTTGAATAAATCTATTGCGTGGTGGCCGAGTGCTCAGCCCTGACGCTGCTTGTGCCGCGGGTCGGTGCAGATGACACGCACCACGCCGTGGCGTTTGATGATTTTGCAGTTGCGGCAGATCCGCTTAACCGATGCCAATACTTTCATGGGTGACTCCCTGTTATTCCGTAAACCGCCCGCTTACTTCGCGCGGAACACGATCCTGGCTCGCGTCAGGTCATAGGGCGTGAGCTCCACTATGACCTTGTCGCCCGGCAGGATCCGGATGTAATGCATGCGCATCTTGCCGGAAATATGGCCCAACACCACGTGGCCGTTTTCGAGCTTGACGCGAAAGGTCGCGTTGGGCAGGTTCTCCAGAACCTCGCCTTGCATCTGGATGACGTCGTCCTTTGCCATTCTCTTCGCTTAACGCATCGGCAGGTTCGAGTTCGAGCCCTTGAAGTTGGCCTTCTTGAGCAAGGATTCGTACTGGTGGGACATCATGTAGGCCTGAACCTGCGCCATGAAGTCCATCGTTACCACGACGATAATCAACAGCGACGTACCGCCGAAGTAGAACGGCACGTTCCAACGCATAACCAGGAATTCCGGGAACAGGCACACCAGCGTGATGTACAGCGCTCCCGCCAGCGTCAGGCGCATCAATATCTTGTCGATATAGCGCGCGGTCTGCTCGCCGGGGCGGATGCCGGGAACGAAGGCACCGCTCTTCTTCAGGTTGTCTGCAGTTTCGCGGCTGTTGAACACCAGTGCCGTATAGAAAAAGCAGAAGAAAATGATGGCGGCCGAATACAGCGTGATGTACAGCGGCTGGCGCGGCGACAGGGCAGCGGCCAGGTCACCCAGCCAGCGCATATGTTCGCTGCTGGAGAACCAGCTGGTGATCGTCGCCGGGAACAGGATGATCGACGAAGCGAAGATGGGCGGAATCACCCCGGCCATGTTCAGCTTCAGCGGCAGATGCGAGCTCTGGCCGCCGTAGATCTTGTTCCCCACCTGGCGCTTGGCATAGTTGACGGTGATCTTGCGCTGTCCGCGTTCCACGAACACCACGAAAGCCGTCACCACGATCACGAGCGCCACGATGAACAGGGCCGACAGCACCGACATCGAGTTCGTCCGGACCAGATCCAGCAAACCGGCCAACGCATTGGGCAAGCCCGCCACGATCCCGGCGAAGATCAGGATGGAGATACCGTTACCCAGGCCCCGCTCGGTGATCTGTTCCCCCAGCCACATGATGAACATGGTGCCGGTGAGCAGCGTGACCACCGTGGTGAAGCGGAACAACATGCCCGGATCCGTCACCAGACCCGGCTGGGACTCCAGCGCCACCGAAATACCCACCGCCTGCACCAGCGCCAGCACGACAGTGCCATAGCGGGTGTATTGGGTGATCTTGCGGCGGCCGGCCTCGCCTTCCTTCTTCAGCGCTTCCAGCGATGGCACGACCACCGACATCAGCTGCATGATGATGGACGCCGAGATGTACGGCATGATCCCCAGGGCGAAGATCGAAAAACGCGACAGCGCCCCGCCGGAGAACATGTTGAACAGGCCCAGGATCCCGCCCTGATTCTGCCGGAACAGATCAGCCAGGGCGTCCGGGTTGATGCCCGGAACCGGGATGTGGGTGCCCAGGCGGTACACCACCAGGGCGAGCACGAGGAACACGAAACGACGCTTCAGATCGCCGTACCGCGCTCCGCTCTTGCC